>CALVKN010000055.1 GCA_944332715.1 uncultured Bacilli bacterium
ACTTACATATTCACCATTATTTATCGAATAATAATAGTTTGTAATATTATTAGTTCCATTACTTGCATTTACACTGACTGTTATTGAATCAGTAGTTGCCTCAGTAACTGATACACCATTAACTGTTGCAAAATCATAATCAGATGCCTTAACGGCAACACCTGCTACAAAAGTTTGTCCCATTGTTTCATTAGTTACTGATTCATCTATATATAAATATAAATCATATGACACTTCTGAATTATATTGTATACCACTACTATATAATCTATATACACTTCCATATGTACCATTAATTCCATTATTAAGCTGATCTATATCATAGTCTTCAAAATCACTTATACCATCACTAGCATCACTAAGCATTCCTTCAACTACTATATTTTGATTACCATGTTCTGTAATGATATAATGAATACTTGAAGCACTTAAAGTATTAGTACTAAGTGTTGCTAAATAAAGATTATAACCACTACCATCTTCACAAGAAGAAGTAATTGTAAGAGTATATGGTGTAGTTTCTAATGCTCTAGTTTTACTCATTGGATAACTATTACCTAAATTAATAGATTCTCCAGTATCTGTTAGAGTAATATTGGCACAACTTGATAAACTTACATCAGTTACTGAAGAAGATTCAATATTTGCTTGCATAAATGAGTATGTTACTCCTAGTACTATAGTTACTACAATTAATATTGATATTACACTTAAAAGTATTATTCTAGTTCTTGGTTTCAATTTTATCACCTATTTCCTATAATAAAATAATATCATTAAATTAATATTTTTTCAATTACTAACATATAATTTATTATGAATATAACTGTAAATAAAATATATAGAAATAAAAATAGTTTTAATACCTTCTTTAGTAATAATAATGATTATATAGTAATTAATAATAAAAATAATGCTATATTATATATTTATAGAAATTTACCTAAGTATAAATATATTAAAGTAATGGAAGATAATAAAAACACTAGTATTTTAGTATTGCCTAAAGATACTAGTGTTGGATTAAAAATTGGGGATGTAATAGAAGTTAATTAATAATATAAATTATTCATTAACTCTAGCGATAATTAACAATATAGTTTATAATATATAATTACAAGTGTGAGATAAAGATGTTGTAAGAAGGCTCAGAGGAGTTACAATGAAAGAATTAAACATCTTTATCGATGAATCTGGAGATTTTGGAGTTAATGATAATGCCTCAGATTTATATGTTGTATCAATTGTATTTCACAGTTCTCTTAATAATATAGAACCTTTTTTAAATGCGCTGAATAAAAGATTAAATAAATTACAATTTACTAAAATGATTCATACTGCTGATTTAATCAGACATAAAGGTGATTATAAAGATTTATCCATTAATCAAAGACAAAGTTTATTTAATTCGCTATTTGTTTTCACCAAAAGATCTCCAATTAAATTAAAAAGTATTATAGTAAACAAAAAATATACTGATACTTATAAGTTATTAAAGAAACAATTAACTACAGAATTAAATAAATCAATTTCCAATAATCTTAAATACTTTCAAAAATTTGACAAAATAATAGTTTATTATGATAATGGTCAGGCACAATTAACATCAATTTTAGAAGATGTATTTAAAGGCTTTAATATATCTTTTATAAATGATTTTGACAAAACAAAAGAAAAATTATTTCAAGTAGCAGATATGCTAACCTTTATAGATAAGTATGATTATAAATTTAAACATAAATTATATATATCTAAAAATGAAAAAATATTTTTTGAAATAATGGAAATACGTAAGTTATTAAAAGAGCTAAAAAGCAAACGTTTCTAGCATTTAAAAAACAACCAAAGGTTGCTTTTTAAAGCGGCGCCTAGCGCCAACGCGGGTAGAACCGTTTGCTCATCTAAGAATTAATCTTAGGCCACATGGCTCCAAGTAGATATAATCTACTTAATATATTATATCCACTAACAATTAAATTATACCAAATAGCTTTCTATTTGTAAATGGTTTTTCATTAGAATGATATGTAAAAGATACTCCATATTCATTTATTAAATAATTATAATAAATATCACGCATTTTTCCACTAAAATTAGCAATTGTATTATTTATTTTAGCCAAGTAGGGATATTCTATCTAACACAAAATCACCCCAAAAAATTATACTATATTTTTTATCTATTTCATTAAATTATTTATCATATTCATCATCTTTAAATGTAAACATATAGTCGAGTATTTGTACTTCATCTCCCGGCTTTGCTCCAAGTCTTTCTAATTCATCTTCAATGCCCATACCTTTAAACTTACGAGCAAACCTAAGTGCCCCTTCATCTTCTTCAAATTTAGTCATTTTAAGAAGTGTTTCTATCTCTTTACCACTAACTATCCAGATATTACCATCTCTTTTTATCGAATACGGTTTTTCATCTTCAAATTTGTATAATTTAAAATCACTTTCTTCATATAATTTTACTTCCGGAATATTTTCTAACTCTTTGGCCAATGTTTCAATTAAATTATCGATTCCTGTATTATCCATACAACTTATTTCAATTATTTGTGCATTTTTAAATTCTTTCTTAAAATTTGCTAAATTTTCTTGAGATCCAGGCAAATCCATTTTATTAGCTATAATTACTTCTTTTTTCATTTTTAAAGTATCGTTATACTTTTCTATTTCACTTCTTATAGTTTTATAATCATCAATTGGGTTTCTGCCTTCACTAGACCCCATATCAATTACATGAGCAAGTATTTTGGTACGCATTGCATGTCGCAAAAATTCATGTCCTAAACCTACACCAACACTCGCTCCTTCAATTAAACCAGGTAAATCTGCCATAACAAAAGATGAACCATCTTTAAGTTTTACAACTCCCAAGTTTGGTGAAAGTGTCGTAAAGTGATATGCGGCAATCTTTGGTTTAGCGCTAGATATAATTGATAAAAGAGTTGATTTTCCAACACTTGGCATACCTACAAGCCCAACATCTGCTAAAACTTTTAGTTCAAGACGAACTGTCACTTCTTCACCCGGTTCACCTTTTTCACTAAACTTTGGTGCTGGCATATCATGAGTGGCAAAAGATTTGTTTCCTTTACCACCTCTGCCCCCACGAGCAATTACTACTTCTTCATCACTTTCCGTTAAATCTGCAATTACTTCATTAGTTTCGGCATTATAAACAGTAGTTCCAGCTGGAACTTTTATAATTATATCTTCAGCATTTTTCCCATATTTATTTGAGCCTTTTCCATTTTCTCCCTTATCTGCTTTAATAATCTTACGATAACTTAAATCGATTAATGTTTTTAAACTTTTATCTACTTTAAAAATAATGCTAGCACCTCTGCCACCATTTCCACCATCTGGTCCACCCATTGGTACATATTTTTCTCTTCTAAAAGAAGTGCATCCATCTCCACCAGGACCTGCCATTAATTTTATAGTAAGTTCATCAACAAACATGTGTATCACCTGTTTATATATTATCATAATCCCCTTTAAAAAACAATTACTCCAATTTCTTTAAAGGCATCATCAATTATTCCTTTCTATTTCCTTAAGTTCTATATTCATAATTTCTAAATAATCTTTTTCAGCTTTAGTTAAATGCTCTTTCATATATTTATCATATTCCGCATGAGCTTTTTTTAAAGCCTCTTCATGTGAAACCGTTCCTTTTGTACGTAATATATCATTATGGGTCATCGTTAAAAAACTATCTAACTCATTAATCCAATCTTGCATAGTCATTGCCTTTCTCTTTAATGCATTAATTTCCGCAATGTCTAAATAAGCAGATACTAACCTATTTAAAACCTGTAACTCTTCATGTGTTAAATAATTTTTAGCAATTTCTGTTTCTTTTCTAGTAGGCATGTCTCCTTTAAAATTTGTAAGTCCTATATTTTCCTTATTACTATCAACTCTATTATAAACTATTTCAGCAGCAGTATTATTAGAAACTGCATAATGCATCTTATTTTGAATAGTCAATTGTAATTTCTCTTTGAGGGTTATAATCAATCGAAGTGGCATATATATCTAATATTTTTCTCCAGAAAACTTTTTCACTCGATCTTATATCTCTTATTTTATCTAGTAGTTCATTAAAATATGGATCATCACCATTATTTTTAAATCTTTCTACATTTAAATTATACCCTTTTACTAAATATTCTTTTAATTTTTCATTCGCCCATATTCTAAATTTAGTTCCTTCATGAGATTTAACCCGAAAACCTATGGCAATTATCATATCTAGATTGTAGTAATTAGTTGGTTTAGTAGAAAATTCGGAATTTCCGAATTTTCTCATAGTATTTGCTTCTGATAATTCATGTTCCGAATAAATATTCTTTATATGTTCATTTATTGTAGATTTAGCCTTATTTACTTATTTGTTCTTGAGTAAGCCAAACATTTTCCTCTCCCAAGATAACATCGACTTTAATATCATTACCAGATTCATATATTAAAATACTATTTTCTATTTTCTTATTATCTTCCAATAAAATCACCATCCCCGTTAACTGTGTATATATTAACATAATACCTTTTAAAAAACAATTACTCATGATATAATCATGGTGGATGTGAGAAAATGGAA
>CALVKN010000056.1 GCA_944332715.1 uncultured Bacilli bacterium
AAGAAGTTTTGGGCAAAATGCTACATTAACTAGTGAGTATGTTAGTACTGTTGTAAATGCAATGAATGAAGCAGGTATTGGTTCAGTATTAAAACACTTTCCTGGGTATGGAAATAATTTAGATACCCACACTGGTATATCTATTGATAACAGAAGTTTGGATAGTTTTAGAAAAAATGACTTTTTGCCATTTGAAGCAGTTATTAAGGCAGGTGCTGATATAGTCCTTGTATCACATAATATTATTACATCAGTTGATGCGGATAATCCGGCATCATTATCTAAGAATATACATGAGATATTACGTAATGATTTAGGTTTTGATGGTGTAATAATAACTGATGATTTATATATGGATGCAATAAGTAATTACTTAGGGGATGAAGATGCTGCAGTAAAGGCTGTTTTAGCGGGCAATGATCTTATTTGTACAACTGATTTTGAGTCACAAATACCTGCAGTAATTGAGGCTGTTAAAGATGGAACTATTTCGGAAGAACAAATAAATGAGTCAGTTTACAGAATTTTAAAATTAAAAGTAAAATTAGACATAATTTGAACGTTTGGTCTTGCATAAAATAGATTAATATATTATACTTAAGATGTAAATGTTATTTAATTATTAATTTAAGTAACATTTATTAAACGAAAGCCATTTAGTTATTTTTCTTTTCGTTTGTTTTTGTATAAAAAGTATGTCTTTTTGTTCTTTCTATATTTGTTTAAATCTTTATCTAACTAAATGGTAAGTAGTATAACAAAAAACTCCCAATCGGGAGTTTTATTTTGCTTAAATTTCTTTTCTATTTATATTTTCAGTAGTTAATTTATCATCAGTTTCTTTATTATAAAATGATACTTCATAGCCACATTCGTTGGCTATTTTTTCAATTGTAGCAAAGTCTGGTTGTATAGTTTCGGTTTCATATTGGGAAATAGTATTTCTAGCATAACCTATCTTTTTACCCATTTGTTCTTGACTTAAATTTGTTTTTCTTCGCATCGTTTTTAAAACTTTTCCTATCATATTATCACCAGTCAAATTATCTCATTTTAAGACAACAAATGCTTGACTTGTCTTGAATAAAGACATATAATTTATTTATAAGGTAGTCTTGTTTCAAGACAAAGGGAGTGTTTGCTATGTCTTTAAAGAAAAAAAGTATTTTCCTAGTAATTTCATTAATTGTATTTATAGTATTAGTAATTTGTTACTTATTTATAATTCCAAGTAATGGTAATGTAATAATAGAAAGTGGAAAGAGTAATCAATTTGTTAGTACAAGTGCTTTAACTATGATGTATGAAACAGAAGTTGATAGCGGAGAATATCAAATATCAGCGAATAATACGTGGTTGGGGGATGAATATATTTTTAATGAAACTTTATCTAAATGTGAGAATGGTGGAACTTTATTCTGGAATAATGACACTAAAAGAGTAGTCATGCAAACCAATGCTTCTGATAAATGTTATGTGTATTTTGATAAATATAATATGCCGTATATTTCTAATGTAGAAGTATTAGAAGTAACAGATAATAGCATTACTGTTACTGTTAATGCTATCGAAGGCGATGCTGATATAACAACTTATTATTATTCAAGTAATGGTGGTAATACATACGTTATGAGCAATAGTAATACCTATGCATTTACAGGATTAGATGCTGATACAAATTATAATATTAATATTTATGCTTTAGATAATAATGGAAGAGAATCAAATATTTATGATTTAGATATTGTTACGGATTCTGGATTATTATCATTTACATTTACAGATTATGTATCTGGTGAAACAACAACTTACTATGCAGAGGAAGGCATGACATGGTGGGATTTTATAAATAGTGACTATAATGATGGAAGCTTTTCTACAAATTGCGGAGATGAATTTCAAATGATGTATAAGGGAAGATTAACTAATATTTATTCTACCGCTAGCGAAGTTATTACATCGAGAAATTATTCTAATTATGCCGGTTTTCCTGAAAGGTGTGGAGATGTTTCTATATCTTAATATAATCCATATTTTACCAAGCCAATAATTGGCTTGGTATTTTTGTATTGTTTTACCATAATAAATATAGATGGTGATTAAATGAAAAGATTAAAAATATTATTATTAAGTTTATTGCTATTACCGATTAATGTAATGGCTTATTCCGATTATATAATACCAGGTGGGGAAACTTTAGGTATTGAAATAAATTCTGATGGAATAATGGTAATAGGGTTTTATCAAATAAATGGTAAATATAATAAGGGAGATCCTAATATAAAATCAGGAGATTATATAACTAAAGTAAATAATATAGAAGTTAATACTGTTGATGAACTTACAGATGTAATTGAAGATAATGTTAGTACTGGATATGTTGATGTAACATATGTTAGAAATGGAAAAGAAAAAGTAAGTGAGTTAGAACTTATTAAAGATGGAGACATATACAAAACGGGTTTATATGTAAAAGATACCATTACAGGTATTGGTACACTTTCGTATATTGATCCAGAAACTAAAGTTTTTGGGGCATTGGGTCATGAAATAGTTGAATCTAATACTAATAGTATAGTAGAAATTAAAAGTGGTATGATATTTAGAAACTTTATTATTGGAATTGATAAAAGTAGTAGTGGAGTACCTGGAAGTAAAAATGCTAAGTTTTATTATGATACTATATATGGAAGTATAGTTAAAAATACTAATGTTGGTATTTATGGAATATATGAAGCAGAACTTCCTAATAAGAAATTATATGAAGTTGCTAGTGAAGATGAAGTAATGGTAGGAGATGCAACTATATATACAGTACTTAATGGGGAAGATATTAATGAATACAGTATAAATATTACAAGTATAGAAAAAACTGCGGATGTTAAAAATATATCATTTGTGATAACTGATGAAGAATTAATAGATAAAACTGGGGGAGTAGTTCAGGGAATGAGTGGTTCTCCGATTATTCAAAATGGTAAAATAATTGGAGCAGTAACCCATGTAGTAATTGATAATCCTACAACGGGATATGGAATATTTATAACAACAATGCTTGAGGAAGGAGAAAAATAAAAAGACTTTTAATGTTACTTAAAAGCCTCGATAAATTCTTCTAACCATTTGTCAGTCATTTCAATAGATTTGATGCTTACTTGTTCATTAGGGGAGTGAGCATCTTTTATATTGGGTGAAATTATAGCAATTTCTAGTCCAGGAATAGACTCTTGAAAAAAGCCTGCTTCAACAGTTATATGTAGTGATTTTGCTTGGCATTTTGGTTCATATGGGCATGTTTCAATTAGTTTTTTTATTAATGGGGAAGAATCACTAGAATAAAAGCCTGGTTGATAACCGACATTCTTTAATTTAAAATTATTTTTATTACAATAGGTATCTAACATTTCTAAAGCGTTATTTGCTTCATTTTTTATAGAACTACGCATTCCTACTTCTAAATGGCCATTATTTATAACTCCGAGATTTAAGGATGTAGTTGGTTCATTATGTTCATTATAATTTAGGGCTTTACTTGGAAAATCACTAATAAATTCTAATAGATTTTGAGTATTATCTAATACTTTGTTTGAGAAATAGGTTTTTATTACTTCTATTTTTAAGTTAGAGTATGTGCTTTTATATTTATTTATAAATTCTTTAGAATTAATTTCTTCATCAGTGTTTAATATAGCCTCAGCTTTAGTAGGAAAAACATTGTTTTTAGTTCCTCCCTTAATACTTACTAGTTCGATGTTAAAACTTTTTAGAAATTCTGCTAGCATGATTATCGCATTGCCACGATTCTTATCTATATCATAACCGGAATGTCCTCCGGGAAGCCCTGATAATATAATTTTATAGGTATTTTGATATTTAGATGGAGTAGTATTAGGTGTTGTATCTATTTCTAAGTCATAGTAATCAGCAGAAGCAATGATAATTTCATTTTCATCAAAGCCATCTAAGTTAAGTAGGTATTTACTTGTTAGTTTAGTTGTATCGAAGTTTTCCGCCCCAACCATGGTAGTTTCTTCACTAACAGTAAAAACAGCTTCGATATTAACAGGAATATCACTATCTAATATGTTTAGTATTTGAGCAACACCTATGCCATTATCCGCTCCAAG
>CALVKN010000057.1 GCA_944332715.1 uncultured Bacilli bacterium
ACTTTCTTTGGGGTAAGGGGAAGTCTGCCCTTTTTGTTTAATTTTATAAAATAAATTTATTTTTTGTTTTCAGACTAACCTCCATATTTACAATTATATCACGTAAACTCAATAAAAACTATTGTAAAGTTACAACTCGTGTTATAATAAACTTATATCAAAGGAGGAATTTAGATATGTTATATGAAATAGATTCGCGTAAAATCAAACCAGGTCAAACTTTTGTAGCTATAAAAGGACATACAGTTGATGGCCATGATTATATTGATGAAGCAATTAAAAATGGTGCAACAAAAGTTGTGGCTGAAAAGAATGTTGAATGTTCTGTTCCATTAGAAGTAGTACCATCTACTGAAGAATATTTAAAACATGCTCTAGCAGATGCTTATACTGATAAAGTTAATAAACTAAAAATAATTGGTATAACTGGAACTAACGGTAAAACTACAACTGCTTACCTAACTTATCAATTACTAAACTTATTAAATGAAGAAAGTGCATATATTGGTACCCTGGGTTTTAAATATAGGAATATTAATGATGAAACTGACAACACAACTCCAAATATATTGACAATATACAATATTTTACTTAATTTAGTTGAAAGTGGATGTCAAACAGTTGTCATGGAAATAAGTTCTCACGCCCTATCCTTCGAAAGAATTTATGGCTTACATTTTGATGTTGTAGCTTTCACCAATCTTACCGAAGATCACCTAGATTATCACAAAACAATGGAAAACTATCTGAACGCTAAACTAAAAATTATCGATTACTTGACAAAAGATGGAAACTTAATTGTCAATGGTGATGATGAAGCTAGTCAAAAATTTATTGATAAATTTCATAAAGGAATTCGCTTAGGATTTAACAAAAGTTATGATTATTACATAAGTAATACTAATATAACTCCAGCCGAAACCAACATTGACTTTACGTATAACAATAAAGATTATCAAGTTACAACTAATTTGACAAGTAAATTTAATGTTTACAATTATATTACAGCTCTTGCAATAGTTCATTCACTTGGCTATGGCATTGATGCAATAATTGAAAAAACTAGTCAAGTAAAAGCTCCGAAAGGTCGTTGTGAAACCCACAAAGTTAATGGTGGATATGCTGTAATTGATTATGCCCACACACCTGATGCTGTAGAAAAAGTTGTTGAAGCCTACAACGAACTTAAAACAGGTCGTGTTATCACAATTGTTGGCTGCGGCGGAGACCGTGACCCAATCAAAAGACCAATCATGGGAAGAATTGCTACTGAATTAAGTGATTATGCAATTCTTACTAGTGATAACCCTCGTACAGAAGATCCAGCCAAAATAATGGATGACATTTTAAAAGGAGTATCAACTACCAATTATGAAGTTGAACTTGACAGAAAAACAGCCATCAAAAAAGGTGTCGAAATGCTTGAACCAGAAGATATTCTATTAATTCTTGGTAAAGGTCATGAAGACTATCAAATAATTGGACACACAAAAATTCATCTAGATGATGCTGAAGAAGTCGAAAATTGGAAAAAAGAACACGAAAAAAATTAAGAAAAAGTATTGCAAAATATAAGCTTCATGTGATATAATCTTTCACGTGAAGCCAATGCAGGTGTAGTTTAATGGTAGAATAAGAGCCTTCCAAGCTCCTGACGTGAGTTCGATTCTCATCACCTGCTCCATAAAAAAATTACTCAAGATTTGATTCTTGAGTTTTTTTATTTATAAAATTACAGTGTATATCTAGCAATTAAAGCTAACACTACAGTTACAATAAATAAAACAATAATAAATGCAGATATAAACTGACCAGCAATCATCAGAGTATTAGCATTACCCACTCTTCTTTTTTTCTCTACAATTATAAATAGCACTAATGCAATTAACAATCTAAGAATAGTATTTTCTAAAAAAATCCAATTTAATAAAGATAAAATTAATATAATCATATTCTACTCATTCCTAACTATAATAAGTATACCATTATACATCATAAAAATTAAGGACAACAAATTAACTTTCAGGATAAACGCATGAAAATTTAAATCATGTGTTTTTTTCTAGCAATTTTATAATATCATCTGTATTTAGTAACTTAAATACGTTTTCTATTTTAAATCTTTGTCTTGAAGGAGAAAAATCAATTTCTCAAAGACAAGTAATACTCAATGCTAAACTAAAAGAACTGGAAGAAAAAATGCAAGAACTTCAAAAAAGCATTGACTATATCCATTGGAAACAAGGCTTCTACAACGATGTTTTAAGTGGCAAAACCAAGTATTATAGTAATCTTATAAGTGTCAAAAATGATGACTAGTTTTCTAGCCATCATTTTTTTACATTCCCATACCACCATCAACTGCATAGATTAATCCAGTTACATAACTTGCTTCATCACTTACTAAGAATGCTGCTACATTAGCAACTTCTTCTGGATTACCAAATCTTTTAACAGGAATACCACTAGCAATTCCTTATTCATGCTTTTTACTTTCTTCTTCAGATAATCCTGGAACATTCCAAATATTAGTTCTAATTTCTCATGTTTTATCAATAATTATTAAAGGAATATACACTTCATCATCGCTATATCCCGCATGGTGCGAATAAAGCAATGAACTATTCTTCGTAACTAATGATTTATTTGAATTTTCTGCAATAGCAACAAAGTCTCCAATAGCACTTTCAAATAGTGAATTTTCCTCACCATCCCCAAATAACTTACTAGCAATTACCTCATCCTTAGTATACAAATTAAAATAATCTCCAAATAATTTTTTAAATAATTTTACAAAATTATCGTGCATTCCATCTTTAACTTTAAATGATACTGCTCTTTCTTCAAGTGAAGGAACGCTTTCTAACATAGCCATTAAATCTGGATATTCATCAAGTAATATATTATCAACAACAATATGTCCATGATCAGCAACAACAAAAACTATTGTATCATCGAGATTTTCACATAACTTTTCTACCTTTTCATTTCTTTCTTTTATAAGTTTATTTACTTCCACACTATCTGGGCCAAAATCATGCATTGTATAATCAGGTTCTTCATCATATGCATAAATATATTTTTTACCATCACTAGCACATTCTCTAGCAATAATATCAAACATTTCATCTAAATCTTTATAATGATTATCTCCAAAAGGAAACAAAGATATTGCTCTGTACTTTCCTGAATCATTAATTTCTTCAGTAATCTCTTTATAATTAAAGTATTTCTTTCTTACTTTATCAAACTCTACATTATACTCTCCATCTTCTTTATTGGTTCCAAAAAACATTTTTATTGTTTTATCAAGTGGTTCAATATAAGTATACCAACCTAAATATCCATGTTCTACCGGATTAAGTCCCGTTCGCATTGAAGTTGTTGCTGCTGTAGTTGTCGCCGGAAAAACCGTTGTTATTTCCCTTTTCATGTTCTTTATAAAAAATGCATCATTATCTAAATTTCTTTTAAGTATTCTAGAACCCATCCCATCAAATAAAATAACTACTACATTTTTAGGATTTTTCTCACTCAACAACTTATCAACATATTCCAAAGTATTATGTTTATAATTAAGTCCAAAATATTTTCTAATTGAACATGCTAAATTAGTAATACATTCGTTATAATTATTTTTAACTTTCATAATTTTTACTCCCTAATTATCTAAAGTTTATCATGAATTTTTGTATTTATAAAGCACTAAAGTTATATCTTTAATGCTAAATTACTTTATTTATCTCTTCTTTCATAAACCATTTTATCAAACCATTCAACCATACTTGGATCTTGATGGTTAAAGAATAATGAATCACTTGTATCAAGTGCCTTTATTGCTTCCATATCTTCACTTGATAATTCAAAATCAAATACATTGAAATTTTCTTCCATTCTTTCTTTGTGTGTTGATTTACAAGCAATAATTACACCTCTTTGAATTAACCAACGCAAGACAATTTGAGCAGCACTCTTATTATATTTCTTACCAATTTCCACTAAAGTTGGATTACTAAACATATTGTTTTTTCCTTCACCAAATGGTGCCCA
>CALVKN010000058.1 GCA_944332715.1 uncultured Bacilli bacterium
CCTGTAAAATATTCACAAATGTAAGAAGTTACAAGTTCTAAAGTAGTTGCCACAATCATACATCCTAAGAAAATAATCGGAATATATAAAAGTTTCTTCTTTAATGTCTTATCTCTAATTAATTTATTAAAACATAAAATGAATGCTAAAGCCCCAAACCCATAAACTGGTAGGTATGGGCCAAATAAAACACCACGGTTAGAAAATCCCCACTTATAAACAACAACCTCTAAGAATACTTCATAAATCCAGCCAATAAAGGCATACATCATAAATAATAAAAATAAATTTTGAATCTTTTTCATATCACACACATGCATCTAATAAAAAACCGTACAAAGCAGTATCTTTATCCCACAGCCCTTTCTTAATATTCATATCAATATTACATAAATCTACTAAATTTTTAAGCAGTTCATTCTCACTATAATGAACACCATTATTATATAATTTATTTACTTGCCAATCTGCTAGATTTAAATACTCACATATATCACTCAAACTACTTTTATTTTGATACATTTTTTTAACATAATACATAAGGCGATATTCTCTAGCTAGCAATATTGTCAAAACAGTAGCATCTACTTTGTATACTTTAAGACTATTTAATGTTTTTAGGGCAACATCAAGTTTTTTAGAGACAACTGCTTCAACAAAGTGAAAGTTATTATTATCAAGCTCAGTACCTACAATTGATACTACATCTTGATATTTAATACGACAAGGGAAGTTATAATAAAGCATTATTTTATCTATTTCATTAAACATAATATCTAAATTGTTATATGAATTATTAATTATGTAATTAACTGTTTCCCAATCAATTGTAAAATCATTTTCTTTTACATAATTAGTAAGTAGGGAATTGATTGTTTTTTTATCCATTTTAGGGGTAGTGATTACTTTATATTTACTCTTTAATTCTTTTACTATTTTTTTTCTTGAATCAATTGGTTTTTGTGTAGTAAAAATAATTACTGTATTTTCGTTGGGATTATTAAAATATTTAATTAATGAATCGGTGATACTATCATCTAATTTATCACTACCAAATATATCTGCATTAGTTACAACTAAATATTTCTTATTATCATCTAAAGAAAAATACGATGCTTCTTCTAAAACTTCTTTTATACTACTTTTATTTAAATTAAAAGTCTCATATTTGTTATCTTTTGTTATTTTTTTTATCTCTTTATTTATTAGCCTATAACTTTCATTACTTATTAAATAGATATTCATGTTACTACCTCATTACATTATCTATTTTACTATAAATTTTTCCATAAGAAAAGAGAATCTCTTCTCTCTATCTATAAAAACATTATATAATGTATTATATTTTATGGATAATATGTATTATTGTGTAGGTTAAGAACATTACCCTACCAGAATATATTCCTTACTAAGTATTCTAGAATCACTACAATACTCCATGATAAATTTATTATTTTTCTTACATATGATAATTCCTATAGTTTTATCTTGGGTTATTTTTCTTAAATTTTTATCTATGTAATTCATATAAATTTCTATTTGACCAATATGTTCTTTTTTTAATTCTGTTACCTTTAGTTCTACTACAACAAAACAATTATATTCATAATTATAAAGTAACAAATCAATATAATTATAAGTATTACCTATTTTTATTTTGTATTCGTTTTCGACAAAAGTAAAACCGTTACCTAATTCTTTTAAAAAAGCCGGAAGATTTTCTAGTATTAATTGTTGCAATGCTTTTTCAGATATTATTTCTCTATTATTGTTATTTTTTATAACAATGGGGTTTTTTATAAGATCAACTAATGTGGTTTCTTCTTTGGTAATTAACTTTACTTTAGTAGTGTTATCTAACCTTTCATATTCTTTATTTTTGATTTTTTCGCGGAGTTGTCTTACAGATAAGTTTTGCTCTATAATTATTTTAGTATAAAAGTTTACTTTATTATCATCTCTTAAAGTCAAAAGTGTTCTGTAGTGACTCCAAGTCAATAGGTCACACACTGTGTGACTTTTTGAAAAAGCAAAAAACTGTCTCATTAACTTCAAATTTGTTGTAGTATACCCTTTGCCAAGTTCACTAGTTAATTTTTTAGAGTATTTTTTGATAATACTTTCACCATAATGTTTGCCTGCTTCACTTAATAATTTGCCAACGTTTTTACTATAATCTTTTACTCTTTTAGTTATCTCATTATTTACTAATTCATTTTTTATCTCGTTATAATAATTCATTTGCCCTCCTAAACTAGTTTGTATTCTTTTGATAAGATTCTTTTATCACTGCAATATTCCATGATAAATTTATTATCTTTTTTACATATAATAATTCCTATAGTTTTATCTTGGGTTATTTTTCTTAAATTTTTATGTATGTAATTCATATAAACCTCTATTTGACCAATATGTTTTTTTTAAGTTCTGTTACCTTTAGTTCAACTACAACAAAACAATTATATTCATAATTATAAAGTAACAAATCAATGTAATTATAACTATTACCTATTTTTATTTTGTACTCATTTTTAATGAATGAAAAGCCATTACCTAGTTCATCTAAAAAAGATGGAAGGTCTTCTAATATTAATTGTTGTAATATTTTTTCGGATATTATTTCTTTATTATTGTTATTTTTTATAACAATAGGATTCTTAATTAAATATTTAATTTTCACTTGTTCTTTAGATATTAGTTTACTTTTAAATTCAATTGGCAGTTGTTTATAATCATCGCTTTTAATCTTACATTTTAATTCATCTCTAGTAAGATTTTGTTCTTCACTTATATAAATATAATATTTTATTTCATTGATATCTTTTATGGGTAATAATTCTCTATAATGACTCCATGTTAATTGGTGCCCTAATGGGGCACCTTTTTCTATCATACGGTAAAATTGACGCATTCTTTTTAAATTAGATAATCCATATCCTTTACCAAGTTCTTTAGTTAACTTTTTAGAATATTCTTTGATAATACTTTCCCCATAATGTTTACCGGCTTCACTTAGTAATTTGCCAACATTATAATATGTAGTTAAATCACTTCTGTTTTTACTATAATCTTTTATTCTTTTAGTTATTTCGTTATTTATTAATTCATTTTTTATTTTCTTATAATAATTCATTTGTACCCCCTAAACTAGTTTGTATTCCTTACTAAGTATTCTGGAATCACTACAATATTCCATGATAAATTTATTATCCTTCTTACATATGATAATTCCTATAGTTTTATCTTGCGTTACTTTTCTTAAATTCTTATCTATATAGTTCATATAAATTTCTATTTGGCCAATATGTTCCTTTTTAAGTTCTGTTACCTTTAGTTCAACTACAATAAAACAATTATATTCATAATTATAAAGAAGTAAATCGATGTAATTGTAAGTATTACCTATTTTTATTTTATATTCATTAGCAATATAACAAAATGAATCCCCTAATTCTTTTAAAAAATCATCTAAATTTTCTAATATAATCTTCTGCAGCACCTTTTCTGAAATTACTTCTTTGGTAGCACTATTTTTTATAACAATAGGATTCTTAATTAAATCAACTAATGTAGTTTCCTCTTTGATAATTAATTTTTCTTTAGTAATATCATCTAATCTTTCATATTCTTTATTTTTGATTTTTTCACGTAGTTGTCTTACCGATAAATTTTGTTCAATGCTTATTTTTATATAATAATTAA
>CALVKN010000059.1 GCA_944332715.1 uncultured Bacilli bacterium
AAGTTACCATGATGCTTATTTTAGAGGGAGAGTGATATAATGCCAGCCATCAAAGAACTTAGTAAAGACTATATTGTTAAGGTCGCCGTTAAGATGGTTAATGACAAAGGTTGGGATAGTGTTAATGCTAGAAGCCTTGCTAAAACCTTAAACGTTTCGACCAAGCCATTATATCGCATCTATAAAAGCATGGATGAAATAAAAAGTGATATTTATAAAGAAATATCCCATCAATACGATGAATTTATAACTAGCAGAGTAGATAATAAAAAAGCTTTAATTACATTATGTATTGCTTATGTTGAATTTGCTCAAGAATATAAAAATTTATTTATCAGTTTATTTTTAAGCAATAATTTACATTGGCAAAGTATCGAAAATGTTTTGGATGAAAAATGGAATCAATCAACAATTATTAATTTAGTTAATAAACATGGCTATTCCTTTGAAGAAGCCAAGAATCTGTTTATGAATATGTGGTTATATGCTAATGGCCTGGCTACCCTTATTGCAACTAATGAAATGAAAATTGATGAAAAGGAGATATTAGTAAGACTTGTAAAAACTTACAAGATACTAACTAAAACTGAACAATGAATAGAGTAGAAGTAAATAAAGATAATATTTGCCTAAATCGTATCGAAGAAAAATGCATTAATTGTGGTACTTGTCTTAAAACATGTAAAAGCATAAACAATTTTGACAATGATTGTATCAATTGTGGACAATGTATTTTAACATGTCCAACTGGAGCCTTAACTCCCAAATATGATTATAAAGAAGTACTAAATTATATTCATGATACAGAACACACTGTAGTAGTTTTTACGGCCCCTGCAGTTCGCGTTGCTATCGGGGATGCTTTTGGATTTGAACCCGGCTCATTTTTAGAAGGAAAACTAGTTAGTGCCTTAAAAGTGATTGGTTTTGATTATGTTTTTGATACAACTTTTGGAGCAGATCTAACTATTATGGAAGAAGCAAATGAATTAATAACAAGAGTAAAAAACAAAGATTTACCAATGTTTACTAGTTGCTGTCCTTCTTGGGTTTTATATGTGCAAAAATATCATCAAGGAATTATTAAAAACTTAAGCACCTGTAAAAGCCCAATTGCTATGCAAGGAGCAATGATTAAATCATACTTTGCGGACATGTATGAAATACCCAAAGAAAAAATCATTTCTGTATCATTAACCCCGTGTATCTCTAAAAAATATGAAAGATCTCTTTATCCCGATACCGATTTTGTTATTACTACAAGTGAACTAATATTAATGATTCAAGAACTAGGAATAGATTTTAAAAATTTAAAAGATAAAGAATACGACAAACTTTTAGGTAAAGGCTCCGGCGGTGGCTTAATCTTTGGAGTTTCTGGTGGTGTAATGGAATCTATTTTAAGAACTGCTTATTACATGCTTAATAAAGAAAAAGCACCGAAAGATTTTTATGAGTTTAAGGCTATCCGTGGTGAAAAAAATATCAAGGACGCCGTTGTTGATATGGGAGAATTTTACTTAAAAATTGCTGTTGTTAACAAAGTATCAACAATAAATGAAAATTTTGATAAATTACTTGATTATGATTTTATTGAAGTAATGGCCTGTCCTGGTGGTTGCATCGGCGGCGGTGGTCAACCTCTCGTTTCCATCAAAGATTTAAGTGATATTCGTGGCAGCAGAATAAATAGCATGTATCAAAGTGATGCAAGTTTAAAAGTAAAAGAAAGTTATATGAATCCTGAAATTAGGGATGCCTATGATTGTTACATCAACAAAAGAAACATCGAATTACATACTGATCACAGTAAGAAGTAGGAAAATATGGAAAAAGGAACTAATTATAACGTATCTTATCTACTCAGGTATATAGGAGAAGATAAGCAAAAAGAGTTGGATAGTTATATCCAAGAAATGAATCATCAAGATTATCAAAAGTTTAGTGATGAATCAGAAGTAAATAAAACATTTGCTAGTTTTTTAAATGAATATCTAAGCAGATTAAATAATGAGAATCTTGCTAACTTGCGTAGTTATACAGGGCTTCAATTTAGAAATGTTAATGCTGTACTTCGTAATAATTGGAATTATGAAGTAAATGGTAGGTTAACTCCAGAATTAAAAGAAGAAAGCCTACATCTGGCTGAAGAAATTCGCCATGCCATAAATAAAGCCCCCCAAATAAATGGAGGAATTAAAACATATCGGGGAGTAAGTATTGCAACTTTTCAAAGTTATAATATTTTTACACTTAATGATTTATATGCTCTTGAGGGAAAATATCTATACGAAGAAGGATTTACTAGTACCAGTTTAATTAAAGAAAAAAGTTTCTTCTATACCGATCCCTTTACATTAAATGGTAAACCCAACATTTTAATTGAGTATTTAATTCCTGATGGTAGTGATGATGGTATTGCTCTTTTAAGTGATGAGATAAGCTATTCTCCTAATCAAGCAGAGTTTTTAATTAATAGTTCCACATTATTTAGAGTAATTAGCGTAAGCGTTGATGAGAAAAACAATGTAGCATATATGAAGGTTTTATTGATACCTCAAAGAATTTGGAATACTCAAGACTATGAAATGGAAAGAATTTCAAATAATTTATCGAAATAATCTATTTTCACAAATTATTCACTATCAAATCTTTACAAACAATGTCAAAAAAAGTATAATTGAACCTAGGGAGGAAAATAATGAAAAAAGTAGTTTTAAGTATATTGGTTGCATTGTGTTTGTTAATTATGCCAAATGCTAAAGCAGATGTTGAATTACCAACTTTAACAGATCATGAAAAAGTAACTGTTTACTTATTTAGAAGTAGCGGTTGTAGTCACTGCCGAGATTTCATAGAATACTTTGCAGATAATTATTATACATATCAAGATTATTTTGAAATAGTTACCTATGAAGTAAGTGATGCTGATAATTACAATTTAATGCTTGCTGCAAAAGAACGTAATGGTGAGAAAGCCGATGGTAGTGTTCCATACATTGTAATTGGTAATACTTTTGATCAATTAGGATTTGGTACAGATGGTACAGAAGTAATTGAAGCTGCCTTAGCTGCATATGAAGATGTATCTTACTCAGATATGGTTCAAGAAATTATTGAAGATGAAGATTTAAATCCAAGTGAAACCTCTTTAGAAGAAGCTGCTGATTATTATGGCTTTAATATGGCAGGTTTTGATGGCAATCCAACTGAAGAAGAAGGATTAAGTGATGGAGCAGTTGTTGCAATCATCTTTGGTATATTAATATTAGGCTTTGGTGGTTTAGTAATTTATTCTAGAAAAAAATAATTTAAAATTGCTTATTAATTAAGCAGCTCTTCGAAATCCAGTGGGGAGCAAAAATAACTCTTCATCGAAATCTGGTGGGGAGTTTTCTTAATATAGCTTCGAAATTCAGTGGGGAG
>CALVKN010000060.1 GCA_944332715.1 uncultured Bacilli bacterium
TTTTTAGCTAAATCACACTCTAAAGAATATGGTTATATTACAGTTGTACTTAATTATTACTTTGATATAAGTAAAGTAACTGATGTTTCTAAGTATGCATTTAAACCAGTGCCAAAAGTAGAAAGCACAGTTTTGAGATTAATACCTAAAAGTAATAAAGAAGAGTTGGATTTTGATAAATATAAAAATTTTTTGAAAACTTGTTTTAAGCAAAAAAGAAAGACTTTGAAGAATAATTTGAGTGGGTATAATTGGAATAATATAAAAGAAATATTAGATAAACATAATTTAAATGAAAATGTAAGGGCTGAAGAAATAAGTAGGGATATATTAATAGAAATATTTGAACATTCCCTGTAAAAAAATGATGGAAATAATTAATATTCCCTGTAAAAAAATGATGGAAACAAGTAATATTTCCTGTAAAAAAATGATATATCATGTATTTTTCCTTGATTTTAAGGCAAAAATATGATATTTTAGTTATAGGTGATAAAAATGCTAAGAAGAAAAGCAATGGATAAGTTAATAGAATGGAAAAATAGTCCTAATAAGATGACTTTAATAGTGCGAGGAGCAAGACAAGTTGGTAAAACTTATGTTATAAAAGAATTTGCTCGAGAATATTATGATAATTATATTTATATAAACTTTGAAGAAAATCCTCAATTTAAAGAAATATTTGAAGATAACTTATCAGGTGAAGAAATAATTAGTCAAATATCTTTACGATTTAATAGTATAATAATTGAACCTAAGAAAACACTTATTATATTTGATGAAATACAAACTTGTCCAAATGCTATTACTGCTTTAAAATTTTTAACTATTTATAATAAATATGATGTTATTGCATCAGGTTCTTTGCTTGGAGTTTTACATAAGGACGAACCTAGTTCTTATCCGGTGGGATATGTAGAATACTTAGATATGTATTCACTTGATTTTGAAGAATTTTGTTGGGCTAATGGTATTAATGATGCTGGAATTCAATTTGTAAAGAAATATTATGATGGAAGAAGGCCAGTACCTAGTGCTACTCACAATCAATTTGTAGATTTGTTTAAATTATATATAATTGTTGGTGGTATGCCTAAGGTAGTTAATGAATATATTACAAGTAAGAATTTTCAAAATGTTTTTAAATTACAAAATGATATAATTGAAGATTATAAAGCAGATATAATAAAATATGCTGCTCAAGGTGAAAAAAATAAAATAAGGGAGTGTTTTAATTCGATACCTATCCAACTTGCTAAGGAAAATAAAAAATTTCAATATAAGCTTGCTAATAAAAATGCTACAACTAGAAATTATGGTGATGCTTTAGCATGGTTGGTTGATGCTAGAGTTGTAAATCGTTGTTATAATTTAAAATCTTTAGAAAAACCTTTAATTGGGTACATAAATCCCCATTGTTTTAAAATATATATGGCTGATACTGGATTATTTGTTTCCATGCTAGGAAATGATGCTGCAATAGATATAATGAATGGAAATTTAGGTATTTATAAAGGGGCTATTTATGAAAATGTTATTGCTGATTTACTAAATAAGAAAGGCATGAAATTATATTATTTTAATTATCGATCAAGTTTAGAATTAGATTTTATAGTGATATATAATCATGAAATTACAGCCCTAGAAGTTAAGTCAGCAGATAATACTAAATCTAAGAGTTTAAAATCTGCAATAGAAAATTGGAATATACCAATGGGTATTAAATTATCTACCAAAAATATTAGTGTTAATAATAATATAATTAATTATCCGATATATATGGTGATGTTTTTATGAATATAGAGATAATATTAATAATTGTATGTAGTTCTTTAATTTTTGCAATTACTAAAAATTGTTTAGATACTGATACTAAGTATATGAATAGTAATAATTTTGTTATACATGAATCATCTAGTTATGTTGGACTTTTATTTGCCTTTTCAGGAATTATTTTGGGAGTTAGTATAATAAGTTACTATTATATTAGAGAAGATAAATATATATTTTTATTGATGTCTGGAATTTTATTGGTATTAACATTAATAATGGCTTTTGTACTTAGTTATAATAAAGTAATAGTAGATAATAATGTAATAATAGTACGCAAGCTATTTTCATATAAAGAATATGATATAAAAAATATTACGAGAGCAAGAATAAAATTTAAGAAAAATGATAAAACAGTTAGTTTATATGTAAAAAAGAAAAAGATATTTAGCTTTAGTGAGTCCCAACCGGGATATGAATATATGTGTAATAAATTAAATTTGCAAGGATATATGGACTAGTCATAATGGCTAGTTTTTTTGCATATATTTAACTGGTGATATAATGCAAATAAAAGTGGGTGATTATGTAACTAGAAATAGTTATAGTAATGATACCGTATTTAAAGTTATTAATATAAGTGATGGTGTTTATTATTTAAAAGGATTGGAAGTAAGACTTTATGCTGATGCAAATTTTGAAGATTTAAGATTAGAAAGTGATGTTATTCATGACGAAAAACTAGATGAAATAGATATAAAAGATGAACTTTTAACTAGAGGAGATTATTTTTATTTGCCAGCGAAAGTATTACATATTGATGGTGATGAAGATTATTTAAATAGGTGTTTAAAGTTTTATAAAAGAAATGGAATTTTAGCAATAGGGAAGAAGATAAATGAAAAAAATGTCTATGAACAAATTCCACTTCTTTTAAAAGAATATAAACCAGATATAGTTATAATTACTGGACATGATGCTTACTTGCGAAAAAATGGTGATGATATAAATGACTTAAAAAATTATAAGAATTCGGGGTATTTTGTTAAAGCAGTAAGGTCGGCGAGAAATTATGAGAAAAGTCATGAAAAGTTGGTAATTATTGCAGGAGCTTGTCAAAGCAATTATGAAGAACTAATTAAGGCTGGAGCTAATTTTGCATCTAGTCCTAAAAGAGTTAATATTCATGCCTTAGATCCAGCAATTATTGCAAGTACTATTTCATTAACTGAAAGGAATAAAGAAATAGATTTAAAAAAACTGCTTGATAAGACCAAATATAAAGAAGATGGAATGGGGGGAATTATTTGTAATGGTCTTATGTATGTGGGGTATCCTAGATGAATATTAATATAATTAAAGAAGATATAAGTAAAAATATTAGTAAGAAAGTAATCGTAAATGTATATGGGCTTAGAAATAGAGTGAGTAGATATGAAGGAATACTTTATAAAATATATCCTAATTTCTTTACGGTATTAGTTAATGGAGAAGAAAAGAGTTTTAATTATCGGGATGTAATAACTGGAGAAGTAAAAATAAAATATTT
>CALVKN010000061.1 GCA_944332715.1 uncultured Bacilli bacterium
ATATTAAGGAGAGTAGGAATTATGAGTATTTTAAAAGTTGAAAACTTAACAAAAACATATGGTAAAGGAGAAACTTTAGTAACAGCAGTTGATAATATTTCTTTTGAAGTAAAAGAAAAAGAATTTATTGCCATACTTGGTGCATCAGGTAGTGGTAAGTCAACCCTTTTACACATGATCGGTGGAGTAGACACCCCAACTAGTGGCAAAGTGTTTATTAATGATAATGACATTTATTCTTTAAATGATGAGGCATTATCTCATTTAAGAAGAACAGAAGTAAGTATTATTTATCAATTTTACAATCTTATATCAACCCTTAATGTCAAGGAAAACATAACTTTACCACTTGACCTTGACAAGCAAAATGTTGATAAAGAGTACCTAGAAAAAATAATCAAATTATTGAAATTAGAAGATCGTCTTAAACATTTGCCAAATGAATTATCCGGAGGAGAACAACAAAGAGTATCAATTGGAAGAGCCCTTATAACTAAACCAAGTATAATTCTTGCTGATGAACCAACAGGAAATTTAGATAGTAAAAATAGTCTTGAAGTAATGGAATTACTTAAAAGTGCCAATGAACAATTTAATCAAACAATAATTATGGTAACCCATGATGAAACTTTGGCTAAATACGCCAAAAGAATTATAACTATAACTGATGGAAAAATAACTAGTGATAAGTTGGTGCAAGATGAAAACATTAAGTAAACTTACATATCGCTATTTAAAACTTAATAAGAAAAAATCTTTAATAACTATCATAAGTATTCTTTTAGTTACAATACTTATCTTTTCGCTTGGTCTTGGTGCATCAACTATTAGAAAAAATACTGTTGATACTATAATTGAAAGTAAAGGACCTCAACACTTAGAAGTTTATGACGTTCCTTTTTCTAATCTTGATATATTAAATGATAATAAAAATATTTCTAATATTGCTTTACTACAAGATGTAACTACAATTACAACTGATATTTATGAATTGAATATAATTACAATGACTGATAATCTATCTGATTATTTTAGTAATTTCCGAGGAACTTTACCAAACAATGCAAATGAAATAATAATATCTGAAAGATTTGCTCAAGAAGAAAACTTAGTTATTGGAAGTACTTATCAAACATATAAAGTTATTGGTATATATGCTAACACTTCTCTAAATTATGAAACATATGATCCCCCAAGATATAATGCTTATACTTATAAAGAATTTGATAGTAATAAAGATACAACATTTTTAATAACTTTAAGAAGTACAAGTAATGCTTATGATAAAATAGAAGAAATTGCCGATTCTCTAAATTTAACAAAACACATAAGCTATGGTAGACTTTATTATGATAATGCAAGTATCAATGATGATTTACTTAATGCTTGTGGTGAATTCTATATGCTATACTTGGAATTTGGTGTTTATGCTATATTTTCTTTAATTTTAATTGCTGTAAGTATTTTCTGTGCTTTGATTGTTCGTAATTCATTTACGATTAGTTTAACTGAACGCAAAAAACAATTTGGAGCCCTAAGAAGTATTGGTGCTAGTAAAAAACAAATATTTAAAATGGTTCTTCTTGAAGCAAGTATGGTAAGTCTCATTGCTATACCTTTAGGTATTATCTTAAGCTTTGGTTTTGTTGCATCTATTCTTACTATATTTAATAAGATAGTTGAAGGATTAACAACTCCATATCAACTTTATTTATATCCAGAATTTATCATAATTGCTCTAATATTTATAATATTAACAGTTTATGCATCCGCTTTTTATCCGGCCCTAAAAGCAAGTCGTGTTACTCCGATGGAAGGGATACGCAATAATAATGTATATAAGATTAAAAAAAGTAAAGAAAGTTATCCTCTAATCAAAAAGATATTTGGGCCTGTTGGTGAAGTAGCACAAAAAAATATGAATAGAAACCGCAGTGTATTTACTTCGAGTGTTATATCTCTAAGTATAACAATAATAATATTCTTGGTATTCTCAACTATTATAAACTTTGCTATAACAAATTATACAGAAAATCATAATGTCGATTTTGATATAACGATTTATGTCAATGAAAATAACAGTGAAATAATAAATGAAATTTCTAATATACCAAACATCACGGAATTTGTTAGATATAACACAGACTTTATAAAAATGAAAAATAGCGATTTTTTTACTGACGAATATGTTTCTAGAGAAATAACGGAGATTAATGCTGAAGAATCAACGGTGTATTTGATAGGCTTAGATAATGCTAGTTATAACGACTACTTAAAAAGTATTAATGCTCCGAGTGATACTAATGGTGTAATTGTTAATAACGCTTATTACAAAGATCCAAGCACTAGAGAACAAGTTCGTTATGATATTTTTAAACACGAAGATATTTTCTTAGAAGTTTCAGGTTTTGATGAATCTACTGTTTATCAAACTATGGATAATCTATTCTTAACTACTGAATTTAAATATATTGAATTAATGGCTATTCCTATAGTAGTTAATTTTGATACATATTATAATTTGACATATGATGCTGACTATTTTGCTAATGATATAACTATAGGAATATATACTGATGATCCTGTTACTTTTGATGAAGGTATGCAAAAAATAATTAAAGAAAATCCTAACATAGAAATAAATTACAATAATTATGCACTATCTGATTACGAAAATGAAAAGTTAATGACTGCTATTTCTTTCATTGTTTATACTATTTTAATTTTTATTTCTTTAATTAGTATAACTACAGTATTCAGTACAATCAATACAAGTGTATTAACTCGCGAAAGAGAATTTTCTGTTTTAAGAAGCATTGGTATGAGTAAAAAAGCCTTAAATAAAATGGTAATACTTGAAAGTATCTTCTTAGGTTTAAAAGTATTGATTATATCTATACCTACTTCTATGTATATAATTTGGTTTCTTCGAGAATCTCTAAAAATATCTACTCTTTTAGATAAAGATAAAATTGTTCCATATCCTTTTAATTTTATCATAAGTGCTATAGTTGTAGTTTTATTGCTAATTATCTTAGTAACAATGTATAGTTTACATAAGATAAAGAAAAAGAATATAGTTAATTCAATAAAGAATGAAAATATATAGTATAATTATTATAGGTGTTAATAATAGTTAAATTTATTGTTATATGAATGATAATTGCTATGGTAGTGTACAGTATAAAAAAGGCACAACTATATTAAGGAGAGTAGGAA
>CALVKN010000062.1 GCA_944332715.1 uncultured Bacilli bacterium
GATGCTCAAAAACTATTTAATACTAGAATGTATTTAGCTGAGAAAGAGGGCCTGGAAAAAGGAATGGCTCAAGGAATGGCTCAAGGAATTGCGCAAGGCATTGAGCAAGGAATTGAGCAAGGAATTGAGCAAAATCAAATCAATGTTATTCAAAATATGCTAAAACTTAATATTTCTATTGAAGATATTGCCAAAGTTGTTGAACTTAGCAAAGAAGAAGTAAAAAAGATAATTGATACAAATAATTTGAAAAAATAAGTGTAAGTGTTATTCATATTAATTTTTTAAAAAAGACTGTTGGAAAACTAAAACTTAAATCTCCAACAGTCTTTTATATTTCGCGCATTTTATCTTTGTTTTTATAGGGATTTTTAGGATCAATCTTATCTACAAATAAAATTCCATCTAAGTGATCTATTTCATGTTGGAAAGCAACTGCTAGGTCTTCTCTGACTCTAATAGTTTTTTTGTTTCCTTCATAATCATAATATTCAACAGTTACTCTTGCATGTCTTGGTACAATACCTTCGACAGGACGATTAACACTCAGGCAGCCTTCTCCTTCCCCTACATAGATTAATTCTTCGCTTCTACTTATAATCTTGGGATTAATTATAACATATTCTTCAAAAGTTCCATCTTCACGTTCACTCGCAATTACAAAAATACGTTTTAAATGTCCAAGTTGAACAAAAGCCATTCCCATACCTGCTCGTAAGTTATATTTTTCTGCAATACTTTCATCTTGACTCATTTCTAAGTATTTGATTGTATCTAGAGCTAGTATTCTATCTTCCTTACTTACGGGGAATGTTACATCCTTACTTACTTTATGTAATAATTTATTTTTTTCATCCAATATTTTTAATTTTGGCAGCTTCATTTTCATCACCTGGAGATATTTTACCAAAATATAAGAAAAATTGCAAAAAAAAGGAGTTAGGACTCCTTAATTTATTAATTGTTGTTATTATTCCAAGACCAACCTGCTCCTAAAATGATAACTAGTAGGATAAATAATACGATCCAAATAGCAGCACCGATACCATAGCCGCTAGTGTAGCCAGCATATCCGCCACAGCATGGATTTTGATATCCGCCATAGCCTCCACCATAGTATCCGTTATTTCCATAATAATACATATATATACCTCCTTATCTATTATAATTTATTATTAATGGTCAATTTTTGACATTAAAATTACCTAAAATTATAAAATTTTAATAAAATTCCTTGATATTGTGATAAAATTAGATTAGGAGAAATAGATATGCGCAAGTTATTTTCAAAAATGGATATACCTTTATTTGTCTTAACTATTTTTTTTGTGGTGCTTGGTTTAGTGATGATTTATTCGGCATCTAGTGTGTCTAGTGTTGTAAGATACGGATACGAGCCATATCACTTTTTTGTGCGCCAAGCCATATTTGTTGTGGTATCTTTATTTTTTAGTATCACTTTAATAATTAAACTTCCTACAAGAAATTATGCATTTCTTGCTTGGCCAGCGATTATTATAATAATACTTTCTTTAGCATTTTTGTTTATTAATGGCCAGATGACTAATAATGCTATTAGTTGGTATGATTTAGGTTTTTTTAACTTGCAACCTAGTGAGTTTTCTAAGTCGGTATTAATTGTTTTTTCGGCAATTTATTATAATAAACTTCATTATCAGAAGGTAAAAAATATATATGCTTATTTAGTTCCATTGATTTTTGGGGTAATAGTAGTGGGGTTAGTTGCTATGCAACCAGATTTAGGTAGTGCTGCAATTATTGCTGGTATTGTATTTTTGACATTTATAAGTATACCAATGGTGCAAAATAATATGATTAGAGTTATCAAGGTTTTAGCAGTAGGGGCAGTTATAGCAGTTATAGCAGTACTTTATTCTGGTAGTGATTTACTTAATAGTATGCAAATGGACCGGCTTAACTTTAGAAATCCATGTTCTAGATATACAGAGACAACTGGATATCAAGTGTGTAATGGTTTTATTGCTATAAATAACGGTGGTTTATTTGGAGTAGGGCTTGGTAATTCAACCCAAAAGTATTTATACTTACCAGAAAGTCATACAGACTTTATATTTCCAATTATTGTTGAAGAACTTGGTTTGGTCTTTGGTGTATTTATAATTATTTGCTATGCTATTATGCTTTTTAGAATATTAAAAATTGCAAAAGAATCAGAAAATTTACGTTGTTCAGTATTAGCGTATGGAACATTTTGGTTTTTAACTTTACATATTTTAGTTAATCTTCTTGGAGTTCTTGCCCTTATTCCATTAACTGGGGTACCACTTCCTTTACTTAGTTATGGTGGTTCATTTACAGTGAATGTAATAGTAATGCTTTTTGTTGTTCAAAGAGTATGCATTGAAAATAAAACAAACAAGGCAAAAAGAGAAATGAAAACTCTTTAGCCTTGTTTTTTCTTATAGATATTAATTTTTAAAACTTGCATCTACATAATATATAGCTCTATTTTCTTTGTAGTATTGTTTTTCAAAATCAGTCATTATATTTTGTATTTGTCTTTCATCATGATGTAAATCTAGGCTTACACAATCAAATATATACCAATATTGTGATAAAGTTTCTAGAGAATAAGCAAATAATCCTTTGTTATCAGTTTTTAATATAATATGTTTATCTTTTTTAAATATTCTGTCATATAGTTTTAGGTATGATTCATGAGTAAATCTATTTTTCTCATCCCGTTTTTTAGGCCATGGTTCAGAAAACGTTAGATATATTGTATCAATTTCTTTACCAAAGATATTTATGATATTTCTAGCATCATCCTTAATTAACTTTAAGTTTTTAATATTTTCTCTTTCTAATTTACCTGCGGCAGTTGCCAGTTGGGAATTATTAAGTTCTAATCCAATGAAATTGATATTTGGGTGTTTTTTTGCCATTTGAATGATAAATTCACCACGACCTGTACCAAGTTCTAAATATATGGGATTATGATTACCAAAAAAATCATTCCATTTTCCTTTATATTTTGTTGGGTTACTTACATAATATTTGCTTGTTTTTAATATATTATCAGCATTTTTTACTACATTATATTCCATTTTCTCACATCCACCATGATTATATCATGAGTAATTGTTTTTTAAAAGGTATTATGTTAATATATACACAG
>CALVKN010000063.1 GCA_944332715.1 uncultured Bacilli bacterium
ATTTGTTCTTTTAGACTTCGACAGTTATAAGCAAAAACAAATTCATTAATTACTATACTAAATAAGGCCAGAGTTTGGGCAATTTCAACACCATTATCCTTAAATAGGAAATATACCATGATACTAATACCCGCTTCTAAAATAACAGAAAAAATTAGGAAAGCCATAAAAAATGGTGTAAAAATTCGGCGATTTAACCCATTAGGCTCTTTCTTCATATTATTTTTAGATGCTCCTTCAAAAGCAAGACAAATCGAAGGCACAGTATCTGCTACTAAATCGATATACAATACATGTATTGCTCCAATGATATTGCTACCTAAAAACATACCAAGTAAAATGATAACTATTTCCGTAAAGTTACTAGATAGATTATATAAGACATTGGTAATAACATTATCATATATTCTTCTTCCTTCAGATACAGCAGTAGTAATAGTTTCATATGAATCATCTAAAAGAATGATATCTGCAACATTTTTGGTAACATCTGTACCACTTTTACCCATGCCTACTCCAACATTAGCCAGTTTCATGGCTGGAGCATCATTTACACCATCACCAGTCATGGCTACAACTTTTCCCATTTTTTGTAAGGCTTTGACTATTTGCACTTTATTTTCAGGACTAACGCGAGCAAATACGGAATACTTACTTACATATTCCATTACTTCTCTTTGTTTTAAATTGTTTAAATCACTTGCATTTACGCCTTCATCATCAGACTTGCAAATTCCTACTTCTTTGCCAATAGCTAAAGCCGTAGCAAGATTATCACCAGTAAGCATAATCGGTCTAATATGGGCTTCCCTGCAAGTTTGGATTGCTGCTGCAACATTTTTACGGGCAGGATCTTTTAGGCCAATAATACCAACAAGTATTAAGTTTTTTTCTTCCTTAAAGTAAGCGTCTTCACTAGCAATTTTTTTATCTATTATCTTATATGCAAACGCCAAAACCTTTAAAGCCTCTTCGGAAAAGTTTTGTTCCATTTTTAAATATTCATCTTTATATTTTTTGGTTAATTTTTCTACCTTACCATCAATTAAAATATAACTAGATTTTGAAAGTATTGATTCTAAACTACCTTTACTATAAATAATTTCTTTTTTTACTGCTGGATAAATTGTACTCATCATTTTCCTATCAGAATCAAATGGTAACTCTAACTTTCTTTTCTTTTCTTCTATCCTTTTAGTAACATTTATCTTTTGCTTAGTTAAATAATTACTTAAAGCCACCTCAACGGAATCCCCTGTAAATGTTTTATTATTTTCTAAACTAGCATTATTACAATAAAGCATTATGTCGACAAGTTCAGGATACTTATTTATTTCTTTTAAATTGATTAAAGATTCATTAGTAAATATTTTTATTACTTCCATTTTATTGGTTGTAAGAGTTCCTGTTTTATCAGTACATATTACTTCAGTTGCTCCAAGTGTTTCAATCGCTGCCATATTTCTAACAATCGATTTTTTCTTAGCCATTTCACTAACGCCGATGGAAAGAGTGGCAGTAATAGCTATAGGAAGACATTCTGGAACACTAGCAACAATCATGGAAATACAAAGCATAACAACATTTAATACGGTATAATCCATTATAACGCCATAGCATAATACAAATGCTACGAGGAATGCTGCAATACCCGAGATAAATGTGGAAATCTTTTTTACTTTAACTTGAAGTGGTGTAATCGGTTCTTCTTTTGTATCGATAGTTGCAGCAATTTTACCAATTTCAGTATCCATTCCCGTATCAACAACAATTGCCTCAATCTTGCCAGCCACAACTACAGTACCAGAATAAACCATATTATATCTTTCAGATAATAAAACATCTTTTTTTATAACTTCATCAAATTTATCCACACTCATACTTTCCCCAGTCAGGATTGCCTCATCACATTTAGCAAAGTATGACTCAATAATTCTAGCATCTGCAGGAACTTTATCTCCCGCTTCTAAAATGATGTAATCTCCATCAACTATATATTCAGAATTAATTTCCTCTAACTTACCATCTCTTTTAACTGTAGTATGACTTGATTGATAACTCTTTAATTTTTCTACAGCATCTTCTGCTTTTGATTCCTGTAAATATCCCATAAAACAATTAACTAACGATGTTCCTAAAATTACAAATGGCTCTAAAAAATCTCCATTAGTAAAAATGGCATAAAATAAAGACATTAAACCTACAACTAATAAAAGGATAATCATTACATTTTTAAATTGATCTGCAAAAATACGTAATTTACTTTTTTTATTTTTTTCAATCAATACATTTTTTCCATAAATACTTAGTCTTCTTTTAGCCTCATTACTTTCTAAACCCTTTAGGGAACTTTTATATTCTTTTATAATTTCTTCTTTATTTTTTTTATACGCATCATCCACTAGTATCACCATTACTATGGTATCAAATATTAAAAATTTATTCAAGAAAAAACTACCGAAGTAGTTTTTCAAATAATTTATGTAATTTAAAAAAAGAAGTGCACAGTTTTTGTGCATTAAGTTTTATAATCGATTATAATAGGTTACAAGC
>CALVKN010000064.1 GCA_944332715.1 uncultured Bacilli bacterium
ACAAGACAAACTATATCTAATTGGGAATTAGGTAGTACGCAACCTAATCCAGAACAACTAAAAGGATTATCGAAAATACTCAATGTAAGTATTGATGAAATGCTAGATAACGATATTAAGGGTGTGATTGTGGAAAAAGTGTCTAATACCGAAAAACTGGCAGGTATCATTATTAAAATACTTAAAGTTTTAGGTGTTCTTATAATACTTTATGTTATTTTAATGTTTGTTGCTTTAATTGCTTTTATGACTTTTCGTAAAGAATCAACTGAATCAGTTGATAATAATGCTACTAGTGCAACACTAAACTGTTCTATTAAAGATCAAGATTACACCATAACTATTGGTGATGGTGAATATTTTAATTGTCCTGAGTGTAGCAGTGATATGCAAATCTATTTGAAAGATATTACTGATTGGGCAAATATTGATCATAGTGTTGAGAACATTGAAAATTACTTTTCTGAAAATGGTGGAACTTGTAATTAAGATGGATTAATTTTAATTCATCTTTTTGTATGTTATAATACCTATAGGAGTACATTATGAAAATAAGTTATAAAATTAATGCTGAAGAGTTTTACACTTTACGTAAGTCTGTTAATTGGAAAGATGTTGGAGCATCTCAGTTATCTGTTGCACTAGAAAATTCTATGTATGTTGTAGGTATCTATGAAAATGATTCTTTAGTTGCTATGGGAAGAATGGTTGGAGATAAAGTTTTCAAAGGTTTGCTTACAGATATTATTGTAAGACCTGATTATCAAAATAAGGGCTATGGTAAAATTGTTGTTACAGAACTTTTGAAACTTGCTCAAGAAAATATGCACGATGGAGACCTAATGTGCATTGAAGCAGTTCCAACAAATGGCAACATTCCATTTTATATAAAGTGTGGTATGAAACATAAGCCTGAAGAACAAGAAGGCGTTTATATTTGGTTGAAAAAGTAGAAAGGAAAGTATATAGAATGATTGAAGTTATTTTTGAAAAAGAAAAAAATAGAGCCATAGCAACTGATAACGGAAGTATCATCGGTGAATGTGATTTTATTATTCAAGAAAATGCTTGGAATATAGTGCATACAATTGTTAATTCTAAGTATCAAGGTCAAGGTATTGCAAGAAAATTAGTTGAAAGTATTATAGATAATGCTAAAGAAGCAAAAATAAAAGTTATTGCTGATTGTTCCTATGCTAAAAAAGCATTAGATGAGAGTAAACAATGAATATTGAACAAGATTTATTTAAACGTAGCACTTTAATTCCTGATAAATTATTATCTTTTGGTTTTGTTAAGGAAGGTAACATTTATAAATATTCTACTAAAATAATGAACGATAAGTTTCGTGTTGATATCGAAGTTAATGAAGGATCTATCCACGGTAAAATATATGACTTATCCACAAATGATGAATATACTAATTTTCGTATCGAAGATTTTGGAGCTTTTTCAAATACCGTTCGTGAAAAATATATTGAAGTTTTAAAAAATATTCGTAATAATTGTTTTGTTTCTAAATATTTTATTGGAAGCCAATCTAATCGTATTGCCAATATGATAGTAAAAAACTTTAATTGTGAGCCAGAATTTTTATGGGAAAAGAATCATGGATATGGTGTGTTTCGGAATACTCCAAGTGATAAATGGTTTGCTATAATTATGAATATTGATAAAAGTAAAATAGATTCAAAGTCTAAGGGTGAAGTAGAAGTAATTAATGTTAAAAGTGCTGATAATACTGAAATTTATTTGAAAAAGAAAGGAATTTATCCGGCATATCACATGAATAAGAAAAGTTGGATAACAATTATTTTAGATGATACCCTAAGTGATGAAGAAATATTAAATATTATTAGTGCTAGTTATGATTTATTTCCAGCCCCTAATACTTGGGTAATTCCTGCTAATCCAAAATATTATGATTTAATAAGTGATTTTGCTAAGAGCGATATAATGCTTTGGCATCAAAATATTAATGTTTCTAAAAATGACACGGTATACATTTATGTTGCAGAACCATATTCCGCGATTCTTTATAAGTGCGTAGTAATTGAAGCAAATATTCCAGATGGTGATAAAATGCTAATGAAATTAAAACTAAAAAAGGGGTACTTGAAAGAAGAATATCCTTTTACTAAACTAAAAGAATATGGCCTAACAGCAATACGCGGTCCTAGGACTATACCCAACAAACTTGCCAAAGTTTTAGCAGAAGAAAAGTAAGGAGTTTAATATGTATATAAGAAGTCATAAAGGAAAAAGTTTAATTGAAAACTTAGATAATTATACCGTTTTAGATATTGAAACCACTTCTCTAGATTCACGTGATGGTGAAATATTAGAAATAAGTGCTTTAAAAATTAGAAACAAAAAAATAGTAGGGGAGTTTTCCAAATTAATTAAAGTAAGTGAAGTTGGGGCTTTTACTACTCATTTAACAGGAATTACTGATGAAGAGATGCGTAGGTATGGTGAAGATATCGACACTGTTTTAAATGATTTTTTAGCTTTTCTAGGTGATGATATTATCATTGG
>CALVKN010000065.1 GCA_944332715.1 uncultured Bacilli bacterium
ATTTAGGCTTATCACTAACTGCTGATATAGACATAATTTTACCTCCTTTCGGAGGGTTATATTACCACACTTTAAACAAGAAATTTGTCAGACCGTGTCGAAGAATTAAAAAAAATTCAAAAAAATAGTAAAACTATTAGTACATTTGATAGTTTTACTATTAATTATTTATTTTGCGAAATAGAATTATTCTTTATTTTCATAAGCAAGTAAGTTTTTAATATCTTCTTCAGTTAATTCAGATAATAAATTCTTATCTCGAACTTCCCCATCAATTAATTTATCACTAAGCATTCTTTTCTTATTTTGCAGTTCCAATATTTTTTCTTCAATAGTACCTCTAGAAATTAAATGTATTACTTCAACTATATTTTTTTGACCTATTCTATGGGCTCTATCCGTTGCTTGATTTTCTGCTTGGGGATTCCACCATAAGTCTAGATGGATTACCACATCAGCTGATGCTAGATTAAGTCCTGTACCACCAGCCTTAAGAGTTATTAAGAATACTTTAGTATCACTTCTTAGATTAAAATCATCAACCATATTTATTCTACTTTTTGAACTAACTCCACCATCAATCATATAATATTTGATTTTTTCTTTATCAAGTCTTTCTTTAACTAAATTAAGAGCAGTTCTAAATGATGAGAATATTAACATTTTATGACCATTAGCACTATATTCATTAATAATATTAATTAATGTATCTATTTTATTACTTCCCCCATCATAATTATCATAAATAATACTTGGATCAATACAAATCTGTCTTAATTTTACAAGTAATTGTAAAATTAAGAATCTTGCTTTAGACATACCACCAGTTGCTATTATTTCATCCATTTCTCTTTTTACTCTTTCAAGCTCCGCCGCATACAACTTTTTTTGTTCATCGGATAAATCAATGTAAATATCATTTATTAATTTATCAGGAAGTTCTTTAATAACATCTTTTTTCCTTCTTCTTAATATAAATGGATTTATTTGATGAGATAAGCCTTTTAATAATACTTCGCTATCTTCATTAAAATCTTTTATTTTATATTTACTTTGAAATTTAGTAAGATTAGTTAAATAACCGGGCATAACAAAATCAAAGATACTCCATAATTCTAAAATAGAATTTTCTAAAGGTGTACCAGTTAAGGCAAACTTAACGTCACCTTTAATGCTTTTAACAACCTTAGTAATACCTGCTAAATTATTTTTAATATTTTGGGCTTCATCAATAATTATAGCATGGAAATTTTTATCTTCATATAATGCTTCATCTTCTCTTAAAATACCATAAGTAGTAACTATGACACTCACATTATCTAAATCATTTAATATTTTTATTCTTTTATCTTTATTACCGACACAAATTGTCTTTTTAATTTCCGGAGCAAACTCATCAAACTCATGTTCCCAGTTATAAGCGAGGCTAGTTGGTACAACTATTAAAAATTTATAGTTTACATCTTCTTGTAACATCTCTTTAATATAATAAATTATTTGAATAGTCTTACCTAATCCCATTTCATCAGCAAGAATACCTCCGAAGCCTGTTTTATCCAAATTATAAAGCCATTTAACACCAGTTACTTGATAATCTCTTAACTGACTTAAGTCCTTCAAAGTAAGTTCACTATCTTTGAAGGCATAAAATCTCTTAATAAGATTATCAAATAAATTATCAGTCTTTATTATATTGTTATACTTAGTATTTTTTAGACTATCTAAATATATTGCTCTATATTTTAAAATACTTCCCTTACCATTTATAATATCTTCATCAGTTAATTCTAAATCTTCAGTTAGATCTTCTAATTCTTGTAATGATTCATCTTCTAGATTTAGAATATCCCCACTTTTAAGTTTATAATATCTTTTCTTATTTTTAATACTTTTAAATACATTTACTAGTTCATCACTAGGTATATCTCCTAAAGAAAAATTAAAACTTAATATGTTATCCTTACCTATACCAAACATCGATGTAATATTAGTTTTCTTTCTAATATTCATCTTCTTAAATTTTTCCGTAGTATATACCACATACTTACTTGATAATTCTTCTAAACCATCTTCAATAAACTTTACTTCTTTTTCTAAATCAACAAGTATTAATTTGTTATTCTTTATTTCAAAAGAATACATAAGTAAGTCATTAATAACCCTTGATTCAAATTCCATGTCCCTTAGGACTAGAGAATTTGAATCAAAGTAATTAACTACTTCTTTATCATAAATAAATTTAACATCACATATTATATAATCTCTTCTTAAATCAAAGTATAATTCACATACTATATCTTTAGTTACAACTATATCATCAACTGAAGAATCAACATCCATATTGTTTTTAACAATATTCATTAACCCTTTAGTAAATATATTTACTTTATCTTTTTCAATAGTTATATTATTTATTTCATTATCTATTATAGTTTCTAATAATTCTCTTTCTTTTTTATTTAAGTGATAGATACTTCCTTTATAATAGACATATTCATAATCATTATCAATTAATAAATTAAATTCATTAGTATCAAAATTTAGATTATAGTTATCACTATTTTTACTTAATTTAGTTTTTAGAGGAAATCCGTTCTTTATACCATTTACTAAGTAATCTTTATAGATAAATCTTATATCTTTTATCTTACTTAA
>CALVKN010000066.1 GCA_944332715.1 uncultured Bacilli bacterium
TCTAAACCAACAAATCTAAAATGCCATGGTTCAAATTGAAATCCTGTTATTTCTTCTTTACCTTTAGGATATCTTAAGATAAATCCATATTTATATGAATTTTCTTTCATCCATATTGCTTCAGGATCTTCTTCACGCACATAATCTGATGAATAAAATTTACCATCACGATAATACCCATAATCAAAAGCAAGGCCAGTTTGATGTTCACTAGCACCAGGTAATGCTACTTTTTGATATGCAACATCCCCTTGTTCTGCTACCAAATTATCTAAGACTTTTTGTTGATAATTATAAGATCTATATCCACTATCTATAGCAAGTATAAAACCTGCTTTTTTAGCATCCGCAAACATTTTTTCTGCATAAGGCCAAATGGCTTTACTAACCATAGGTTTTAATCTAGAATCTTGAAATTCATGAAAATTATTTTCATTTTGATCCGTTATAACTAAATCTTTTGGATAATAATCACTTGACAGCAAATTTTCTTTATTAACTAAGGCATCTATTGGTAACTCATTCATAAATTAAACTCTCCATCCTTAAATATTAGTATTTCCCCATCTTTAGTTTCTGCCATTATATTTAAGTCATCCGTACCAATCATAAAATCAACATGGTTATCAGAGTGATTTAGTCCTCTATTTCTTCTTTCTTCAACACTTTCATCTTCAGCACCTTTCAAACATTCCGGAAATGCATCTCCAAGTGCTATATGGCAAGAAGCATTTTCATCCAAACAAGTTTCTCCATAAACAAAATTAGTTTGTGCTATTGCTGTATTCTTATCTACTAAAGCACATTCTCCTAAGAAACATGAGTATTCATCACTTTCAATAATACCTTTTAATATTTCTTTACCTACTTCTGCATCATAATCTACTACTTTACCATCCTTAAACTTAACCCAAAATTTATCAACCAATGCTCCCCCATACATAAGAGGTTTTGATGCATAAACTACTCCCTCTGTTAATCTATAATCTGGTGAAGTAAATACTTCATAAGTTGGCATATTAACTATGACATCACTACCCTCATATCCCGCACATTGCCATAAAGCATCCGGAGAAAGTCCAATAACCAAATCAGTTCCTAAAGAATTTGTATAATGCATATTTGTAATTTGCAATTCGTTCAATTTACTTACTAACATTCTTTGTCTATCTAAAAATTTATTCCACTCTTCTATCGGATTTTCTTTATCTACCATTGTACAATGACACATCAATTTAAAGTATTCATTGTAAGCATCTTCTTCACTTAAATCTGGGAATTTTTCCTTCGCCCAAATCTTATTTGGTATTACAGCAATACACCACGATATTTCATTAGTTAATTGCTTTAATTTATAAAAAGGTTTACTAGTTCTTGTCTTAAGAGAAGCCGCAGTCATATTTTCCGATGGAATATCTGCAAAATAACCAGGGAATTCTGTTGATAACATCAAGAAAGCCGCATTCTTTTTAGCATATTCATCCCAAATAGCATCATCAAAATAATCATCGTTATTTATTTCTTCAACACTTTGAAGTAATTTTTGATGTCTTTCCTCTTTATCATTTCTATCTAAATAGATATCTTCTATCCCTCTAGATTTTGCTGATGTTACCAACTTTTCCACAAAGGCATCATTATCGCTATAATAATTAATAAATAAAGATTTACTCTTTTTAAAACTTAAACATCTATCAATTAATAAATTGACATACTTATTTTCTAACTCTTCAATCATTTATATCACCCAATAAAAGTATAGCACAAAAACATAGTATAATTCCAAAAAAAGACATGTTTTAAAAACACATCTTACTTATTAGGATCAACCAAAATTTTAACTGCCGCATCCGTTCCACTAGTTAGTCTGACATAGGCTTCTTGTACTCTTTCTAAAGGCACAATGTCATCGACAAATTTTAGCACATCAACTTGCTTACGAGATATTAGATCAATACAAGATTTAAATTCATTATAAGTATAAGCAATTGCTCCTTGAACTACTAACTCTTTCATAACAGCCATTACTGTATATGTTGGTACCGCATCAGTTGCAACACCTACTAAAACAACAATACCACCCGGTTTAACCATTGATATGGCACTATTAACAGCAGCAGTGTTACCAACACATTCAATAACTACATCAAATCCTCCATTAGTTTTAGTCATTAACTTCCCTACTAAATCTTTATCAGTTGCATCATAGTATTCATCAGCAACACCTAAATCAACTGCCTTTTGTCCTCTAGCTTTGTTAGTTTCCGTAATAGCTACATAACTTGCTCCTTCTTTTTTCGCAAATTCTGCCGAAGCAAGACCAATAATACCAGCTCCAATTACTAATACATCATCACCAACTGCAATTCTTCCTAAGTGGGCAGCATGAAGTCCAACCGCAAGAGGTTCTACCATCGCAACTTCTTCATCAGTTATATTATCGGGGACCTTTATTACCATATCACTGCGAACTGCAATCTTGCTAGTTAAACCACCAGGATTATCTACTGATAAACCTACTGCTTCATTCCATGTTTTAGGACAAAATTGAACATCACCATTGCGACACGCTTCACATTCTCCACACGGTGAAATAGGTAGTGCTGTAACTCTATCTCCTTTAACTAAATCAAGGCGATCCCCCGGATCGATTACACGTCCTGCAAATTCATGTCCCATTACAAGTCCTTTGGGTTCACCGTTAACCCAATAATGAATGTCCGAACCACATATACCAGTCTTACTAACTTCAATAATAACCTTTTTACCATCCCCCTTAGGTTCCGGAATATCTTTTATTTCAAATTCCTTAACACCTTTAATAGCTACTGCCTTCATATAAACTTTCATTCCTTTCACTTCGTTCAAGGCACACATAGTGATGAAAACTTGAACAAAATTTATTTTATA
>CALVKN010000067.1 GCA_944332715.1 uncultured Bacilli bacterium
GAAAATATTCTTTATCTAACTAAGTTCCCTAAGATTGGGGATAAGTTAGCAAGACAAATAATTTTGGATTTAAAGGGTAAAATAAATATTGAAGTAAGTGAAGAGTTAGTAAATGATGAAACTGAAGACTTGATTGATACACTTACAGCACTTGGTTATAAATCTAGTGAGATTAAAAAGGTTGTAGGGCAAGTAGATAAGAGTAAAACATTAGAAGATCAAGTAAAAGAAGCATTAAAATTATTGTTAAAGTAGAGGTAACTATGAAAAATGGGTTTACGTTAGTTGAATTGATGGTAGTAATTGTTATAATCTCTTTGATTTCTTTGATTGCTTATGCCGGTATTACAGGGGTACAAGGAAGTATTAATGCTAATATGTGGCAAAGTAAAGTGAAAATGATTGAAAATGGAGCTGCTTTATATGGCGAAGATAATGAAAATTTGCTTAATAAGACTTGTGTAGTTAATGATGTTACTTATAATGAATGTATGACAATTACTGTTAAAGAATTAATTGATCGAAATTATATTCAAACTGATGAAGTAAGATGTACTGAATATGAAGAGAATAGCGATAATTGTTTAAATAGTGAAAAAACAGTAACGAATGATACGTTAAATGAAGATGATGCAAATTATTATACAGATAATTTAAACGTCAATATATACATACAAAGTGGTATTGTTTATGCCAAACTTGATTATTAAGAAAGTGTTTGAAAAACTTTCTTTTTTAATTGATAAAAATTAGTAAAGTGTGATAAAATTAAGATGGAGGATAATTATGGAAAAATACGTGTATTTGTTTAATGAAGGAAACAAAAATATGAGAGATCTCCTTGGAGGTAAGGGCGCTAATTTAGCAGAAATGACTAATATTGGACTTCCTGTTCCAAGTGGATTTACAGTTACAACAGAAGCTTGTAACAAATACTATGATGATGGAAAAGTACTTGCTGATTCTATTATCGAAGAAATTAAAAGTAATCTAGCCAAACTAGAAGAAAAGACTGGTAAGAAATTTGGAGATTTAGATAATCCGCTTTTAGTAAGTGTTAGAAGTGGTGCTAGAGCAAGTATGCCAGGGATGATGGATACTGTCCTAAATCTTGGTTTAAATGATGAAATAGCAGAATCTTTTGCTAAGAAAATTAATAATAAAAGATTTGTATATGATTCATACAGAAGATTTATTCAAATGTTTGCTGATGTAGTAAAGGGTTACTCAAAAAGTAAGTTTGAAGAAATTATTGATGAAGTAAAAAAAGAAAAAGGCGTTAAAGATGATATTGAACTTGATGAGGCTGATATGGTATCTTTAACTGAAAAGTTTAAGGCTGCTTATAAAGAATTTGCGGGAGAAGATTTCCCGCAAGAACCATTTACGCAACTTATTGAGGCTGTTAAAGCAGTTTTTAGAAGTTGGAATAATGAAAGGGCTATATATTATCGAAGAATAAATGATATTCCATCTAGTTGGGGTACTGCTGTAAATGTGCAAGAAATGGTTTATGGTAATAGTGGTAATACTTCTGGTACTGGGGTAGCATTTACTAGAAATCCTGCAACTGGAGAAAAGAAATTATTCGGAGAATACCTAATAAATGCGCAAGGTGAAGATGTTGTTGCGGGTATTCGGACACCTAGTGAAATTGATACTTTAAAAAGTGAAATGCCTGAAGTTTACGCGGAATTTGCTAAAATTGCTCAAAGACTAGAAGACCATTACAATGACATGCAAGATATGGAATTTACAATTGAAAATGGTAAATTATTCATTTTACAAACTAGAAATGGAAAACGTACTGCTAGTGCTGCTGTAAAAATTGCGGTTGACCTAGTTAATGAAGGTAGAATTTCTAAAGAAGATGCTGTTTTAATGGTTGATCCTAAGAATTTGGATGCACTTTTACACCCAACATTTACTGGGGATGCTATAAAGAAAGGTAAAGTAATTGGTAGAGGACTTGCTGCATCACCAGGGGCTGGAACTGGACATATTTACTTTACTGCAGAAGATGTAATAAAAGCTAAAAATGAAGGTATTGATGCAATACTTGTTAGACTTGAAACTTCACCAGAAGATATCGAAGGAATGAATTCAAGTAAAGGTGTTTTAACACTTCGTGGTGGTATGACTAGTCATGCAGCAGTAGTTGCTCGTGGTATGGGTATTTGTTGTGTATCAGGCGTTGGTACATTTAGTATTGATGAGAAAACAAAAACACTTAGAACTGGTGATGGTGAAGAATTTAAGGAAGGAGATTATATCTCTATAGATGGATCTACTGGTACCGTATATGCTGGTCAACTTGAAATGCAAGAAGCATCTATTAGTGGAGATTTTGAAACATTTATGTCTTGGGCTGATGAAGCGCGTGACTTACGTGTTAGAACAAATGCTGATACTCCAAGAGATGCAAAACAAGCAAAGGCTTTTGGTGCTGAAGGAATTGGTTTATGCCGTACTGAACACATGTTCTTTGAAAAAGACAGAATATTTAATTTTAGAAAAATGATTTGTGCAACAACTGTTGAAGAAAGAAAGGCTGCACTTGAAAAAATACTTCCTTACCAAAGAAGTGACTTTGAAGGATTATTTGAAGCAATGGCACCATATAGTGTCGTTATTAGATACTTAGATCCACCTCTACATGAATTCTTACCAAAATTACCTCATGAAATTAAAGAACTTGCTAAAGATTTAGGTAAGAGTGAAGAAGAATTGCATAGAATAATTGATTCACTAAAAGAATTTAATCCAATGATGGGTCATAGAGGATGTCGTCTTGCTATAACTTATCCAGAAATTGCGGAAATGCAAACTAGAGCAGTAATTGAAGCCGCAATCAATGTTGGTAAGAAAGGTATAAAAGTAACTCCAGAAATAATGATTCCACTTGTTGGTGATGTAAAAGAACTTAAATATGTAAAAGAAATCGTTGTTAGAGTGGCTGATGAAATAATTAAAGAAGCTGGAGTAGATTTAAAATACGAAGTTGGAACAATGATTGAAATTCCAAGAGCAGCATTACTTGCTGATAAAATTGCTGAAGAAGCAGAATTCTTTAGTTTTGGTACTAATGACTTAACGCAAATGACTTATGGATTTTCGCGTGATGATGCTGGTAAGTTCTTAGATGCTTACTACGAAAAAGGAATATTCGAATCAGATCCATTTGCTAAGGTTGATACCGAAGGTGTTGGAGAACTTATGCGTATTGCTAGTGAAAAGGGTAGAGGCACTAGAAAAGATTTAAGTCTTGGAATCTGTGGGGAACATGGCGGAGATCCATCAAGTATTGCATTTTGTGATTCTTTAGGATTTAATTATGTATCTTGTTCACCATTTAGAGTACCTATTGCAAGACTTGCTGCTGCTCAAGCTGCAATAAGAAGAAAAAGAAATAAATA
>CALVKN010000068.1 GCA_944332715.1 uncultured Bacilli bacterium
GAGTGAATATCAAGGGCGGGATAGCCTTTTCGTTGATAAAAGTACGGAATAGTGGGTGGCCACCTATCAAATTCTTGTGTGTTACTTTATGGTACATGAGCATTTACTCAAGGCACATATTTACCTACATACAGCAAGCGGCGATACTCCTGTTCTGGAATATCGCCGCTTGCGTTTTCATCTATCAAAACTTGTCACATCAAGGTTCTTTCAAAAATGGTGTAGTAGTGGTGTAGTAAGCGCCTTTCTTCTCCGTGAAACCATTGATTTTACTGGCTTTTCCGGGACTTTTCAAGATACTGCCGTGGCAGACGAAGAGCAAGCGGATCATGGCAAGGTGCTCCTTTGTCGGATGGCGGGCTGACGCCCGCTTGTTTTGTGGCCCGGCGGCGCGCTTCAGCCCTCGTCCAGCAGCAGGGCGAGCATGCGTTCGGGCGCGTTCAAAAAGCCGTGCAGCACGGTATACGCCTCGGTTTCGCGGTAGGCGACGCGGCGGATGCCGTGCTCCCCCAGCTCGTAGATGACCGCGTGCGGATAGCTCAACAGCACGGGCGAATGCGTGGCGATCAGCAGCTGCGAGCGCGCCTGCACGAGCGCGTGCAGGTTGCAAAGCAGCGCCATCTGCCGCGACGGGGACAGCGCCGCCTCCGGCTCGTCGAACAGGTAGAGCCCGTTGCCGCCGAGCCGGTGCTGCACGAGCGCCAGGAAGCTTTCGCCGTGCGAGCGCGCGTGCAGCGACCGGCCGCCATAGCCGGCAAAGCCGGTGTCGTCGATGGACGCGAGGTGGGTGGCGACGTTGTAAAAGCTTTCGGCGCGCAGGAAGTAGGCGTCGCGCTCGCGTACCGGCCCCCGGATGAGCCGGAGACGCTCGTGCAGCGCGGCGTGCGTATCCGCCGTGGCGAAGCGCTGGTGGCGCGAACCGCCCTCCGGGTTGCAGCCGGCGGCGATGGCCACGGCCTCGAGCAGGGTGGACTTGCCGCTGCCGTTTTCCCCGACGAAGAAGGTCACGGGAGCGCCGGACAGGTCGAGCGTCGTGAGCGCGCTGATGGCGGGGACGTCGTTCAGGTATGCGCTCTCGCCGGCAAACGCGCCGCCGCGCCGCTCGAGCGCGCGCACATAGCAGGCAAACTCCAAGCCGCGCCGCCTCCTTTGCTCCGGTTTTGGATATCATACCACGCCCCGGCCGCGCCGGCAACCGCCGGGCGGCCGGCGTGCCGGCTGCGGGCGGTAGTTTGCCGAAATTTGCGCGCGGGGCGCGTGAAAGGCATTGACAAATGATATATCATATAGTACCATAGTCCCAATCACAATCGGTCGCGGCGCGAGCCGCGGCAAATGGTAGAGGCGCGGCAGGTCAAGAGTACCGCGCGGCAACGGCTGGCAAGCCGCCGCGCGCGAAAGGGGCCGCCGCCGAAGCGCGCGTGCCCGTTGCCACGGGGCGCGGGCTGGGGCGCAGGAGAACATCCGGCGCACTGTCACGAAAGTGGAGCGCTATCATCACCGGAGGACGGGGCCGCGCCGGCCCTGTCGGCCCAGGATACGGGAGTTACCCGCAGCGTCACTTTCAGGACGCGGCGGGTTTTTCTTTGCCGGGGGAGGCCCGGCGGGAAGGAAAAAAACGGGCGGCATACCGCCTGAAGGAGGAAACGGATGATGCAAATGTGGAAAAAGTGGATCGCGGTGGCCCTTGCCGCCGTGCTCGCGCTGGGCCTGTTGGGCTGCCAGCAGGACGGCGCGGACGACAACGTGCTGACCGTGGCGATGGAGTGCAGCTACGCGCCGTATAACTGGACGCAGCCGGACGACAGCAACGGCGCCGTGCCGATCAAGGACAGCGCGGACTACGCCTACGGCTACGACGTGATGATGGCCAAGTACCTGGCCGAGCAGATGGGCATGGAACTGGAGATCGTCCGGCTCGACTGGGATTCGCTCGTGCCAGCGGTGCAGTCCGGCACGGTGGACTGCGTCATCGCGGGCCAGTCGATCACGGCCAAGCGGCTCCAGCAGGTGGACTTCACGACCCCGTATTACTACGCGTCGATCGTCGGCCTCGTGAAGGCGGACGGCCCGTACGCCGAGGCCGCGGGCATTTCCGACCTGGCGGGCGCCACGTGCACCTCGCAGCAGGCCACCGTGTGGTATGACACGTGCCTGCCGCAGATCGAGGACGCCGACATCCTGCCCGCGATGGAGTCCGCGCCGGCAATGCTGGTCGCGCTCGAATCCGGCCGGTGCGACCTGGTCGTGACCGACATGCCGACGGCGATGGCGGCCTGCGTGGCGTATCCGGACATGAAGCTGCTCGACTTCACCGGCACGGACGACGACTTTGCCGTGTCGGAAGAGGAGATCAACATCGGCATCTCCGTGCAGAAGGGCAACGAGACGCTGCTGAACGCGCTCAACGAGGCGCTTGCCACGCTGACCACGGACGACTTTACCGCCATGATGAACGAGGCGATTTCGGTGCAGCCGCTCAGCGAGGGCTGATTTGCCGCGATTTGAGGAAAGGGGGCTCCGGCGGGAATGGGGAACAGACCGTCCTTTTGGGTGACCGTCGCGCAACTCTGGAGCGAATACGGCCCGTCGTTTTTGCGCGGGGCGGGCATGACGATGCTCATCGCCGTCATCTCGACGGCGATCGGCTGCGTGATCGGCTTTTGCGTGGGGCTCGTGCAGACGATCCCGGCCGACCGGAAGGAGCAGCCGGTGCGCTATGCGCTCATGCGCGCAGTGCGCCTGGTGCTTGGCGCGTATGTGGAGGTGTTCCGCGGCACGCCGATGATGGTGCAGGCCATGTTCATCTACTACGGGCTGGCCATGCTGTGGGGCATCTATCTGCCCATGCTGCCGGCGGCGCTGCTGGTCGTGTCGGTCAACACCGGCGCGTATATGGCCGAGACCGTGCGCGGCGGCATCCTGTCCATCGACCCGGGCCAGACCGAGGGCGCCAAGGCGATCGGCATGACGCACGTGCAGACGATGCTCTACGTCGTGCTGCCGCAGGCGCTGCGCAACATCATGCCGCAGATCGGCAACAACCTGATCATCAACATCAAGGACACGTGCGTGCTGTCGGTCATCGGCACGGTGGAGCTGTTCTTCACGACCAACGGCGTGGCCGGCGCGGAATACACGTATTTCGAGGCGTTTACGATCACGATGGCGATCTACTTCGTGCTCACGTTCACGTGCTCGCGCATCCTGCGCTTCTTTGAAAACCGCATGGACGGCAGCGACACCTACGACCTCGCTACGACCGACACGCTGGCACACACCAGCGGCATGTACAGCTTCCACCGGCAGCGGCGCGCCGCCGGGGCGGACCAGAGCACGCGGGAGGGCAGATGACATGGAAGGACAGATCCTGGAGATTTCGCACCTGGGCAAGTCGTTCGGCAACAACCGCGTGCTGACGGACATCGACTTTTCCGTGTCGCGCGGGGACGTGACGTGCATCATCGGCGCGTCCGGCTCCGGCAAGAGCACGCTGCTGCGCTGCATCAACCTGCTCGAGCGGCCGAGCGAGGGGCACATCTACTACCACGGCGAGGACATCCTGCGCCGCGGCATGGACGCCGCGGCCTACCGCGCGCGCGTGGGCATGGTGTTCCAGAGCTTCAACCTGTTCAACAACATGAACGTGCTCGACAACTGCATGGTCGGCATGCGCCGCGTGCAGAAGCGGCCGGTGGAGGAGGCGCGCGAGCGCGCGCTGCAATACCTCGAAAAGGTCGGCATGGGGCCGTATATCCATGCCCGCCCGCGGCAGCTCTCCGGCGGGCAGAAGCAGCGCGTCGCCATCGCGCGGGCGCTGGCCATGGAGCCGGAGGTGCTGCTGTTTGACGAGCCGACGAGCGCGCTCGACCCGCAGATGGTCGGCGAGGTGCTCACCGTCATGCGCCGCCTGGCCGAGGAGGGACTGACGATGCTCGTCGTCACGCACGAGATGGCGTTTGCGCGGGACGTGGGCACGCACGTGGCGTTCATGGACGCGGGCGTCATCGCCGAGGAGGGCAGCCCGCAGCAGATCTTTGAGGCGCCGGAAAACCCGCGCACGCGGGAGTTTCTCGCGCGGTTCATGGCCAGATAGCGGGGCGGGGCGGCATGGCCGCGTCGAAACGGGGCGTTCCTTGACGGGAGCGCCCCTTCTTGTTACAATCAGACCAGATATGCTGCCCGCCGGGCGCGCCTGTGCGCGCGGCTGCCGGGCGGAGAAATTTGCAGAAAGCGGCGCGGCGCCCGGCCGGGCGCCGCGCGGGATTGCACGTCGCCGGCCTGTGGCCGGGCGGGAAAGGAAGGACGCCATGGAAAACCGAAGGAGGGCGGGCCGCATACGGGCGCTGCTGGCGCCGTGCCTGGCCGCGTTGCTGGCGTGCGGGTGCGGCGCGCCCGCAGCCGCGCCGGAGGCGACGGCCGTGCCCGGGGCGGCGGCCGCGCAGGCCACGCCGGAACCGGAGACGGTGGCGCTGTTTGTGGCGACGCCGGAGGTGACGGCCACGCCGGAGCCCGACCCGCTGGTGGGCCGCTGGACGGACGCCCAGGGCGGCTTTGTGCTGACGCTGGCGGCGGACGGCAGCTTTGTGGCGGAGCAGGGCGGCGGCAGCGCGTCCGGCCGCTACACAGCCGGGGCGGGGACGCTGACGCTCGAGCCGGACGGGCTGCCGGCCTATGCCGTGGGCTATGCGCTCGACGGCGACGCGCTGCGCCTTGCGCAGGACGGGCAGGCGGCGCTGCCGCTCGTGCGCGAGGGCGCGGCGGGGGCGGGCGACGCTTTGGCCGCAACCGACCCGGGCGCAACCGACCCGGCGACGCCAGGCGGGGCGACAACGGAACCGATCGCAACCGACCCGGGCGCGCCGGTGATCGCGTGCGCGTATGCGCGGCGCGGCGTCGTGCGCGTGGAGCTGGCAGAGGGCGCGGCGGCGGCCTACGCCTTCACCGTGGTCGAGACGCAGCCGGCGGCGGACTCGCCGGACTGGGCGGACGCGGGCGGCGCGCGGCGCTTTTCGGCGTTCAAGAGCGACGGGGACTACTTCCTCTGGGTGCGCGGCGAAGACGGGAGCGTGAGCGAGCCGTATCCGGTCGCGGTGCGCTCCGGCTATCGGTACGTGCTGCGGGCCGAGGGGCTGGAGGCGCTGACCGAGCCGCTGGGCGGGTTTTTAGAGGCAAAGGGCAGCTCCGTGGACGCGCTGAACGCCGCCATCGCGGAGGACGTGGCCGACGCGGGGCTGTACACGCGCTGCGGCGTGGTCACGGCGGCGGTGTCGCTCGTGTCGCGCCTGGCCGAATACGGCGTGTCCGCCCCGTACCAGGGGCGCGGCGCGTATCAGGACGAGGAGGACTGGGGCGTGAACCCGGACTGGGGCGCGCGGCTCAGGACGCCGACCACCGACGGGAACGGCACGTATTACTATACCGGCATGCAGTGCGTGGCGAGCATCGTGTGGGCGTACAAGCAGGCGGGCGTCAACCTGTCCAACGGCGCCGCCGGCTCCGCCATCGGCACGTGCGGCGAGCGCGAGAAGCGCGGCGACAACGAGATCGGCTTTGACGAGGGCCAAAGCGGCGACATCGTCCAAAATGGCGGCCACTATTTGATGATCGTGGACCGGCTGGATACCGACGGCGACGGCGCGGACGACTCCTACCTGACCTATGAGATGAACGCGCCGCACCTGGCGTTCCTCGTGCTCACGTTCCGGCAGGTGCGGTACCGCACGTTTTTCGGCATGGACGCCGTGTTTGAAAACGCGGGCCGCCTGCGCGACCGGGCGCATTTCTGGGAGGACACGTTCTACATCCCGGAGGCGGCGCTCCCCGCCTATCTGACGGAGGCGGCGGCGGACGGCGGCGCGCGGCGCGCGCTCGACCGGCTGCTGGCCGCGCTCGGCCTGCCCCTGGAGGCGGCGTCATGAGGCGGCGCGTCCGGACGGCGGCCCTCCGGCGCGGCCTGGCCGCGCTGTTCGTGCTGCTCGCGCTGACGCCCGGCGCGGCGGCGCAGGAGGAGGACGCGGCGGCGCAGGCGGGCGCGGCGGAGGAGCTGACGGCGCAGTGCACGCTCACGGCGAGCTTTGTGTCGCGCCTGACGCGGCTGACCGACGGCGACAAGGAGAGCGCGCAGCGCATCGGCGCGGGCGAGTCCGTGACGATTTCGTGGACGGAGGAGGTGCCCGTCGAGGCGGTGTACCTGTCGTTCTACTATGCGCCGGCGGCGTACACCGTGATCCAGCGCGACGCGGCGGGCGCGACGCTGGCAGAGGAGGCGGGCGCGCTGCTGTGGAACGAGGTGATCGAGCCGGTGAGCGGCGCGCAGAGCGTGACCATCGCCGCCGGGGAAGAGGAGATCGCGCTCGGCACGCTGGCGGCATACGGCGCGGGCGCCGTGGCGGACTATCTGCCGTGGGAGCTGCCGCCGGAGAAGGCGGACTACCTGCTCGTGGCCATGCACCCGGACGACGACGCGCTGTTCCTCGGCGCGGTGATCCCGATCTATGGCGCGGAGCAGGGGCGCGAGGGCGCGGCGGTCTACCTGGCCTCGCGCGTCAGGCAGCGCGTGGACGAGGCGCTGCGCGGCGCGTGGACGATGGGGCTGCGCGCGCAGCCCGTGTTCGGCGGCTTTCCCGACATCCCGAACGAATACCGCAGCCAGTTTGAAAACACGTTCCGCAGCGCGGACGTGGTGCAATATCTCGTGCGGCAGATGCGGCGGTTGAAGCCGGAGGTCGTCGTCTCGCAGGACCTGAACGGCGAATACGGCCACTGGCAGCACGTGCTGCTGGCAAACGCGGTGCTGGAGGCGGCGCCGCTTGCGGCCGACGCGGCGTACGACCCGGAGTCCGCCGAGCAGTACGGCGCGTGGGAGGTGAAGAAGGTCTACCTGCACCTGTACGCGGAGAACCGCATCCAGCTGCCGGTGACCGAGCCGCTCGCCGCCTTTGACGGGCGCACGGCGGTCGAGGTGGCGGCGGAGGCGTTTGCCTGCCACGAGTCGCAGCTGCCGTCGCGCCACGCGGTCACGAACGAGGGCATCTACAGCCTGTCGGACTTCGGCCTTGCCTATACCACGGTGGGGGCGGATACGCCGGGCGTCAACGACATGTTTGAGCACATCGACCCGGCCGTGCTGCACGCGGCGGCGACGCCGGAGCCCACGGCCACGCCCGCCGAAACGGCGCAGCCCACGGCCACGCCGGCGCCCGCCGAAACGGCGGAACCCACGGCCACGCCCGGCGCCACGCCGGAGGCGACGCCGGCGCCGCCCGCGGCGGCGCAGACGGGCGGGACGGACGGACTGGTGCCGGCGCTGCTGATCGGGCTGATCGCGCTGGTGCTCGCGGCGCTCGTCGCGCTCGCCGTGCGGCAGCGGCGCGCGCGCCGGCGGAACAGGCGCCGCCGCACGGGGACGAAAGACGGAAGAGGATTGCGATGAGACGACACGAACACGCGGGAGGATTGTGATGAGACGACGGGAACACGGGACGCAGGGCCGGCGCGGGCCGCGCCGCGCCGCAGTGGCGGTGCTGGCGGCAGTGGTCGCGCTGGTCGCGCTCGGCGGCGGGGCGTTCCTGCTGCTGTCGGAATATGCGTTTGTGGGCGGGCGGCTGGTCGACCGGGACGCGCAGACGCTGGCGCTGCCGGACGGCGCGCTGCCGGAAGCGGCGTCGCTCGGCGCGCTCGGTGCGCTCACGACGCTCGACCTTCGCGGCCGCGAGGACGTGACGGCCGCCTATGTGGAGGCGGCGCAGGCGGCGCTGCCGGCGGGGTGTGAGGTGCTGTGGACGGTGCGCCTGAGCGACGGCGCGTTCGACAGCGACGCGGAGACGCTCACGCTGCCGGGCTGCACGGCGGAGGACGCGGCGCTGCTGCCGTACTTCCCGCGCCTGGCGGCGGTGGACGCCACGGGCAGCACGGCCTATGCGGCGCTGTACGAGGCGGCGCAGGCGCTGCCCGGCGTGGCGTTCACCTATACGCTCGCCGTGGGCGACGCGGTGCTGACCAATGCCGACACCGCGCTCACCGCGGCCGGCGTGGACGACGTCGGCCAGCTGTCGGAGGCGCTGCCGTATTTCCCCGCGCTGCGGGAGGCGGACCTGCGCGGCGGCACGGCGCCGGAGGCCGACCTGCGCGCGCTGCGCGCGGCGTTCCCGGACGTCCACTTCCGCTACACGGTGCATCTGGACGGCGGCACGTTCGACTCCGACGCCGACGCGCTCGATCTTTCGGGCGTGACGTTTGCCGGCGCGCAGGAGGCCGTCGACGCGCTGTCCAACTTTCCGAACCTGACGGCGGCCGACCTCTCCGGCACCGGGCTGTCCGCGGCGGACGGGCAGGCGGTGGCGGCGGCGCTGCCGGAACTGGCCGTGCGCTACGACGTGCCGCTGTGCGGCGCGGTGTTCGCGTCCGACGCGGCGGAGCTGGATCTGCGGGAGGCGCAGGTGGACGCCGCGGCGCTGCAGGCTGGGCTTGCCTGTTTTTCCGCGCTGGAGGCCGTGCTGCTGCCGGACGGGGCGCTGGACGACGCCGCACTCGACGCGCTCGAAGCGGCGTATCCGGACGTGCTGTTTTCGCGGCAGATCGAGGTGCTCGGCCACGCCGTCTCCACGGTGGACACGGAGCTGGACGTGAGCGGCACGAAGATCGAGGACGTGCAGCAGGTGGAGGACGCGCTCCGGCTGCTGCCGCGGCTCAGCAAGCTCGTCATGTGCGGCTGCGGCCTGACGGACGAGCAGATGGCGGCGCTTTGCGAGGCGCACCCTGAGGTGCGGTTCGTGTGGACGGTGCAGATCGGCCCGCACGAGGTGCGCACCGACGCGACCGGCTTTTCCACGGCCAACCCGTCGAAATACACGAACCCGAACGCCAGCGACGAATACAACGAGAAGGTGCGCACGACCAAGCGGCTGCAGGAGGGTGATCTCGAGCCGCTGCGCTACTGCACCGACCTCGTGGCGCTCGACCTCGGGCACAACTACCTGACCGACGCCGACCTCGAAGTCATCGCGTCGCTGACGAAGCTGGAGATCCTGATCCTGGCCGACAACAAGATCACCGACATTTCGGCGCTCTCGAGCCTCAAGGAGCTGCAATACATCGAGCTGTTCATGAACCGGATCGAGGACGTGTCGCCGCTGGCCGAGCTGACGAACCTGATCGACGTGAACATCTGCAACATCGGCCTCACCGACCTCTCGCCGCTCTATGAGATGACGTGGCTCGAGCGGCTCTGGTACGGCATGAACCCGGCGTCCACGGCGGACGAGCAGGCGCTCGCGGCCGCGCTGCCGGACTGCGCGTGTAACTACACCACGCGCGACGAGACGGGCGAGGGCTGGCGCGAGCACGAGCGCTACACGTGGATGCGCAGCTTTTTTAAGTGACGCAGGCGGCAAAAAGGGGGGACGCCATGCTGACGGATCCAAACACGCTCACGCTTGCGGACTTTCGCGCCATGGAGGCGCTGGAGGCGTCGTGCTACGACGCGGCGTACATCACGCCCGCGGCGGAGGCGTACGCCTGGTACTGCCGCGACCCGCGCACGACGGTGGCGGCAAAGGACGGCGCGGGCGCGCTCGCCGGATTTGTGAACCTGTTCCCCGTGCCGGAGCGGGTGTTTATGGCGCTGCTGGCCGGCGCGTATGTGGACAGCGGCATGACGGCGGACGACCTTGCGCCCGCGCCCGACCCGCAGGGGCGGCCGCTCGACCTGTTTTTGAGCTGCATCGCCGTGGCGCCCGCGTACCGCGGCACGGGGCTTGCGCGCGCGCTGGTGCGCCGCGCGGCGGCGCAGTACGCGCCGTACCCGTGCGCGCGCGTCGTGACGGACAACGTGACCGAGGCGGGGGAGCGCTTTTCGCGCCGGTGCGGCCTGACGCCGGTGTGTGAAAGCGGCCACGGCTCGCGCGTGTACGCGGGCGCCTGGGCCACGTTCCTCCACGCCATCCGCGAGGGCTGAGACGTTTCGGGACATATGGAAACGGGCGGCGGCGAACCGATCGGTTCGCCGCCGCCCGCTTTTCTTCGCGCCCGCCGCGCCTTAGAACAGGCGCAGCAGCTTGCCGGCAGACTTGTACAGCAGGAACGTGAGCAGCGCGTTGACGCCGGCCTTGATCGCGTTGAACGGCACGATGACCGTGGGCAGCATGGCCGCGACCGCGTCGTACGGCGCGCCGTTGAAATGCACGGTGAAGATCAGGTTCAGCGGGATCATCATCAGGATCTGCGCGATGGCGCCCGCAACCAGCGAGACGACCGCGCCGTGCCGCGTGTGGAACCGGCGGTAGAGCAGCCCGGCCAGCAGCACGCACGTGCCGGTGGCGAAAAAGTGCATGATCGCGCCGACCCAGCCGCTCGCCGGGGAGACGAGCAGCCACTGCAGCAGGCTGACCGCCGCCGTCAGCAGCAGCCCCCACCAGGGGCCGAACAGGAACGTGCCGATCAGGATCGGCACGTCCGCCATGTCGTACTCGAGGTACGCGGCCGACGGAAAGATCGGGAAGTGGATCAGAAACACGAGCAGGATCGACAGCGCGGTCAGCATGCCGAGCTTGACGAGCCGGTTGGTCGTCTGGTTGGTGGTGATGGGGTTCATGGATGTCGGTTCCTCCTTCTGGCCAGATGTGTTTGCCGCAGGAAGCCGCCCGCCGCCGCCGCACAACAAGCGCCCCGCCGTCCAGAGGGACGACGGGGCGCGCGACAAACGACCGGCTGCCTCTCCCGTCCGGACTGTTACCGTCGGTGCCGGAATTTCACCGGCTCGGCCGTGGCACGCCGGCCACGGTTCGCGGACTGTCACCGCCGGTGGGGAATTGCACCCCGCCCTGAAGCACGGTTCCCATTATAGCACGCACGCGCGCGCGGTGCAACGGGTTTTGCGCCGCAGAGCGCAAAAAATATATTTTTTCCGGCGCCGTTTGGAGCTTGACAGGCGGCGGAATTTGATTATAATAACAGTAACAGTTATTGATATTGGAGGTGAGAGCAGTGCGGTATTCGCGGCAGCGGCAGCAGATCTATCAGTTCGTCTGCGAGAGCGGGGAGCACCCGACGGCGCAGATGGTGTACGACGCGCTGCGCGAGTCGCTGCCCAGGCTCTCGCTCGGCACCGTGTATCGCAACCTCAATCAGCTTTGCGACGCCGGCCAGCTGCGCAAGATCCCGCTGCCGGACGGCGGGTGCCGGTTCGACGGGACGCTGTCCAACCACTCGCACATCGTGTGCGAGCGGTGCAGCCGCGTGGAGGACGTCTTTGTCGACGCGGCGTGGCTGCGCGACCCGGTGGAGCGTGAGACGAGCTTCACGCTGACCTCGGTCGACCTGGTCATGCGCGGCGTGTGCAGCGCCTGCGCCCGGCCTGACAGATAACCTGAAACATCAACACCACAGATCAACACAAGGAGGAGCTTTACAATGGAACTCAAGGGCAGCAAGACGGAACAGAACCTGATGACGGCATTTGCCGGGGAATCCCAGGCGCGCAACAAGTACACCTATTATGCGTCCCAGGCCCGCAAGGACGGCTTTGAGCAGATTGCGGCGATCTTTGAGGAGACGGCCAACAACGAGAAAGAGCACGCCAAGATGTGGTTCAAGGCGCTGCACGGCGACAAGGTGCCCGGCACGGCGGAGAACCTGCTCGACGCGGCCCAGGGCGAGAACTACGAGTGGACCGACATGTACGCCCAGTTTGCCAAGGAGGCCGAGGAGGAAGGGTTTGCCAAGCTGGCGTTCCAGTTCCGTGCGGTGGCCGGCATCGAAAAGACGCACGAGGAGCGCTATCGCAAGCTGCTCAAGAACGTCGAAGAGTACCGCGTGTTCGAGCGCGACGGCAAGACCTACTGGCAGTGCCGCAACTGCGGCTACATCTTCGAGGGCCCCAAGGCGCCCGAGGTGTGCCCGGTCTGCGCGCATCCGAAGGCTTTCTTCGAGATCCGCTGCGAGAACTACTGAGCGCGCTGCGTTCCATCCATACCTGTCACCGCCGGATGACGGCGGTGCGAAAAACGGCCCCGTTTGGGGCCGTTTTTCGTCAAAATCCCCTATGTTGTGGTTGGCGCGGATGCCCGGCACAAATATACAAAAGTTTTCCCGGCCAAAATGCAACCAAACGTTTGGCAATCGCGTCTTTATAGTGTAGAATGTTGATACAATGGTTCTGCAAGCAACGAGCCGCGTTCAGATCCTCCGGTTCCGGAGGGGGGCGGCATCAGTTCAAGGAGGGGCATGAAGATGAAACGTAGGAGACTGTTGAGCCTGTTGCTGGCGCTCGCCATGGTGCTGGCCGTGCTGCCCGTGGCCGGCGCAGCCGAGTCGGACGTGGAGTTCGCCAAGAACACCAGCGGCGCTGAAATTGCGGTGTACAAAACAGACAGCGCAATGCCCGAGAACAAGATCGGCACCGTGGCGGCCGACGCCGTCGTACCATATCTGGGTACCGAGGGCGAATATTACAAGATTACATATGAAACCGAGGATAGCCAGGAAGGCTATGTGATGAGCAAAAACTTCACGCTGCTCGAGCCCACGCTCGTCGTGAAGGGCGATGGCACGGTCACCGAGGACGGCACCGAGCACACCGTGACGGCCACGGTCGAGAACGGCACGGGCTACAAGGTCGAATACAAGGTCGACGATGGCGAGTGGAGCGAGACGGCGCCGAGCCTCAAAGAGGTCGGCAAGCTGTCCATCCAGATCCGCGCGACCAAGGACGGCAAGACGACGCTCGAAAAGGCCGCCACGCTCGAGATCACCCCGAAGCCGGAACCCAAGCTCGTCGTGACCGGCGCCGGCACGTTCGAGTATGACGGCAAGGCGCATACCGTGACGGCCACCGTTAAAAACGGCGAGGGCTACAAGATCGAGTATTCCACCGACGGCGGCCAGAAGTGGAGCGAGACTGCGCCGAGCCTGACCGAGGTTGGCATGCTGACCATCCAGATCCGTGCGACCAAGGCGGAGCAGCCGGAACTGAAGGAGACGGTGACGCTGGAGGTGACGGCGAAGGCCGAGCCGAAGCTCGTCGTGGAGGGCGCCGGTTCGTTTGAGCATGACGGCAAGGCCCATACCGTGACGGCGAAGGTTGAGAACGGCGAGGGCTATACCGTCGAGTATTCGACCGACGGCGGCAAGACCTGGAGCACCACTGCGCCGAGCCTGACCGAGGTGGGCAAGCTGACCATCAAGATCCGTGCGATCAAGAGCGGGGCGGTCACGCTCACCACGGCGGACGTCACGCTGGAGGTGAAGGCTGCGGCCGAAAAGCCCACGATGACCGTCACCGGCGGCAAGCGCGCGTATGACGGCAAGGCGTACACCGTGCTGGTCACGTTTGAAAACGCCAAGGCGGAGGACTTCGACATCGTCTATTCCACCGACGGCGGCAAGACCTGGAGCGCCACGATCCCCGGCCAGAGGGAGATCGGCAAGCTGACCATCAAGGTCAAGGCGACGCTCAAGTCTGACAAGAGCGTCGTGCTCGAGGGCGAGGGCGTGGTCGAGATCATCGCGGGCACCACGACCAAGACCATCGGCACGATCGTGAACTGCCGCGTCAGCGTCAACGTGCGCAAGGGCGCGAGCAGCAGCACCACGAAGATCGGCGAGGCCAAGAAGGGCGCGCAGTACACCGTGCTGGCCGTCGAGGGCTCCTGGTATAAGGTGCAGTACACCTCCACCCAGGTGGGCTACATCCACAAGGACTACATCAGCGTCAAGACCGTGACGGAGACGGAGACGCCGGCCGCTTCGAACCAGAAGGTCACGATCGTGAACTGCAACAACAGCGTCAACGTGCGCAGCGGCGCCGGCACGAGCTACAGCCTGATCGGCACCGCGCCGAAGAGCGCGCAGTATCGGCTCCTGTCCACGATCAAGGTCGGTTCCGAAACGTGGTACAAGGTGCAGTATACGTCCGCCAAGGTGGGCTACATCCGCGGCGACTATATCCAGGTCTCCACCGGCACGCCCGACACGCCGTCTGCCGGCCAGACCGTGACGATCGTGAACTGCAACAACAGCGTCAACGTGCGCGAGGGCGCCGGCACGAACACCAAGAAGCTCGGCACCGCTCCGAAGGGCGCGACTTACAAGTACCTTGGCATGAGCAGCGATGGCAACTGGTATAAGATCCAGTATACCTCGAGCCAGGTCGCCTACATCCACAAGGATTACATCAAGCTGAACGCCGGCTCGACGACGACGCCTGATACGCCGACCGGCAAGACCGCCACGATTGTCAACTGCAACGAGTGGGTCAACGTGCGCGAGGGCGCCGGTACGAACACCAAGAAGCTCGGCACCGCCCCGAAGGGTAAAACGTATACCTATCTCGGCAAGAGCGGCAACTGGATCCAGGTGCAGTACACTTCCACGCAGAAGGGCTATATCTACGCGTCCTATGTGAAGGTGAGCGACAGTTCCTCGGGCGGCAGCACCGGCACCGATACGGCCGCGACCGGCTACGGCTACGTGGTCAACTGCAACAACAGCGTGAACGTGCGCAGCGGCGCCGGCACGAACAACGGCATCATCGGCACCGCGCCCAAGAGCTATGTCTATCAGATCCTGGGCAAGAACGGCAGCTGGTACAAGATCCAGTACAAGGCCGACACGGTGGGCTATATCCACGAGAGCTATTTCTCCAAGGCCACGAGCGACACGACCAAGAAGGCGACCGTCGCCAACTGTGACGAGTGGGTCAACGTCCGCAGCGCGGCGACCACGTCCTCCGCAAAGCTGGGCGAGGCCAAGCTGGGCGCGACGTACACCTACCTCAAGACGATGAACAACTACGTCATGGTCATCTACAACGGCCGCGTCGGCTGCATCCACAAGAACTACGCGAAGATCAGCTGACCGCGTTCCATCCAAACGCAACGGGAAGCGCCGCAACTTGCGGCGCTTCCTTTGCTTTTTGACCCGTGAGGCTGGAGGACAGGCGGCAGGGAACCGGGGCGCGCGCCTACAGCGGCGCGGAGACGAACCCGTCCGCGGTCAGCACCGCGTATTCCGTAAACCCGACGTCGCGCGCCAGCGCGGCCGCCTCCTGCAGGCCGCAGGCCACGCCCGCGGCGCTGTGCGCGTCGGCCGAAAACGTGATGCGCCCGCCCCGCTCGCGCACGCGCTCCAGCAGGAAGCGGCGCGGGTACGGCGTCCTGCGGTAGCCGCGGGCGATGGCGCCGGTGTTCAGCTCCACGATGCAGCCCGCGTCCAGCACCGCGTCCAGCGCCTCGAGCGCATGCGCGCGATAGGCGGCGCTGTCCTCCAAAAAGGCCGCGCCGCTCTCGTCAAACTTCGTGATCAGGTCGAAGTGGCCGAGGATGTCCGGCCGGCAGCGCGCGGCGAACGCGGCCACGTCGGCATAGTAGCGCCGGGCGAGGCGCAGCGGGTCGCCGCCATAGGCCGCGCCGAGCTCGTGCAGCAGGCGCGCGCGGCTCTCGTCCACGGCAAACAGCCCCTCGCTGCCGGGCAGCAGGTGCACCGAGCCGATCCGGTAGTCGAGCGGCAGCGCGGCGTCATAGCCATAGCTGTCCAGCTCCAGCCCGACGAACAGCGCGAGCTGCCCGGCGAGCGTGCGCTGCAGCGCGCGCGCCTCCGCAAGGTAGCGCGCCGTCTCCTCCGGGGTCATCCAGCACGGTTCGCCCACGACCGGCACGGGCACATACCCGTGTTCCGAAAAGCCGAGCGAGGAAAGCCCCGCCCGGAGCGCCGCCTCCGCCATGGCCGCGAGCGTGTCCGCCCCGTCCACATAGCGCGAGTGGACGTGCAGCGTCTGCACCGGCGCGGGGCGCGCGGCGTACCAGGGGGCGGCAGGGGCGTCCGCGCGGTTCACTGCATCGTCTCCTGCTTCACCTTGTGGTCGATCACGTGGCGGCTGGCCAGCTCCGCGCGGATGTCCTCCGGCGTGATGCCCATCTCCGCCATGAGCACGAGCACGTGGTACGCCAGGTCCGACACCTCGAAGATCGTCTCCTCGCGGCTGCCCTTCATCGCGCCGATCACGACCTCGGTGCACTCTTCGCCCACCTTTTTGAGGATCTTTTCCCGGCCCTTGTCGAACAGGTACGTCGTGTACGAGCCCGCCGGCCGCTCCGCCTTGCGGCTGAGGAGCAGGCGGTACAGCCCGTCGAGCGAGAACGGCGCCTCCGCCGCGTCGCCGTAGAGCAGCCGGAAGAAGCACGTGTCCGCGCCCGTGTGGCAGGCCGGCCCGTCCGGCAGCACCTCGACCACGAGCGCGTCGCCGTCGCAGTCGGCGCTGATGCGCACGACGTGCTGCACGTTGCCGCTCGTCTCGCCCTTGCGCCACAGCGTCTGCCGCGAGCGCGAGTAGAAGCACGTGCGCCTTTCCCGGAGCGTGATCTCGAGGCTCTCCCGGTTCATGTACGCGAGCGTGAGCACCTGCCGCGTGCGGAAATCCTGCACCACGGCCGGGATCAGGCCGTGCGCGTCAAACTTCAGTTCGTTCAGCTCCATGGGTCCCCCTTTCCGCTCAGGCGCGCGGCGCGCCGGTCAGGCGCACCGGCACGCCCTGGGCGTGCAGATATGTCTTGAGTGTGTGGATGTCGATCTCGCGGTAGTGGAACACGGAGGCCGCGAGCCCCGCGTCCACGCCCGGCACGCGCGAAAACAGCGTCGCAAAATCCTCCATGCAGCCCGCGCCGCCCGACGCGACGACCGGGATGCGCACCCGCGCGGTCACGGCCTCGAGCAGCGGCAGGTCGAAGCCCTGCTTCACGCCGTCGGTGTCGATGCTGTTGACGACCAGCTCGCCCGCGCCCTCGCCCTCGGCAAAGGCGGCCCAGTCGAGCGCGTCGAGCGCCGTGCGCTCGCGCCCGCCCTTGGCATAGACCGCGTAGCGGCCGCCCTCGCGCTTCACGTCCATCGAGAGCACGACGCACTGGCTGCCGTAGCGGCGCGCGGCTTCGCCGATGACCGACGGGTTGCGGATGGCGCCGGAGTTGACGCTCACCTTGTCCGCGCCGCACTGCAGCACGCGGCCAAAGTCGTCCACCGTGTTGATGCTGCCGCCGACCGTCAGCGGGATGAAGATCTCGCGCGCGACGCGCTCGAGCACGTCGGTGAACAGCGCGCGCCCCTCCGCGCTCGCGGTGATGTCGTAAAAGACCAGCTCGTCCGCGCCGCTCGCGTTGTAAAATCGTGCCAGCGCGACCGGGTCCTCCACGTCGGCAAGCCCCTGGAAGTTGCGGCCCTTGACCACGCGGCCGTCGCGCACGTCGAGGCAGGGGATGATGCGGCGGGTGATCATGCGCGCGCCCCCTCTCCGGACAGCAGGCGCAGCGCGCGCGGCAGGTCGAGCCGCCCCTCGTACAGCGCGCGCCCGACGATCGCGCCGTGGACGCCCATGTCACAGAGCGCCTGCAGGTCCGCCTCGCTGGTCACGCCGCCGGAGGCGATGACCGACAGCCCCTCGATGCCGAGCAGCGCGCGGTAGGCGTCGAGGTTGGCGCCCCGCAGCGCGCCGTCGCGACCGATGTCGGTGTAGATCACGCACCGCACGCCGCGCGCCGCGAGCGACCGGCAAAAGTCCGGGCCGGCCAGTGCGCTCGTCTCCAGCCAGCCCTCGACGGCGACGCGGCCGCCGCGCACGTCCACGCCCACGGCGACCTGCGCGCCATAGCGCGCGAGCGCCGCGTCCAGCAGCGCCGGGTCCTTCACGGCCGCGGTGCCGAGGATCACGCGGTCCACGCCCGCGTCCAGGTAGGCTTCGATGCGCGCAAGGCTGCGGATGCCGCCGCCCACCTGCACAAACAGGCCGGGCAGCGCGGCGATGCGCCCGATGGTGGCAAAGTTGTCCGTGCGGCCGCTGCGCGCGCCGTCCAGGTCGACCACGTGCAGCTTTTTGGCCCCCTGCGCGGCCAGGTGTTCCGCCGCGTCGAACGCGTCGGGATAGTAGACCGTCTTTTGGGCATAGTCCCCGTGCAGCAGCCGCACGGCGCTGCCGGACAGGATGTCGATGGCGGGAAACAGCTCCATGGCAATACCTCTCGCCCCGCGGGGCGTCCTTCCTCTCGTGTGTGGCGGCGCGCCATGCGCTTCAGCGCGCGCCGGCGGCCTCTTCTGCAAACGCGCGGAGCATGGAAAGCCCCACGTCGCCGCTCTTTTCCGGGTGGAACTGCGCGCCGGCCACGCTGCCGCAGCGCACGAGCGCCGGCACGGTCACGCCGTATTCGGCCGTGGCCACGAGGCTGTCCGCGCAGCCGGTCGCATAATAGGAGTGGACAAAATACACCGCGTCGCCCTCGCGGCAGCCGGCGAGCAGCGGGTCGTCCGGGCGCACCAGGTGCAGCGCGTTCCAGCCGATGGCCGGCACCTTGAGGCCCGGCGGCAAATCGCGCTCGAGCGGCTCGACCGCGCCGGGGATGAGACACAGCCCCTCGTGTGTGCCGAACTCGCTGCTGCGTTCAAACAGCAGCTGCATGCCGAGGCAGATGCCGAACAGCGGCTTGCCGGCGCGCCCGAGCGCGCGCAGCGGCTCGAACAGCCCGGCGTCGCGCAGCTTCTGCGCCGCGTCGCCAAAGGCGCCCACGCCCGGCAGCAGGATGCCGCCGGCGTCTTCGAGCGCGCGCACGTCGCGCGTCACCGCCGCGTCATAGCCGAGGTGCACGAGCGACGCCCGCAGCGAAAACAGGTTGCCCACGCCATAGTCGACGATCGCGAGGCCGCCCAACTCAGAGCACCCCCTTGGTCGACGGGATCTCCCCGGCAAACGCCGGGTCCGGCGCGACGGCCTGCCTGAGCGCCCGCCCGAGGCCCTTGAACGCCGCCTCGAGGATGTGGTGCGAGTTGCGCCCGGCCAGCTGCCGCACGTGCAGCGTGAGCCCCGCGGCGCGGGAAAGCGCGAGCAGGAATTCCTCGCCCAGCTCCGTGTCGAACGTGCCCACGCGCGGCGCGGGGCAGCTGAGGCCGCACGCGAGGTACGCCCGGCCGCTCACGTCCAGCGCGACCTCTACGAGCGCCTCGTCCATCGGCAGCACCATGTGCCCATAGCGCCGAATGCCGCGGCAGTCGCCCAGCGCGGCGCGCAGCGCCTGCCCGAGCGTCAGCCCCACGTCCTCCACCGTGTGGTGCGCGTCCACGTCCAGATCGCCGCGGCACGCGACCGTGAGGCCGAAGCGCCCGTGGCGCGCAAAGAGCGTGAGCATGTGGTCGAAAAAGCCGCAGCCCGTGTCGATTTCGACCGGGTCGGCGCAGTCGAGCCGCAGCGTGAGCGCGATGTCCGTTTCGCTGGTCGTGCGCGTGAGCGTGGATTCTCTCATACCGTTCCCTCCCGTAAGATTGCCGCCGTCTCCGATAGCAGCGTGTCCATCTGTTCGTCCGTGCCGATCGTGATGCGCACAAAGTCGGCGATGCCGGGCTTGTCGAAGTGCCGCACCAGCACGCCGCGCGCCTTGAGCTGCGCGTACAGCGTCCCGCCCGCGATGGCCGGGTGCCGCGCGAACACGAAGTTCGCCAGCGACGGCAGCACCGAAAAGCCCAGCGCGGCGAGCGCCGCGGCGGTGCGCGCGCGCGTCTGCCGGATAGCGCCGGTGCAGGCGGCAAAATACGCCTCGTCCTCCATGGCCGCGAGCCCCGCCAGCTGCCCGGTGCGCGACACGTTGTAGGGGTTGAAGCTGAACTTCACCGTGTTCAGGTCTTGGATGAGCGCGGCGTCGCCGAGCGCCATGCCGAGCCGCATGCCGGCCAGGTTGCGCGACTTGGAGAAGGTCTGCACCACGAGCAGGTTGTCGTAGCGCCCAAGTAGCGGCACGGCGCTCTCCGCGCCGAAGTCCACGTACGCCTCGTCGATGACGACGACCCGGTCCGGGTTCTCCCGCACGATGGTTTCCACCTGCGCGCGCGAGAGCGCCATGCCGGTGGGCGCGTTCGGGTTGGCGAGCACGATCGTGCGGCCGAGGCGGAAATAGTCCTCCGGCGCGATGGAGAAGTCCGGCCGCAGCGGCACCTGCAGCGCGTCGGTGCGCGTGAGCGCCGCGTAGACCGGGTAAAACCCGTACGATACGGCCGGGAAGGCCACGCCGCACGACGGCGGGCAGAACGCCAGGAAGCAGAACGCCAGCAGCTCATCCGAGCCGTTGCCGACGAGCACCTGCGCCTCCGTGAGGCCGTAGCGCCGCGCAATGGCGGCCGTGAGCGCGCCCGCGGCCGGGTCGGGATAGCGGTTGAGCAGCGCCGCGGCGTCCGCGTCCGCCACCGCCGCGACGACCTTTCTCGACGGCGGGAACGGGCTCTCGTTCGTGTTCAGCTTGACATACCGCCGGTTTTGCGGCTGCTCGCCCGGCGTATACGGGGCGAGCGCGGCCAGGCGCGGGTCCAGGAAACGGCTCATCGTTCAATCCTCGTCAAAACGGATGGTCACGCTGCGCGCATGCGCCTGCAGGCCCTCGGCCTCGGCAAAGGCGCGCACGTCGTCGCGCGCGCGCCGCAGCGCGTCCTCCGTGTAATACAGAAACTGGGTCTTTTTTACAAAATCGTCCACCGACAGCGGCGACGAAAAGCGCGCCGAGCCGCCGGTCGGCAGCACGTGGTTGGGGCCGGCAAAATAGTCGCCGAGCGCCTCGGGCGTGTGGTGGCCGAGGAACACGCTGCCCGCGTTTTTCACGCGCGGCAGCAGCGCGAACGGGTCGCGCACCATGAGCTCCAGGTGCTCCGGCGCAATGCGGTTGGCCGCGTCGAGCGCCTCGTCCAGGTTGCGCGCGACGATCAGCTTGCCGCGCCCGTCGATCGACGCGCGGCAGATGTCGCGCCGGGGCAGCAGCGGCAGCTGCCGTTCGAGCTCGGCCTCGACCGCGTCGGCCAGCGCCGGACAGTCGGTCACGAGCACCGCGCTGGCCAGCCGGTCGTGCTCCGCCTGCGAGAGCAGGTCGGCCGCGGCGAGCGCGGGGTCGGCGCTGTCGTCCGCGAGCACGAGGATCTCCGAAGGGCCGGCGACCATGTCGATGCTCACCTGCCCGAACACGAGCTTCTTGGCCGTGGCCACGTACAGGTTGCCGGGGCCGGTGATCTTGTCCACGCGCGGCACCTGCTCCGTGCCGAACGCCATCGCGGCGACGGCCTGCGCGCCGCCGGCCTTGACGATGCGCGTCACGCCCGAGAGCCGCGCCGCGGCCAGGATCAGCGGGGAGACGCTGCCGTCGCGCCGCGGCGGCGTGGCGATCAGGATTTCCGACACGCCGGCGAGCCTGGCCGGGATGGCGTTCATGAGCACGCTCGACGGGTAGCTGGCCGTGCCGCCCGGCACATACAGCCCCACGCGCGCGATGGGCGTGAACCGCTGGCCGAGCACCACGCCGTCCTCTTCGAGCAGCACGGTGTCCTGCCGAACCTGGCGGCGGTGGAACGCCTCGATGCGCGCCGCGGCGCGCTCCATCGTACCGAGCAGCGCCGGGCCCACCGCGTCCATCGCGGCGTCCAGCTCCCGCTCCGTGACCAGCAGCGGGTCGGGGCGCACGCCGTCGAAGCGCTCCGTATAGTCCAGCAGCGCGCGGTCGCCGCCGGTGCGCACCGCCTCCAGAATCTCTGCGACGGCCGCCTCCGCGCCGGTGAGCATGGCGGCCTCGCGGCTCAAAATCTCGTCCAGTCCGATGGATTGCAGGTCATAGCGGCGAATCATGCGCGGCACACCTCCGAAAGTTTTCCCGTCAGCGCCTTGAGCTCCGCCTCGTGGAAGCGGTAGCTGGCGCGCCCGGCGATCAGGCGCGCGCTGATGTCCATGATGCTCGACACGACCGACAGGTCGTTTTCCCGGAGCGTCGTGCCCGTCTCCACGATGTCCACGATCACGTCCGACAGGCCGAGCAGCGGCGCCAGCTCGATCGAGCCGTGCAGCTCGATGATCTCGATCTCGCGCCCCTCGCGCTGAAAGTGCGCGCGCGCGATGTTCGGGTATTTCGTCGCCACGCGCAGCGGGCCGACGCCCGGGTCCGAAAACCCGTTTTTGGCCGCGATGGCCATGCGGCACCTGCCCACGCCGAGATCCAGCAGCTCGTAGACCTCCGCGCGCGACTCGAGGATGGTGTCCTTGCCGGCCACGCCGAGGTCGGCCGCGCCGCGCGCGACATACGTGACCACGTCCGTGGGCTTGACGAGAAAGTACCGCACGCCGGCGTCCGGGTTTTCAAACACGAGCTTGCGGCTGTCGTCCGCCACGCCGTCGCAGCAGTAGCCGACCTGCTCCAGCAGCCCGTAGACGCACCGGCCGAGCCGGCCCTTGGGCAGCGCGATGTTCAGCATGAGGCCCCCTCCTTTCTAAGATCGACCGTGCGGGCAAAGCGGCCCCCGGCCGGCGCCTCGGTCAGCGCCGTCACGCGCTCGCCCGCGGCGACGCGCGCCTCGACCGCCGCGCGCACGCGCTCGGGCGGCATGGCCGGGTCGTAGAGCAGCAGCGTGCCGCCGTCGTCCGCCGCCGGGGCGGGCAGGCAGCGCGCCAGCTCGCCGAGGTACAGCGCAAAGCCGATGGCGCGCATGGCGCCCTTGCCCATGCGCTCGAGCAGGTTGTCGTATTCGCCGCCGCGCAGCACCGGCACCGGCGCGCCCTGCACATAGCCGCGGAACGCCACGCCGTTGTAATACGCCGTGTCGGACACGATGGAAAAGTCCAGCCGCACGCGGTCGCTGCACAGCGCGTCGCACAGCCGCTCGAGCGCGTCCGCCGCGCGGCGCATGCGGCCGCCCTGCGCCGCCCGGCGCGCCGCGGACAGCGCCTCCGGCACGGTGCCGGGCGCGGTGATGAGCGTGAGCAGCCGGTCCACGTCCGCGCTGCCGAGGCCCGCCCGCTCTGCGGTGGGCAGCAGGTCGTGCGCGTTCTTCTGCTTGACGCAGGCGAGGATCGCCTCGCGCGCGCCGTGCGGCAGCGACAGGCCGTCCAGCAGCGCGGAGAGCAGGTCGAGGTGCGACAGCTCGAGCGCGAAGTCCAGCCCCGTCTCCCGGAGGCTCTTTTCCGCGAGCGACACGACCTCCGCCACGGCATATTCCGTCACGCAGCCGATGCACTCGAGCCCCATCTGCGACAGCTCGCGGAAGCCCCCCGCCTGCGCCGAGGCGCGGAACACGTTTTCGGCGTAGTACAGCCGCTGCAGCTGCGTGTTGTCGACCGGCACGCTGCGCACGATGGACAGCGTCACGTCCGGCTTGAGCGCCAGGAGCCGCCCGTCCAGGTCGGAAAAGACGGCGATCTCCGGCTGCTCGAGAAAATTGCGGTTTTCGATGTAAAACGCGTATTCCTCCATGTGCGTCATGGAGAAGGCGGCGTAGCCGTACTGCTCGTACAGGCGGCGCAGCGCGAGCGTCAGCGTTTCGAGCGGGCGCAGCGCGGGCAGGGCAGGCTGCATGGCGGGTCCTCCTGTTCTGTGCGCCGGGCGTGCCCGGCGGGGATAGTTCAGCATAGCACGGCGGGCGGCGTTTGTCAATACGCTGCCGCGTTATCGCGCTAAAGCACGGAAGGGGGTGGCGGTTCAGCGGAAGTAGAGGTTTAGCGGAAAGCGGCGGTTCAGGGAAAGCGGTGGTTGCGGCGATGCGGGTCGCCCGGAAGGGCAAGACGGGAAAAACCGCGCATGCGGGCGCCGGGGGCCACGCGGCCAGCCGGCCGCGCAGGGGAGGCGTGCCGCCGGGGACAAGCCCGCCGCAGGCCGCGCAGGGGGAGCCGCTTTAGTGGTGGAACAGCCGGAGGCCGGTGAACGCCATGGCGATGCCGTGCCGGTCGCACGCGGCGATGACCTCCTCGTCCCGCACGGAGCCGCCCGGCTCGGCGATGTAGGACACGCCGCTTCGCGCCGCGCGCTCGATGTTGTCGGCAAACGGGAAGAACGCGTCGCTGCCGAGCGCCACGCCCGTTACCCCGCCGAGCCACGCGCGCCGCTCGTCCGCCGTCAGCGGTTCCGGGCGCGCGGAGAACAGCGCCTGCCATGCGCCGTCGGCGAGGACCGCTTCCGGCTCCGCGCCGAGATACTGGTCCACCGCGTTGTCGCGCGCGGGGCGGCCAATGCCGGGCAAAAACGGGAGCTCCAGCACCTTCGGGTGCCGCCGCAGGTGCCACAGGTCGGCCTTGTCGCCGGCCAGGCGCGTGCAGTGGATGCGGGACTGCTGCCCGGCGCCCACGCCGATGGCCTGCCCGCCCGCGGCAAAGCACACGGAGTTCGACTGCGTGTAGCGCAGCGTGACGAGCGCCACGAGCAGGTCGCGCACGGCCGTCTCCGGCAGGTCGCGGCGGGCGGTCACGACGTTTTCGAGGCACGCGGGGTCGATCGGCTGCGCGCTGCGCGCCTGGGTGAACGTCACGCCGAACACCTCGCGCCGTTCGAGAGAAGGCGGCGCATAGTCCGGGTCGATCTCCAAAATGGTGTAGTTGCCGCCGCGCTTCTGGGTCAGCAGCGCGAGCGCCTCCGGCGTGTAGCCGGGGGCGATGATGCCGTCGGACACCTCGCGGCGCAAAAAGGCCGCCGTGCTCTCGTCGCACACGTCGGACAGCGCGGCAAAGTCGCCAAAGCTGCTCATGCGGTCGGCCCCGCGCGCGCGGATGTAGGCGCAGGCGATGGGCGAAGGCGCGCCGATCCCCTCGGCGCGCAGCGCGCGCACGTCCGTCTCGTCGAGCGGCAGGCCGAGCGCCGCGCCGGCGGGGCTCACGTGCTTGAACGACGCGGCGGCCGGCAGGCCGCACGCGCGCTTCAGCTCCCGCACGAGCTGCCAGGCGTTCAGCGCGTCGAGCAGGTTGATGTAGCCCGGCCGCCCGTTCCGCACGCGGAAGGGTAGCCCGCCGGGCGCGCTGACGCTCGCCGGGCGCTGATCCGGGTTGCAGCCGTATTTGAGGGGCAGTTCCTCGATGGGGGTCGGGTTGGCGGTTGGTTCCAGCATGGGGAGTCCTTTCTCCCGCCCCGATGGGCGGGCTGCCGGGGGGCGGACGTCAGGATGCTGCGTCCGGCGCCTCCAGGCGGTTGATCACGTGTTCGGTACGGGCGCCGGTGGCCAGGTCGATGGCGCAGGCATAGACCGCCACGCGGTTGCGCGCGTCCAGCGCCCGATAGAGCGCCTCGGCCAGCTGGCGCGCCGTCTCCGGCAGCGCGACGGCGCGCGGCGCGCCCGCAAACGGCGGCAGCGGGTCGCCGTCGCCGGCATAGGTGTGCAGCAGCCGGCCCTCGCCCGGCGCCGGTGCAAAGGCGGGGAAATACGCCCGCTCGCACGCGCCGCCTGCCGTCCGGCGCAGAATGGCCAGCCGGCACGACACGGCGCCGCCTGCCGTGCGCAGCAGGCCGGCAATGCGCGGCGTGCAGTGCGGCGCATCCGGCTCGTATTCGCGCGTGTCGAGCGCCGCCTCCAGGCTGGCGCCGCGCGCGAGGCAGGCCGCCACGGTGTCGGTGTGGTCGCCGTTGGTGACGATCAGGCCGTCCGGCAGGTAGCGCACCGGCGCGTACAGGATCAGCGACGGGTCGGTGACCCGCGCCGGATCGACCGCCTGCGTGCGCACGCCGTCCGGCACCCGCACGAGGATGCGGTTGCGGCTGTTTTCGCTGCGGCCCATGAGGAAATAGGCGGCGAGTGCGGCTTTTCCGCTCTCACTGCGGCCGAGCAGCACGCCGCGTCCCGGGTAGGGGTTGGCGCCGAGGAGCGCTTTGAGGGATGGCAGCATAGGTTCCTCCCTTAAAATCATATATAATCTTATCTTATCTTATTGTAGTGTGCCGTCCGCCCCGTGTCAACGGCCAAAAAGACGGTCGCAGCGCCAGGGGCGCTGCGACCGTTGCCCGGCACCGTCCGACGCCGCTGCGCTGCCGCTCCCGCCGGGAACGGCAGCGCTTTTACGGCGTCGCGTCCGCCTCCGGTTCGTCAAAGGTGATGTACAGGGTCAGGCAGCCGGGCACATAGCTGACGCTCAGCCATTTTTCCCCGTCCGACAACAGGTTGCCGATGGACACATAGTCCTGCCCCGCAATTTGCTCCGATACCTCTTCGATCACGGAAAAGCCGGCCTGTTGCAGGCGTGAGAGATAGTCGACGCAGTCCGCCTCGCTCAAGCCGGTCAGGCTGACGCTGCAGTTCCCGCGCGCCGTGTCGAGCATGGCCCAGTCGACCGTGCCCGGCGGGACGGGGAGGCCCTCCGTGTATGCGTTGGCCGGCCACATCCCTTCGTCCAGCATTTCGATGGTTTCGGGCGGCCGGCCGCCTGCGCTCTCTCCGGCGTCGGACGGCCCGTCCTGTTGAGAACACGCGCCGGAACAGAGCAGCAGCAGCACGGCGGATACACAAAGAAACTTTTTCATATGTTACCTCCTTTTTTGCGGATCGTGCGGAGGATCAAAACGACGGCGATGCAGGCGGCGAGCACGCCGGCCGCCAGCGCAATGTGCGGGACGTCAGGGCCAAAGGTCCCCACAACCTGCAGGTTCGTCATGGCGTCCGCCTGCCCGATGGCGCCTTCCGGCGCCCAGCCGGGCCGCGCGCCCGCATAGAGCGCGAAAGCCGCCGCCGCGACGGCGAGCGCGGAACCGCCTGCGACAAGCCCCCTGCGCCTGGCCCGCGCCGCGCGATCGACGCCGAACTGCTCCGCGATGCTTTCGGCAAATTCCTGCGGCGTCCCCAGCCGCTCGATCACCTGCCGCTCCGTCTCCCCGTGCTCCAGCGCGGAGGCAAACGCCTCGTCCAGGTCGCGCGCGACTTTCCGCCTGACGCTTGGCGACCAGTTGAGTTCCCGTTTCACCTGCCTGATATATTGCCGTTTCATGTTGCTTCCTCCGTTTGCCGGTAGCCGGCGATAAAACCGTTGACGCATTGCGCATAGCCCGACCAGAACCCGATCAGCTCGTCGAGCGTCTCCTTGCCCCTGTCGGTCAGCGAATAGTACTTTTTCGAGCCGCCGTTTGCCCTGGCCGGAGCCAGCCGGCACCGGACGAGGCCGGCCTCCTCCAGCCGGTACAGGATGGGGTAAATCGTCCCCTCCTTTGCAGATCCCCACACGGCCGCGCTGGCGTTCAATGCGGTGAGGATCTCATAGCCGTACGTTTCCCTGCACCCGATCAGGCACAGGAGCACCATTTCCAGGGAACCTTTTTTAAACTGCTGCACATATCTGCTGTCCATGCGCGCCGCCTCAAACAAAATCTACTACTTAGCAATACTAAGTAGTAGCTTGATTATATCGACAATGGGGTGCGCTGTCAAGAGGCGGTTCGGCGCCTGCGGGGCGCGGACGGTGGGCAGGGCGCCCTGCAAGCGGGAGGGTTGCCGCATCGCGGCGGGCGCGCGCCTGCCTGCCCGTCCGCTTCCGGCGCCGGCGCCGCAAGGGGGGGGCGCGCCGGAGCGTCAGGCGCGCCGCGCGCTCGCGCGGTAATCACGGGGCGTTTTGCCCATGTAGCGCTTGAAGGTCTTGCAAAAGTAGTTGGCGTCCGGCATGCCGCAGTGCATGCCCACGGCCTGCACCTGCAGGTCGGTAGAGGCGAGCAGAAAGGCGGCGCGGTCCATGCGGCGGCGCGTCACAAAATCGGTGAGCGTCGAGCCGGTCTCACGCCGGAACAGCAGCGACAGGTGGCCGGGGCTGATGTTCAGCCGCTGCGCGAGCGCGTGCAGGCTGAGGTCGGCCGTGAGGTCGGCGTCCATGTGCAGGATGGCGTCGCGCACCGGGGCGGAGCGGTACGGCATGGCGCGCGCGTTCACGAGCGCGCAGTAGTCCTTCACCATGGCGAGGAACAGCTGCCGCGACTGGCCGGCGGACTGCAGCGCCTCGATGCGGAAGGCGTACTGGCGCGACAGCCCGTCGATATAGAGCGGATGCACGCCGCCGGCCTCCACCGCCTTGCGCAGCAGCGTGTTCATGATGATGGCATAGTTTTTGAAGTTGCGCACCGGGTCGGACGCGCGGCTCTCGATTGCGGTCTGCCCGGCCATGGCGATGAGCCCGGTGGCCTCCTGCGTCCGGCCGAGCGAAACGGCCTGCAGCAGCCGCCGCTCATAGGCGTACCGCTCCTCAAGCAGCCGCGCTTCAAACGGTTCGGTGGACGGCACGTCGGCAGGTTCCACCAGGGTGGAGGCGGAGAAGTTCGTGTGCTGCACGGAAAAGGCTTCCACCCCACCAAAGAGCGTTTCGCCAAGCGTGGCGAGCAGGGCCTCCATGACCCCGTCGTGCAGCAGCGCCAGGCTGCAGTAGTAGCGCCGCAGCGCGGGCAGCAGGCGTGGCGGCAGGTGCAGCCGGTCGAGCAGGGGGATGATCGCCTCGTCTGTCATCTCTTCATGCAGGTACGGGCCGATCAGCAGCGCCTCTCCCGTGTCCGGCAGGAGCGTACAGATGTAGCGGCAGGAGAAGTCGTCGTCCGCCAGATAGATGGCGTTTGGCTGCAACGTGGAAAATGGCGGGAACGGCGGCAGCCCGGCCTGCCGGCGCAGGCCCAGATCGACCTCGGGCGGCGCGTCCGGGGGGAAGCGCAGCACCTGTACGTTGAGCCGGTCGAGCAGCCGCCGCAGAAACAGCAGTTCGGGTTCGGGGAGCATGGAGGAGCCTCCTTTCCTGGCGTTGCGCGCGGCCGGCGGGCGGGTCGCGCGGGGGAAAGACATGAAAATTTTACGAATAATGGAGAGAATTTTACTATCTGCTCCGGGAATATGTTGATTATACTGTATTTGTACCAATTCCGAAACCCCTGATTTTTTCGCAAACAAAGGCCGCGGGCGGCACGCCGCCCGTCACACAGGCAGTATGGACGGATTTTGCCCGGCCGCCGCGCCGGATACATAGACGACGACCAAAAGGACAACAACATATATAAAAAGGAGGAGTTTCCCAACATGGAAGGCAAACCGACCGCCGCCCACCGCCCGTTCGGCATGCGGGACAACCTGGCGTATGCCGCGGGCGACTTTGGCTGCAACATGAGCTTTGCGCTCAAGGGCACGCTGGTCATCTTCTGGACGCAGTACATGGGCATGGACTCGCTGCTCTACGCCGCGCTGCTGCTCATCGTGCAGGTCTGGGACGCGATCAACGACCCGCTCATCGGCGCGCTGATCGACGCCGACCGCCGCCGCTACAAGCTCGGCAAGTTCAAGGCGTACATCTTCGCCGGCTCCATCGGCCTGGTGGTCGCGGGCGCGCTGTGCTTCATCCCGTGGCCGAGCGCGCCGGACATCGCCAAGAACATCCTGTTCGTGGCCGGCTACATCATCTGGGACGCGTTTTACACCGTGGCCAACGTGCCCTACGGCTCGCTGCTGTCGCTGATCTCGTCCGACCCGGGCGACCGCGCGGCGCTGTCCACCTGGCGCAGCATCGGCTCGCTGCTGGGCAACATCGCCACGATGGTGCTCATCCCGCTGCTGATCTACGACGCGAACCAGAACATTGTCGGCACGCGCGTGTTCTTTGTGGCGCTGATCATGGGCGTGATCGGCTTTGCCGCCTTCCAGTTCATGATCCGCAACACCGAGCAGCGCGTGGAGGCGGAGCCGCCCGCCAAGGCAGAGAAACAGAAGTTCAACGTGTTCAGGGCCATGGGCAACTTCGTCAAAAACCGCGCCGCCGTCGGCACGACGCTCGCGGCCATGGGCATGTTCATCGGCATGCAGGGCGCGACCGCGGCCGTGACGGTGCTGTTCCAGTCGTATTTTAAAAACGTGCAGCTCTCCGGCGTCGTGCAGATGTTCGCCATGCTGCCGATGATCGTCTTTGCGCCGTTCATCCGCCGGTTCTCGGTCAAATACGGCAAAAAGGAGATCTCGGCTGTCGGGTCGCTCTGCAGCGTGGCCGCCTGCGTGCTGCTGCTCGTGCTGCCCATCACGCCGAACACCATGGGCATGGTGCTGTATGTGGCGTGCCTGCTGCTGTACAGCCTCGGCGTGGGCGTGTACAGCTGCGTGAGCTGGTCGCTCATGGCCGATGCGATCGACTACAACCAGTGGCGCTTCGGCATGCGCGAGGAGGGCACGGTGTACTCGCTCCACTCCTTCTTCCGCAAGCTGGCGCAGGGCCTCGGGCCGTCGCTCGTGCTCGTGATCATGGTTGCGCTCGGCTATGTGGAGGAGAACCAGGGCGCGCAGACGGCCGACGTGGCGCTGAACATGCGCTATCTGGTGGCCGGGCTGTACCTGTTCAGCGCGCTGATGCAGTTTGTGTCGCTGGCGTTTATCTACAACATCGATAAAAAGACGCTGGCGCGGATGAACGCGGAGCTGCTGGCGCGCAACGAAGGGGATGGCGGGGCCGCACAGGCGCCGGATCCGGGGTGTGCCTGTGCGCGCGACGTCCGCCCGCTGAACGACGGCTGGACGTTCACCAAGCCGGGGCAGCCGGCGCAGGCCGTCACGCTGCCGCACACGTGGAACGCCGAGGACGGGCAGGACGGCGGCAACGACTACTATCGCGGCACCTGCCGCTACGAGCGGCGCATCGCGCGCAGCGAGCTGCCGGCCGGCGAGCGGGTGTACCTCGAATTGCAGGGGGCGAATTCCTCTGCGGACGTGACGCTCAACGGGACGCCGCTCATGCACCACGACGGCGGCTACTCCACGTGGCGCGTGGATTTGACCGACGCCCTCCGGGATGACAACGTGCTGACGGTGGACGTGGACAACGGCGCGAACGAGCGCGTCTACCCGCAGATGGCCGACTTCACGTTCTATGGCGGGCTGTACCGCGAGGTCCGGCTCATCGGCGTGCCGGCCTCGCACTTCGACCTGGATTACTGCGGCGGCCCCGGCATCGCCGTCACGCCCGCCCTGTCGGGGGACGACGCGGACGTGACCGTGCGCGTGTGGCTCACCGACGCGCGGGAGGGGCAGCAGCTTCGCTATACGCTGTCCGACGCCGCGGGCGAGGCCGTGGCCACGCAGACCGTGCCGGCCGGGCAGGACGAGGCCGTGCTGCACATTGCGGGCGTGCGCCGCTGGCACGGGCGCAAGGACCCGTACCTGTACACCGCCCGGGTGGAGCTGCTCGACGGGGAGGCCGTGCTCGACTGCGTCGGCGCCCGCTTCGGCTGCCGCACGTTTGCAATCGACCCGGACCGCGGCTTCCTGCTCAACGGGGAGGAATACCCGCTGCGCGGCGTTTCCCGCCACCAGGACTGGAAGGGCATTGGCAACGCGCTGCACGCAGAGCACCACCGCCGCGACGTCGACCTGATCTGCGAGCTGGGCGCGACGACCGTGCGCCTTGCCCACTACCAGCACAGCCAGACGTTCTACGACCTGTGCGACGAGCGCGGGCTCGTCGTGTGGGCGGAGATCCCGTACATCTCGCGGCACATGCCCGGCGGGCGCGAAAACACGCTCTCGCAGATGCGCGAGCTGGTCGTGCAGAACTACAACCACCCGTCCATCGTCGTGTGGGGCCTGTCCAACGAGATCACGATGAACGGCGAGAACGACCCCGACCTGATTGAGAACCACCGCCTGCTCAACGACCTGTGCCACGAGCTGGACGCGACGCGCAAGACGACCGTCGCCGTGGTGTCGATGTGCGACATCCACGCGCCGTACCTGTCCATTCCGGACGTGGTGTCCTACAACCACTACTTCGGCTGGTACGGCGGCGACACGGACATGAACGGCCCGTGGTTCGACCACTTCCACAGCGAGCGGCCCGATTTGCCCATCGGCATCAGCGAGTACGGGTGCGAGGCGCTGGATTGGCACACCTCCGACCCGCAGCAGGGCGACTACACCGAGGAATACCAGGCGTATTACCACGAGGAGCTGATCCGGCAGATCCGCGAGCGCCCGTACCTCTGGGCGACGCACGTGTGGAACATGTTCGACTTTGGCGCCGACGCGCGCAACGAGGGCGGCGAGAACGGGCAGAACCACAAGGGCCTGGTCACGTTCGACCGCGCGTACAAGAAGGACGCGTTCTATGCGTACAAGGCGTGGCTGAGCGACGAGCCGTTCGTGCACCTGTGCGGCAAGCGGTATGTGGACCGCGTGGAGGACGTCACGCGCGTGACGGTGTATTCCAACCAGCCCGAGGTGGAGCTGCTCGTCAACGGCAAGCCGTTTGCCCGCCAGCAGGGCGACCTGTTCTTCTACTTTGACGTGCCAAACGCCGGCCGCACCCGGCTCACCGCCGTCGCGGGCGATTGCCGCGACGAGAGCCACATCCGCAAGGTCGCCAAGTTCAACGAGGCGTACCGCCTGCGCGAGACCGGCGCCGTGCTCAACTGGTTCGACGTCACCGCGCCGGAGGGCTACTTCTCCCTGAACGACAAGGTCGGCGCCATCCTCGCCGTGCCGGAGGGCAAGGCCCTGTTCGAGCAGCTCATGGCCAAAATGGGCGAGGGTAAAAAGGAGTTCGCCGGGTTCCAGCTTAACAAGAGCATGATGCGCATGATGGGCGGGTTTACCGTGCTGCGCCTCACCGGCATGCTCGGCATGGCCAACATCCACCTGACCAAGGAGCAGCTGCTTTCGCTCAACGAGCAGCTCAACCGCATCCCCAAGCCGTAACGGACGGGCGCGGCAGACAAAACAAAACGCCCCCGGCATATGCCGGGGGCGTTGGCGTTGTTTGGGGCCGGGCGGCGCCTTGGCCGCTTTTTGGGCGCACCGCCTCAAAAGGGCGACACAGGGGGCGCGGGCGCTTACGGGCGCGGCAGCGCGGCCGCGCGCACGAGCAGCTCCGCGCAGCCGTCCACGCCGAAGCGGCCGCAGTCCAGCATCAGGTCGTAGGCGTCGTAGCTGCCCCAGCGCTTGTCGGAAAAATACGAGTAGTAGCCGGCGCGCTGCCGGTCGATCTGGCGGATGCGGCTGCGGGCGGTGGCCTCGTCGATGCCGTAGTAGCGCACGCAGCGCTGCACGCGCGTCTCGAGGTCGGCGTGGATGAACGCGGTCACGAGCCCCGCTTGCCCGCGCAGCACATAGTCCGCGCAGCGGCCGATGATCACGCAGTCCTCCGTCTGTGCCAGCTGGCGGATCACCGCGGACTGGGCGAGGAACAGCCGGTCGGTCAGGGGCGTTTGCACCATGCCGGCCGCCGTGCCGCGCGCGGCGCCGAGGCCGAGCGGCGCGTTGTAGAGCAGGCCGTTCGTGGGGCGCTCCTCCGCCTGGGCGGCGACCTCCGGGTCCAGCCCGGCGCGCTTTGCCGCCAGCGTGAGCAACTCGCTGTCGTAAAAGGAGAAGCCCAGCCTGGCCGCCGTCCGGCGGCCGATTTCGCGTCCGCCGCTGCCATACTGGCGGCCGATGGTGATGATGCGGTGCGGCTGTGATTCCATGGGACAGACCTCCTTTGCCTGCATCGGTGGTGGGGGAATGGTTCCTCTTTGTCATTATACCGCCGTCCGGCAGCGGCAAACAAGCAAAACATTTTGCGGCCGCGCATCAGGCGTCAGGCCGCGTGCCGGGATGCGGCGGCCTGGGCCCGGGGCTGCTGCGCCGGCGTCGCGGCGGCCACGGCAAAGCGCTTCCACGCGCCGCAGCGCAGGCGCAGCGTGAACAGCACGCCGCGCAGGCACTCGTCCGCCGCCATGCCGATCCACAGGCCGACGAGCCCCATGCCGTAGTGCACGCCCAGCAGATAGCCGAGCCCGACGGCGACCACCCACGTGGAGAACAGCGCGGCGCCGACCGGGAAGCGCACGTCGCCCACGGCGATCAGGCAGCGCACCATCGTGATGTTCACCGAGCGGCCGAGCTCGAGCACAAACTCGACGAGCAGCACCTGCCGCGCCAGCGCGATGACGGCGGCGTCCTGCGTAAACAGGCGGAAGATGGGCTCGACCAGCAGGAACACGGCCAGGTTCATGCTCTCCGACACTGCGATGGAGAGCAGTACCGAGCGGGCAATGCGCCGCCCGGCCGTGTGCAGGTCGCCCCGCCCGGCCAGATAGCCGACGACGATCTGCGTCGCCTGCGCAATGGCCACGGAGTACAGGTAGATGGCGTTGGCCACCATGCAGCAGTAGATCTTGGTGTTGATCGCCACCGTGCCGAGGCGGTTGACGAACTTCATGATCATCAGCTGCGAAAACTGGTAGGAGAACGACTCGAGCGCGCAGGGCAGGCTGATGCGCAGCGTCTGCTTGGCCGCCGTGGCCGGGAAGGGCCGCAGGAGCGACGGGCGCACGCGCGCGTCGGTGCGCCGCACGAGCACATAGGCCGCGAGCGCAAGCCCCACGCACTTGCTGACGTTGCTCGAGATGGCGGCGCCCACGGCCCCGAGCCGCGGCAGGCCGAACAGCCCGTTGATGAGCAGCGCGTTGCCGCCGATGTTGAGCAGGTTCATGACCGCGGCGGTGAACAGCACCTGCTGCACGAGGCCGTGGCTGCGCAGCACGGCGCACAGCAGCATGTACAGCCCCTGCACGAACAGCCCGAGCGCGACGATGCGCGTGTAGCTCACCGTCTCCGCCATCAGCTCTTCCGGCACGCTGATGGCGCGGAACATCGGTTCCGGCAGCAGGTACAGCGCGGCCGACACGAGCGCCGCGCTGACGAGCACGAGCAGCGCCGACACCGTCGTGACGGTGGAGACGTTGCGTTCGTCGCGCGCGCCGAGCGACTGCGCCACGAGCACCGTGGCGCCCATGCACAGCGTGCTGAGCACGAGGATGGCGATGTTGATGATCTGGTTCGCGTTGCCCACGGCGCCCACCGCCGTCTGGGAATAGCCGCTGAGCATGGCCTGGTCGGCGTTGCCCACCAGCAGCTGCAGCAGCAGCTCGAGAAAGATCGGCAGGGACATAAAAAAGACCCTGCGCGCGCTGTATTCGGTTTCTGCCGGCGCTGCGAGGCGCGGCGCCCGGCTCTGTCGCTTTTGCATGGCAAAGCTCCTTTCCGGCCCCGGCGCCCGGCGGGCGGCGGGGGATTCTGTGCAGGGGGGCGGCGCGCTTGGCCGGCCCCCGCGTTTGCCGCGGACTATCATAGCACGGCGCGCGCAGAATGCAAGCGTATCCACAAAGAGTTTACAATTTGCCGCCGGCGCTTGACGGGACCGGGCGGCTGGCTTACACTGGAGGGGAAACGGAGGGGATGCGGGTGGAAACGGCGCTCATCGTCGCCGAAAAAGTGCTGTTTATCGGGCTGCTGATGGCGGTCGGGTTCCTGTGCGGCAAGCTCGGGCTGATCGACCGGGAACTGAACCGCAAGGCGTCGGAGCTGCTGCTGCTCGTCGTCTCGCCGTGCCTCATCTTTTCCTCCTACCAGGTGGAATACGATGCCGCGCTGCTGGGCAACCTGCTGCTGGCGTTCGGGCTGTCGGCGGGGAGCTTTGCCGTGCAGCTGCTGTGCGCGCACCTGCTGCTGCCGCGCAGGCGGCCCGACGCGGCCGTGGAGCAGCTGAGCGTGGTGTATCCCAACTGCATGTTCCTCGGCATCCCGCTCATCGAGGCGCTGTACGGCGCGGAGGGCGTGCTGTACCTGACGGCGTACATCACCTGTTTCAACGTGCTGTTTTGGACGCACGGCGTGATCGTCATGGACGGGAAATGCGACGGGCGGCAGCTGCTCAAAAAGCTCTGCTCGCCGGCGCTGATCGCCATTGCGATGGGTCTCGCGCTGTTCCTGCTGCGCGTGCGGCTGCCGGGCTGGATACTCGGCCCCGTGCGCTCCATCAGCGGCATGAACACGCCGCTGGCGATGCTGATCGCGGGCGCCACGATCTCGCAGACGCCGCTGCGCAGCTGCGTGCGGGAGGGGCGGCTGTACCGGGTGCTGGCGATCCGGATGCTGCTCGTGCCGGCGCTGCTGCTTGCGGCGTTCTGGGCGCTGCCGGTGCCGGTCATGCCGAAGATGGCGGTGTTCCTCGCCGCCTCCTGCCCGACGGCGTCCTATTGCACGATGTTTGCGCTGCGCTATGGGCACGACGGCGGCTATGCGGCCCGCATCTTTGCGCTTACGACGCTGTCGGCGGCGGTGTGCCTGCCGCTCATGGCGCTGGCCGCGGGGTTGCTGTTCTGACGATTGTTCGAATGTAGCGGTGTTGCGGCTTGCGGCTTGCCGCAGGGGCGCGCGCATGCTATAATAAACAAAATATCCTGGCAGTATTGTCTTTTTGACAGAACGGGGGGAAAAAGGCAGCCATGGAAACGCGACAGAAACCCGGCTCCCACGGGCGGCGCAGGGTGGTGCTGTGGGCGGTGCTGATCGTCCTCGCCATCGCGCTCGTTGCCGCCGCCGTGCACCTGTACCGCGTGCTGCGCGCGCCGCGATCCATGTTCCAGGGGCCGGATCAGGCGGCGCTGGAGGCGTCGCCGGAGCAGGCGGGCACGGCCGGCCAGACGCCGGCCCCGGCCCCGACGCAGGCGCCGCTGCCGGAGGGCATGGTAAACTTTCTCGTGTTGGGCGTGGACGCGCTGTCCGACGGGTCGGGCAAGACGTACAGTGCGGACTGCCATACCGATACGATCCTCGTGGCGGCGGTGGACTTTGACCGGGACACGGTAGACCTCATCTCCATCCCGCGCGACACGTTCCGCCGGGTGCCCGGCAGCACCGGGTATTATAAGATCAACGCGGCCGTCAACGTCGGCGGCGGGGCGGACGCGCCGGGCGGCGCCGGGTATTTGCGCACGTGCGAGACGGTGTCCGAAATGCTCGGCGGGATGCCGGTGGACTACTATGTGGCGCTGCATTTCGACTCCGTCATCCAGCTCGTGGACGCGCTGGGCGGCATCGACTATGAGCTCGAGGGCTGGATCAACGAGGGCGGGCGCCACTATGACGCCGGCATGCAGCACCTGGACGGGCAGGGCGTGCTGGACTATCTGCGCGTGCGCAAGAGCTCGCGCACGAACATGGACACCGGCGACCAGGCGCGCGTGGAGCGGCAGAAGCGGATGCTCGTGGCCATCTATGAAAAGGTGCGCGAGCAGGACATGCTGCGCCTCATCCCGACGCTGCTGACCACGCTCGAGGGCGTGCACACCAACCTGAACCTGTCGCAGATGCTGGCGCTCGCCAACTACGGCAGGAGCGCGGTGAGCGCCGACCAGATCCGCATGTATACGATGGGCGGCGCGTCGCGCCAGTCGGAGGACACGCCCTGGAATTTCGTGTTTACCGACCAGGAGGACCGCATTGCGCTCATCGAGACGGTCTACGGGGTGACGGCGGAGCCGGAGGCCTGCTGCTCCTATGCGCACCTGCTGTACCTCGAGCGGTACGGCTTTGAGAGCATTCGCACGCAGTCGATCGTGCGGGAGATGTGCGCCGCGGTCGACCCGGACGCGCTGGACGCGGAGCAGCGCGAGCTGTATGAAGCGGTGCTGGCCGGCCAGGAGACGCTGCAGCAGCGCATGGACGAGGCGGCGGCCTTCCTCGTGGAGACGCCGAAGCCCTCCGCGGAACCGTGTGTGGCCGCCCGCACGGAGGCCCGCAGGCTGCAAAAGGCGGCGGACGCGTTTGCCAAGGCGTATGGCTATGAATTGCCGCACTGGTGGGTGCAGGACGACTGGTGGAACGACACGTACATCAACGACGTGACGGTGGATTTCCGCTGACGGCAGCTCCGCCGGCCGCCGGGCCTGCGCGCGCAAGGCGGCCGCGTCCTGAGGGAAAATGTATCGCGGACCGGATTTTTTGACATAAGTGAGTGAGGAGAACGCATATGCTGGATATTGCGATTATCGGCGGCGGGCCGGCCGGGCTCTCCGCGGGGCTGTACGCCATGCGCGGCGGCGCGGACGCCGCGCTCTACGAGGGCCTGTTTGTGGGGGGCCAGGCGACCAAGACGCACCGGATCGACAACTATCCCGGGTTCCGGGAGGGCGTGGAGGGCTTTCAGCTCGGCGTGGAGCTGGAGCAGCACGCGGCGCGCTTCGGGCTTACGGTGACGTATGCCACCGTGGAGTCGGTCGACCTGGCGGGCGACGTCAAGAAGCTGGTCGTGGACGGCGAGACGGTCGAGGCGCGGACGGTGATCCTCGCCATGGGCGCCAAGCCGCGCCCGCTCGGGCTGCCGCGCGAGGCGGAGCTGACCGGCAAGGGCGTGTCGTACTGTGCCACGTGCGACGGCGCGTTTTTCAAGGGGAAGCAGGTGGCCGTGGTCGGCGGCGGCGACACCGCCGTTTCCGACGCGCTGTACCTGGCCCGGTTCGTGGAGCGGGTGTACGTCGTGCACCGGCGCGGCGAGCTGCGCGCGGCCAAATCGCTCCAGCAGGCGGCGTTTGCCGAGGAGAAGGTCGAGTTCGTGTTCCACAGCGTCGCGGAGGCGTTCGTGGGCGAGGAGAAGGTCGAGGGGCTGACGGTCAAGGACGTCCGCACCGGCGCGCTGCGCACGCTGCCGGTCTCGGGCGTGTTCGCGGCGGTGGGCATCGTGCCGGAGTCCGGGCTCGTGCGCGGGCAGGTCGCCTGCACGGAGGACGGCCGCATCCGCACGAACGAGTTCATGGAGACGGACGTGCCGGGCGTGTACGCCGCGGGCGACATCCGCACGACGCCGCTTCGGCAGGTGATCACCGCCTGCGCGGACGGCGCGGTGGCCGCCACGCGCGCGCTGGAATATTGCAGCGAGCGGGGCTGAGCGGCCCCGGATCAAGACGCATACAGGGGGAATTTGACACATGGCAAGACTTTTTGGAACCGACGGCGTGCGCGGCGTGGCCAACCGCGACCTGGACTGCACGCTCGCATTTAAAATTGGCGCGGTGGGCGCGTATGTGCTGGCAAACGAGGTGCATTCGCCCCGCATCCTGATCGGCATGGACACGCGCCTGTCCGGCCCCATGCTGGCGGCGGCGCTGACGGCGGGGATCTGCTCGGTCGGCGGCAACGCGCTCCACGTGGGCGTGATCCCAACGCCGGCGATGGCGTATCTCGTCCGGCTCTATGAGGCCGACGCGGCGGTGATGATCTCCGCGTCGCACAACCCCATGGAGTACAACGGCATCAAGTGGTTCGACGGCAAGGGCTTCAAGCTGTCCGACGCGCTCGAGGACCGCATGGAGGCGCTCATCCGCTCCGGCGAGGCGCTGCCGCACCCGGAGGGGCGCGACGTGGGCACCGTGATCGACGTGCCGCGCGCCCGCCAGGACTACTGCGACTACCTGGTCGGCAAGTCGGCCGGCCGGTTTGAGGGCATGAAGGTCGTGCTCGACTGCGCCAACGGCGCCACGTCGGCCATCGGCCGCGAGGTGTTCGAGCGGCTGGGCGCGAACGTGATCGCCACGTTCTGCTGGCCGGACGGCATGAACATCAACGACGAGTGCGGCTCCACGCACCCGGAGCGGCTGCAGCAGCTCGTGGTGGCCAACGGCGCGGACATCGGCTTCGCGTTCGACGGCGACGCCGACCGGCTGATCTCGTGCGACGAGCACGGCAACATCGTCGACGGCGACCAGGCCATGGGCATCCTCGCGCTGGCCATGCAGAAGAAGGGCACGCTGAAAAACGACACGCTCGTGATCACCGTCATGTCCAACCTGGGCCTCAAAAAGCGCATGCAGCAGGCCGGCATCCGCGTGGCGGAGACGAAGGTGGGCGACCGGTATGTGCTCGAAACCATGCTCGAGCACGGCCACAGCATCGGCGGCGAGCAGTCCGGGCACATCATCCTGCTCGACCACAACACGACCGGCGACGGCATGATGAGCGCCATCGCGCTGCTCAACGCCGTGGCGGAGAGCGGCAAACGCCTCTCGCAGCTGGCTGACGACATCCCGAAATACCCGCAGGTGCTCGTCAACGTGCTCGTGGACAACGGGAAAAAGGCCGAGGCCATGGCGGACGCGGCGCTGCTGCGCCGCAAGGAGGAGGTGGAGGCGGCGCTGGGCGACAACGGCCGCGTGCTCGTGCGCGCGTCCGGCACCGAGCCGCTCATCCGCATCATGCTCGAGGGGCAGCGGCAGGACGAGATATTGGAGCTGGCGCTGTCGCTGGCGCACATCCTCGTGAACAACTACGACGGCAGGATCAAGTCCTGACGCGGCGCCGGCTGGAAATTTGGGAGAGGGGCGCAACGCATGCTGTTGTCCAAAGAGAAATACGACCGGGCGCTCGCGCTGCTGGCGGCGGCCTATCCGGACGTCAGGCCGGCGCTCGAATACTCGTCGCCGTTTGAGCTGCTGGTGTCGACCATGCTGGCGGCGCAGTGCACCGACAAGCGCGTGAACGAGTGCACGCGCGTGCTGTACGCGCGCTACCACACGCCGGAGCAGTTTGCCGCGCTCACGCAGGAGGAGCTCGAACCATATATCCGCAGCTGCGGGTTTTTCAACACGAAGGGGAAGAATATCCTCGCCATGTCGCGCATCCTCGTGGAGCGGTATGGCGGGGAGGTCCCGCGCGAGCGGGACGTGCTGACCACGCTGCCGGGCGTCGGCCGCAAGACGGCCAACGTCGTGGTGTCGAACGCGTTCGGCACGCCGGCCATCGCCGTGGACACGCACGTGTTCCGCGTGAGCAACCGCATCGGCCTGGCGGACGCGAAGAACGTCGAAAAGACCGAGGAGCAGCTCATGGCGCACATCCCCGAGAAGGACTGGTCGGACGCGCACCACTGGCTCATCTACCATGGCCGGCAGGTGTGCCACGCCAGAAAACCGGCCTGCGACGGCTGCTGCGTGGCGTGCGTGTGCGACACGATGCACCGCGGCTGACGGGACAGGCCGTTACGGAAAGGGACGTCTTACATGCAGTTCATTGACCAGACGCGCATCGTCATCAAGGCCGGCAACGGCGGCGACGGGTGCGCGGCCTTTCACCGGGAAAAATATGTCGCGCGCGGCGGCCCGTCCGGCGGCGACGGCGGGCGTGGCGGCGACGTGATCTTCGTCGCGGACGCGCAGCGTACCACGCTCGTGGAGTTCCGCTTCCAGCGGCACTACCGCGCGGAAAACGGCGGCAACGGCCAGCCGGAGCTCAAGACCGGGCGCGACGGCGCGCCGGTGCGCGTGCGCGTGCCGGTAGGCACCGTCGTGCGCGACGTGGAGACCGGCGCGGTGCTGGCCGACATGAACGAGGACGGCAAGGAGCGGACGGTGCTGCGCGGCGGGCGCGGCGGCAAGGGCAACGCGCGCTTTGCCACCCCCACGCGGCAGGCGCCCCGCTTTGCGCAGAACGGCGTGCGCACCGAGGAGCGCGAGGTGGAGCTGGAGCTCAAGACCATTGCGGACGTCGGGCTGATCGGCCTGCCGTCCGTCGGCAAGTCCACGATCCTGTCGGTGCTCACCGCGGCGCGGCCGAAGATCGCCGCCTACCACTTCACGACGCTGACGCCCAACCTCGGCGTGGCCACCCGGCACGGGCGCTCGTTCGTGCTGGCGGACATCCCGGGGCTCATCGAGGGCGCGGCCGAGGGCGCGGGGCTCGGGCACGACTTTTTGCGCCACATCGAGCGCACGCGCATGCTCGTGCACGTGCTGGACGCCTCCGGCAGCGAGGGGCGCGACCCGCTCGACGACTATGAAAAGATCAACCTGGAGCTGACGAAGTTCAGCGAACGGCTGGCGGCGCTGCCGCAGGTCGTCGCGGCCAACAAGATGGACCTGCCGGACGCGGAGGCGCAGCTGGCGCGGCTCAAAGCGGCGCTCGAGCCGCGCGGGGTGCGCGTGTTCCCGGTGTCGGCCGCCACGGCGCAGGGCTTTGACGCGCTGCTCGATCACGTGGTGCAGGTGCTATCGGCGCTGCCGCCCGTGCTCGAATACCCGGAGCAGACGCTCGAGGTCGGCCCGCAGTATGAAAAGGGCTTCCACATCGAACGGGACGATACGGGCGCGTACGTGGTCAGCGGCGGCGACGTGGACCGCCTGCTGGACACGACCGACCCGAACGACGAGACGTCCATGCGCCGGTTCCAGCAATACCTGATCCGCACCGGCATCATCGCCGCGCTGCGGGAGATGGGCGTGCAGGAGGGCGACACCATCTGCATGGGCGAGTGGTCGTTCGACTTTGTGGATTGACAGGACAGCGAGAGGAGGAGCAGGAGGATGAACGAACCGAAATTTTACCGCTGCGCGCATTGCGGCAATCTCGTGGGGCTGATCGAGGACCACGGCGTGCCCATGCTCTGCTGCGGCGAGCCGATGCAGCGGCTGGAGCCGAACACGGCCGAAGCGTCGCACGACCGGCACCTGCCGTTTGTGGAGATCGGCGGCGACACGGTCACCGTGCAGGTGGGCATCGAGCCGCACGAGATGACGGAGGCGCACCACATCGCCTGGGCGTACCTGCTCACGGTCAAGGGCGGGCAGCGCAAACGCTTTACCCTCGGCGAGGACGAGGTGCCGGTGGCCGAGTTCAAGGTCATCGACGACCTGCCGGTGGCGGCCTACGCCTACTGCAACCGCGACGGCCTGTGGAAGACCGGCATCTGAGCCGCGGGAGGGAGACGCCTTGAAGGGGAAAGAACGCGCGGCACTGCGCAAACAGGCAAACACGCTTGCGCCCATCTTCCAGATCGGCAAGGGCGACATTGGCGACGCGATGATCGAGGCGATCGACGCGGCGCTGCAAAAACGCGAGCTCATCAAGATCTCGGTGCTCGAGACGTCGGGCCTGACCGCGCGGGACGCGGCCGAGGTGCTGAGCGTCGCGACCGGCGCGGACGTCGTCCAGTGCATCGGGCGGCGGTTCGTGCTGTACCGCGAGCGCACGGAAGAGGCGTGACGCGGTCGCCCGCCCGGCGCGGCGGGCGGGGACGGTCCGCCCGCGAAGGCGGGGACGGAGAGAGACATGCAGATGACGATCCTTTGGCGCGCGCTGCCGGGCGTGCCCGAGCGGGAGGCGCGCGATGCGTTTGTCCGCCGTGCACTGGGGCAGGCGCGCTTTTTGCGCCTCGCGCGGGAGCCGGGCGGCAAGCCGTTTCTGCTGCCGGCGGCGGACGACCCGCGCCCGCCGCACCTGAGCCTGACGCACACGCGCGGACTGATCGCGTGCGCGCTTTTTGACGCGCCCGTGGGCGTGGACGCGGAGCCGGCGGACCGGCAGGTCGCGGCCGCGCTGGCGCGGCGCATCCTGTCGGAACCGGAGCGCGCGCGCTATGCGGCGCTGCCGGCGGCGGCGCGCGGCGCGTTCCTGCTCGGGCGCTGGGTGGCCAGGGAGGCGCACGGCAAGCGCACGGGCGAGGGCATTGCGGGCGGCGGCGCACATCTCGTGGTGACGGACGACGGGCGCGTGCTGGACGCCGGCGGCGCGGTGCTCTCCCGCGTCAGGACGCTTTCGCTTGCCGGCTGCCTGGTCGCCGTCGCGGGGCCGGACGCCCCGTTTACGCTCTTGACGGAGCAGATCTGACGCCCGGGCGCGTTGCCGGAGGCTTTTTTTGAAAACCTGACCCATATCTGAAACCAAATTCCCTCCCCCATAGTCTTCTATATGGAAGTGCCCATCCAAATCACATCGAACATGCGCAAAAAGGAGGAGACAACCGGTATGAAACGCAACAAGTGGAAGCTGCTGTCCCTGGCGCTTGCGCTGGTGCTGCTGCTGTGTGGCTGCAGCGCCGCGTCGCAGAGGGACGAAACGAGCAACAGCTTTGACGTATCGTCGCCCGCCGCGCCGGCGGCGCCGGAGGGCAACATGATGACCAGTGAGGAGTCCGACGCGGTGCTCGACACCGGGGAAGCCGGCGGCCTGGCCGGCGACCCGCTCGCCTCGCGCAAGGTCATCCGCGACGCGACGCTGCGCATCCAGACGCTCGAGTACGACAAGTTCCTGCCCGCGCTCGAGCAGGCGGTGCTGGACGTGGGCGGCTACGTCTCGAGCCGCTATTCGAGCGGCAACAGCTACTATGGCAAGCACCTGCGCTCGGCCGAGCTCGAGGTGCGCGTACCGGCCGACCGGCTGGACGAGTTCCTGACCGGCGTGAGCGGCCTCGGCAACGTGGTCGACCGGCGCGAGAGCCTGCGCGACGTGACCACGGCTTATGTGGACACGGAGGCGCACCTGAACGCGCTCCGCACCGAGCGGGACGCGCTGCTCGAGATCCTGGCTGCGGCGGACACGGTCGAGGACCTGATCACCGTGCAGAACCGGCTGAGCGACGTGCAGTACGAGATCGAGTCGTACGAGGCCGTGCTGCGCACCTATGACGACCAGATCGCGATGAGCACCGTGACGATGTATATCGACGAGGTGGAGCGCGAGACGCCGGTCCAGGAGGAGACGTTCTGGCAGGAGGTGTCCCGCCGGTTCTCCGAGAGCCTGGGCGCCGTGGGCGAGGGCTTCCGCACGTTTGGCGCGTGGTTTTTCGGCAACCTGCCGTCGATCGTCGTGTGGGTCGTGATCCTGGGCGGGCTGACGGTGGGCATCGTGGCCATCGTGCGCCACGGCGGCAAACGCCTGGCGCGGCAGGCTACGGCGCGGCAGGCCGAGACGGCCAGGCGCCTGCGCGAAACGCAGGCCGCGCAGGCGGCGGCGCGGAACGCGGCGCCGGCGGCGGAACAGCCGCGGGAGCCGGAACGGGCGCCGGAGGAAAAGCCGGAGGGCTGATCGCGCCGGCATGGGGACGCACATCGGGGGCGCGCCGGCAGGGCGCGCCCCGTTTTTTGGCTTGACATATACCCATAGGGGGTATATAATGGGCGCGACGGGTGGGGACACTGCCCATGTGGCCCGGCACGCCGGGCGGAACGGGAGGCGGAAGATGGAACACAGGTGCTGCAGCGGGCGCACCAAGCAGCGTACGCCGGAGGAGCGCAAACAGCTCATCCACCGGCTCAACCGCATCGAGGGGCAGATCCGCGGCATCCGTGGCATGGTGGAGCGGGACGCCTATTGCAACGACATCCTGATCCAGTCGGCGGCGGTCAGCGCGGCGGTCAGCGCGTTCAATCGCGCACTGCTCGAGGCGCATTTGCGCACGTGCGTGACGGAGGACATCCGCGCCGGACGGGAAGAGACGGTCGACGAGCTGCTCGCCACGCTGCAAAAACTGATGAAATAGGCGAGGGAGGACGATGAAGCAATACACGGTGACCGGGATGAGCTGCGCGGCGTGCAGCGCCCGGGTGGAAAAGGCGGTGCGCGGCGTCCCGGGCGTGACGGACTGTTCCGTCAACCTGCTGACGGGCGCCATGGGCGTGGAAGGCGCGGCGGCGGACGCGGCGGTCGTCGCGGCGGTGGAGGCCGCCGGCTATGGCGCGCGCCCGAAGGAGGCGCCGGGCGCGCCTGCGCCCGCGGCGGCGGAGGATGCGCTGCGGGATCGCGAGACGCCGGCGCTCGTGCGGCGGCTCGCCGCGTCGGTGGGCTTTCTGCTCGTGCTGATGTACGTTTCGATGGGGCATACCATGTGGGGCTGGCCGCTGCCGGCGTTCTTCCGGCAGAACCCGGTGGCGGTGGGCGTGCTGGAGCTGCTGCTCACCGCGGCGGTGATGGTCGTGAACCAGCGCTTTTTTACGAGCGGCTTCCGCAGCCTGTGGCACCGCGCGCCGAACATGGACACGCTCGTCGCGCTCGGCAGCATGGCGGCGTTCGGCTACAGCACGGTGGAGCTGTTTTCGATGACGGCGGCGGCGGCGCGCGGCGACCTGGCGGCGGCCATGCACGGGTTGCACGGGCTGTATTTTGAGTCTGCGGCCATGATCCTTGCGCTGATCACCGTCGGCAAGATGCTCGAGGCCCGCTCCAAGGGCCGCACGACCGACGCGCTGCGCGGGCTGATGCGGCTCGCGCCGCGGACGGCGACGGTCGTGCGCGGCGGCGTGGAGCAGGCGGTGCCGGTCGAGCAGGTGCGCCCGGGCGACGTGTTTGTCGTGCGGCCGGGCGAGCAGATCCCGGTGGACGGCGTGGTGCGCGACGGGACGGGCGCGGTGGACGAGGCGGCGCTGACCGGCGAGAGCCTGCCGGTGGACAAGGCGGCGGGCGCGCCGGTGTACGCGGCGACGCTGAACCAGACGGGCTTTTTGCGCTGCGAGGCCACGCGCGTGGGCGAGGATACGACGCTCTCGCAGATCATCCGCATGGTCGGCGACGCCGCGGCGACCAAGGCGCCGATCGCCAAGGTGGCGGACCGGGTGTCCGGCGTGTTCGTGCCGGCGGTGATCGCCGTCGCCGCGGTGACGGTCGCCGTGTGGCTGCTCGTCGGGCAGAGCGCGGGCTATGCGCTGGCGCGCGGCATCTCGGTGCTCGTGATCAGCTGCCCGTGCGCGCTCGGGCTGGCGACGCCCGTGGCGATCATGGTCGGCAGCGGCGTGGGCGCGCGCCAGGGCATCCTGTTCAAGACCGCCGTCTCGCTCGAGGAGACGGGGCGCGCCCAGACGGTCGTGCTCGACAAGACCGGCACCATCACGCGCGGCGAGCCGGGCGTGACGGACCTGCTGCCCGCGCCGGGCGTGGACGAGGACGAGCTGCTTCGCCTGGCGGCGGCGCTGGAGCGGCCGAGCGAACACCCGCTTGCCCGCGCCATATTGCGCGAGGCGGAGGCGCGCGGCCTGGCGGCCGCTTCGGTGACGGACTTTCAGGCGCTGCCGGGCAGCGGGCTGACGGCCGCGCTGGACGGGCACGCCCTGTTTGGCGGCAACGAGCGCTTTGCCCTCTCGCAGGCGGACGTGCCGGAGGCGCTGCGCGCGCAGGCGGCGGCGCTGGCCGAAACGGGGCGGACGCCGCTGTTCTTCGGCCGGGACGGGGCGCTGCTCGGCGTCGTGGCCGTGGCGGACACGATCAAGCCGGAGAGCGCGCAGGCGGTGCGGGAGCTGCAGGGCATGGGCGTGCGCGTCGTGATGCTCACCGGCGACAACGAGCGGACGGCGCGCGCCATCGGCCGCGAGGCGGGCGTGGACGAGGTGATCGCCGGCGTGCTGCCGGACGGCAAGGAGCGCGCCGTACGCGAGCTGCAGGCGCAGGGACGCGTGGCCATGGTGGGCGACGGCATCAACGACGCGCCGGCGCTCACGCGGGCGGACATCGGCGTGGCCATCGGCGCGGGGGCGGACGTGGCGATCGACGCGGCAGACGTGGTGCTCGTCAAAAGCCGCCTGACCGACGTGCCGGCGGCCATCCGGCTCGGCCGCGCCACACTCAAAAACATCTACGAGAACCTGTTTTGGGCGTTTCTGTACAACACCATCGGCATCCCGCTCGCGGCGGGCGTGTTCGTGCCGGTGCTCGGTTGGGAGCTGAACCCCATGTTCGGCGCGGCGGCGATGAGCCTGTCCAGCTTCTGCGTCGTGACCAACGCGCTGCGGCTGAACCTGTTCCGGCCGCACGACGCGCGGCGGGACGGGCATGGCCGGATCAAACGGAACCAGAAGAGAAAAGGAGAGGAACGGAACATGGAAAAGACGTTGCAGATCGAAGGCATGATGTGCGCCCACTGTGAGGCGCGCGTGAAGAAGGCGCTCGAGGCGGTGCCCGGCGTGACGCAGGCGACGGTCAGCCACGAGGCGGGCACGGCGGTCGTGACGCTCGGCGCGGCTGTGACGGACGAGGCGCTGCGCGCCGCCGTGGAGGCGCAGGACTACCATGTGACGTCGGTCGGCTGAAACGGGCTGCCCGGCAAACGCAGACGAGGCTCCGCCGGTGGCGGAGCCTCGTCTGCGTTTGCGTTGCGGGAGCGCGTGTTACGCCTTTGCGTACAGCAGCCCGACGAGCCAGTTGAGCGTGCGTACGGGCAGCAGGCGCGCCAGCAGCAGGAAGAACTGGTATTGCAGCCCGCACGAGTACAGCGCCTTGGGGTGGCGCTTTTGCGCGATGGCCACGATGCGCCGGCCCAGCACGTCCACAGACATGCCGTTCTGCTCGTCGCGCTCCATGCCGGCGACCGAGCGGGCGAGCGCGGCATACACCTCGCCGCCCGCGGCGCTCTTCTGCCGCGCGGCGGTGAACCCGGTCTTCACGTCGCCCGGCAGCAGCGCGACGGCGTGCACGCCGAACGGGCGCAGCTCGTTTTGCAGCGCCATCGTGACCGAGGCGATGGCGGCCTTGGCGGCGGAATAAAACGCCTGGAACGGGATCGGGATCGACCCGGCCACGGAGCCGAGGTTCAATATCAGCCCGGCGCGGGCCTGCCGCATGTGCGGCAGCGCGGCGCGGATGCAGTGCAGCGTGCCGAAGAAGTTGACGTCGAACTGGCTGCGCGCTTCCGCGTCGGTCGTGAATTCGATCGCGCCCGAAATGCCGAACCCGGCGCTGTTGACGAGGATGTCGAGCCGCCCCTCCCGCGCGAGCACGGTTTCCACCGCCGCGCGCGCCTGTGCTTCGTCCGCAATGTCGGCGGTCAGGTGGGTGTGGCGCGCCGCCGGGAACGGGTGCCGGCTCAGGCCGTAGACGGTGTAGCCGGCGTCGAGAAAGGCGTTGGCGGCGGCCAAACCGATGCCGCTGGAGGCGCCGGTGACGAGCACGACGCCCTTACTTTCCGACATGCCGCTTCACCACCCTTTCGATGATGTCCAGCGCCTCGTCGAGCAGCGCCTCGGTGTGCGTGGCCATGTAGCTCGTGCGGAGCAGGCACTCCGACGGGTGCGTCGCCGGCGGCAACACGGGGTTGACGTACACGCCCTCGTCGTAGAGCTCCTTGGCGATGGTCAGCGTGGTGACCGCGTCGTGGGTGTAGATCGGGATGATCGGCGTCGTGCTCTCGCGGATGGCGATGCCGCGGCGCTTGAGCCCTTCGCGCATGTGCCGCGCGAGCGCAGCCAGCCGTTCCGGCAGCTCCGGCTGCTCGCGCAGGATGTGCAGCGCCTCGATGGCCGTGGCGCACGAGGCGGGCGGGATCGACGCGCAGAAGATGTACGGCCGTGAGGCGTGGCGCACGTAGTCCACGACGTCCGCGCTTGCGGCCATGTAGCCGCCGATGGACGCGAGCGACTTGGAGAACGTGCCCATGACGACGTCGACCTGGTCCTCCAGACCGAAATACGACGCGGTGCCGCGCCCGCCCTTGCCGATGACGCCGAGCCCGTGCGCGTCGTCCACCATGACGCGCGCGCCGTATTGGCGCGCGAGGCGCACGATCTCCGGCAGGTTGCAGATGTCGCCGCCCATGGAGAACACGCCGTCGGTCACGATCAGGCAGCCGGCCTTGTCCGGCACCTGCTGCAGCCGGCGCTCGAGCTCGTCCATGTCGTTGTGGCGGTAGCGGAGCATCTTGGCGTAGGAGAGCTTGCAGCCGTCGTAGATGCTCGCGTGGTTTTCCTTGTCGCAGAGCACGTAGTCGCTCTTGCCGCACAGGGCGGAGAGGATGCCGAGGTTCGTCTGGAAGCCGGTGGAGAACGTCATCACGGCTTCCCTGCCGAGAAAGTCCGCCAGCTCGCGCTCGAGCTGCGTGTGCAGGCTCAGCGTGCCGTTCAGGAAGCGGGAGCCGGAGCAGCCGGTCCCGTAGGTTTCGAGCGCGGCGACACCCGCGGCGATCACGCGCGGGTGCACGGTCAGGCCGAGATAGTTGTTGGAGCCGAGCATGATGCGGCGCTTGCCCTCCATCATGACTTCCGTATCCTGGCGGGATTCCAGCTCGTGAAAATACGGGTAGATGCCCAGGGCGCGCGCCTGTTCGGCGTATTCGTTTTTGCGCTTGTCAAAGATGTCGTGCATGGTTCTCCTCCCATCGGTTGCATGGCGCGGCGCGCGGGCCGCGCCGGTCGGTCGGCGGCGCGGTTACCGCTCTGGTTCCGGCATCGCCTCATAGGCGCGGATGAGCGCCTGCGTCCCCAGCTGGCCGTCGCCGGCGGCCAGCAGCTGTTCGTACATGGCGGCGACGAGGTCGAGCACGGGGAGCGCGGCGCCGTGGCGCTCCGCCTCCTCGCGGGCGATGCGCAGGTCCTTGACCTGGTGCTTGATGAAGAAGCCGGGGTTCAGGTCGCCGCGCAGGATGCGCGGCACCATGTTGGAGAGCTGCCACGAGCCGGCGGCGCCGCCGCTGATGCACGAGAGCATGTTCTCCGGGTCGAGCCCGGCCTTCCTGGCATATTGGAGCGCTTCGCATGCGCCGGCGATCGCGCCGCAGATGGCGATCTGGTTGGCCATCTTCGTGTGCTGGCCGGTGCCGGCCGGGCCGGTGTGGTGGATGGCGCTGCCCATGCGCTCGAACAGCGGCATGGCCCGCTCGAACGCCTCGCGGTCGCCGCCGGCCATGATGGACAGCGTGGCGTTTTTCGCGCCCACGTCGCCGCCGGAGACCGGCGCGTCCAGGGCGGAGAGAGAGCGCGCGCGGGCCGCCTCGTAGATGCGCACGGCGAGCGACGGCGCGGTCGTCGCCATGTCGATCAGCAGCGTGCCGGGCCGCGCGTTTTCCACGATGCCGTCCGGGCCAAAGTAGACCTCCTCCACGTCGGGCGGGAAGCCCACGATCGTGATCACGGCGTCCGCCTCCGCCACGCAGCCGGCAACGGCGTCGTGCCAGTGGGCGCCGCGCCCCACGAGCGGCAGCGCCTTTTCCCGCGTGCGGGTGTAGAGGTGCATGTCGTAGCCCGCGTCCAGCAGGTGCCCCGCCATGGCGCCGCCCATGACGCCGAGGCCGATAAATGCAATGTGCTGCATAGGTGTCATTCTCCCGTCCGCGCAGATGCGCAAATGATGAAAAAGTATATCATATGGCGAAAAGAATCGCAAACAAAAGCGGTCCCGCTCGTTGACATTTTTGCCGGTTGTGAGCATAATAAAATGAACTACTTTGGAAACGGACAGGGAGGCGGATGGCCATGGAAGAGCCGGCTCGCAGCAAGAACTTTATCGAGGAGCAGATCGAAGCGGATCTCAAGGCGCGCCGCGACGCGGGCGAGGCCGACCCGCGCGTGAAGACGCGGTTCCCGCCGGAGCCGAACGGCTACCTGCACATCGGCCACGCCAAGGCGCTGTGCATCGACTTTGGCATGGCGGAGCAGTATGGCGGCGTGTGCAACCTGCGCTTTGACGACACCAACCCCACCAAGGAGGACGTCGAATACGTCGAGGCCATCCAGGAGGACATCCGGTGGCTGGGCTTTCAGTGGGACAAGATGCTGTTCGGCTCGTCGTATTTTGACCAGTGCTACGAACTGGCGGTGCAGCTCATCAAACAGGGCGTGGCGTACGTGGACGACCTGTCGAAGGACGAGATGCGCGAATACCGCGGCACGCTGACCGAGCCGGGGCGCAACAGCCCGTACCGCGACCGCAGCGTGGAGGAAAACCTCGACCTGTTCGAGCGCATGAAGAACGGCGAGTTTCCGGACGGTTCGCGCACGCTGCGCGCCAAGATCGACATGGCCTCGCCGAACCTCAACCTGCGCGACCCGGCCATGTACCGCATCCTGCACATCCCGCACCACCAGACGGGCGACAAGTGGTGCATCTACCCGATGTACGACTTTGCCCACCCGATCCAGGACGCGCTTGAGGGCGTGACGCACTCGCTGTGCAGCCTCGAATACGAAGCGCACCGCCCGCTCTACAACTGGGTCGTGGAGCAGTGCGGCTTTGCGCACCGGCCGCGGCAGATCGAGTTTGCGCGGCTGAACCTCGAGAACACCGTCATGAGCAAGCGCTACCTGCGCCGCCTGGTGGAGGAGGGGCACGTCTCCGGCTGGGACGACCCGCGCATGCCCACGCTGTGCGGCCTGCGCCGCCGCGGATATACGGCCGCGTCCGTGCGCGACTTTCTCGAGCGCATCGGCGTGGCCAAGGCCGACTCGGTCGTGGAGACGGCCATGCTCGAGCACTGCGTCCGCGAGGACCTGAACGCGCACGCCCTGCGCCGCATGGCGGTGCTCGACCCGCTGCGCGTGGTGATCGACAATTTTGAGCCCGGCCGCGTCGAACAGGTGGCCGTGGAGAACAACCCGAACGACGAAACCGCCGGCACGCACGAGGTGCCGTTCGGGCGTGAGCTGTACATCGAGCGGGAGGACTTTGCCGTCGACCCGCCGAAGAAATTCTTCCGGCTCAAGCCGGGCGGCGAGGTGCGCCTCAAGGGCGCGTACATCGTGCGCTATGCGTCGCACGAGTGCGACGAGGTGGGGCGCGTGACGTGCGTGCACGTCACGTACGACCCGGACACGCGCAGCGGCCAGTGCGAGCGCAAGGTCAAGGGCACGCTGCACTGGGTGGAGGCCGCGTCCGCCGTGCCGGCGGAGTTCCGCCTCTATGAGCCGCTGCTCACGGACGAGGGCGCGGACGACGGGCGCGACTTTATCGAGCGGCTGAACCCCGATTCGCTGACCGTGCGGCACGGCTTTGCGGAGCCGGCGCTTTTGGGGACGCAGCCGGGCGACCGGTTCCAGTTCCTGCGCGTCGGGTACTTCTGCACCGACCCGGACGGCACGGCGGAGCGGCCCGTGTTCAACCGCGTCGTGGGGCTCAAGGACAGCTACAAGGGATAACGGAGGCCGCGTGCCCGCCCGCGCCGGGCGCGGGCGGCAGGCAGCGGACAGACGGAGAGGGAATGGATCATGGAAAAGACGGTCAGAACCAGGTTTGCGCCGAGCCCCACGGGGTACATGCACCTCGGCAACCTGCGCAGCGCGCTGTACACCTATCTCTATGCGCGGCACAACGGCGGGCGCTTCATCCTGCGCATTGAGGACACCGACCGCGAGCGCTATGTGGAGGGGGCCACGGAGGTCATCTACCGCACGCTCAGGAGCATCGGCATGGACTGGGACGAGGGCCCGGATGTGGGCGGCGCGTTCGGCCCCTATGTGCAGAGCGAGCGCAAGGAGATGTACCTGCCGTATGCCGAGCAGCTCGTGCGCGAGGGCAAGGCGTACTACTGCTTCTGCACGGTGGAGGAGCTGGAGGTGCGCCGCGCGGCGGCGGCCGCGCGCGGCGAGACGTTCAAATACGACAAGCACTGCCTGCACCTGTCCCAGGAGGAGGTGGCGCGGCGCCTGGCGGCGGGCGAGCCGTATGTGATCCGGCAGAACGTGCCGGAGAGCGGCGAGGCGTCGTTTGACGACGTGATCTACGGCCACATCGCCGTGGACTGCGCCGAGCTGGACGACATGATCCTCATCAAGGCCGACGGCATGCCGACCTACAACTTTGCAAACGTCATCGACGACCACACGATGGGCATCACGCACGTCATGCGCGGCAACGAGTACCTGGCCAGCACGCCCAAGTACAACCTGCTCTACGAGGCGTTCGGCTGGGAGAAGCCGGTCTACATCCACATGACGCCCATCATGCGCGACGCGACGCACAAGCTCTCCAAGCGCGACGGCGACGCGTACTTTGAGGACTATCTCCAAAAGGGCTACCTCAAGGAGGCGATCGTCAACTATGTGGCGCTGCTCGGCTGGAACCCGGGCGACGAGCGCGAGTTTTTCACGCTCGACGAGCTGGTGGAGGCGTTTTCGATCCGCGGCATGAGCAAGTCGCCCGCCATTTTCGACGTGAACAAGCTCACCTGGATGAACGCGGAGTACATCCGGCGCCTGACGCCGGAGGCGTTCACGGCCCACGCGCTGCCGTATTACGAGCAGGCGGGCGTCGCCGGCATGGACGCGGGCATCCTGTGCCGCATTTTGCAGCCGCGCACGGCGGTGTTTTCGGAGATTCCCGGCATGGTGGATTTCCTCGCCGCGCTGCCGGCGTACGACACGGCGCTGTTTACGAACAAGAAATCCAAGACCGACCCGGCCGTGGCGAAGGCGGTGCTGTCGCTCGTGCTGCCGGCACTCGCCGCGCTGCCGGCGTGGACGGAGGCGGCGCTGCACGAGACGCTGCTCGGGCTCGCCGAGCGGGAGGGGCTGAAGAACGGCACGCTGCTCTGGCCGGTGCGCGTTGCGCTGGCCGGCCGGCAGGTCACGCCCGGCGGAGCGATCGAGATCGCCGCGCTGCTTGGCCGGGAGGAATCGCTGCGGCGGCTCGAGGCGGGGCTTGCCCGCCTGTGACGCGCCGCGGGACACGGAAATGCGCCGGGGGCGCGCGGCAGACGGCCCCCAAAAGGAGAGGACCATGAAATTAGGCGTCGTGGGATTGCCAAATGTCGGAAAGAGCACGCTGTTCAACGCCATCACGCAGGCGGGCGCGCAGGCGGCCAACTACCCGTTCTGCACGATCGAGCCGAACGTGGGCGTGGTGCCGGTGCCGGACGCGCGGCTGGACCGCCTGGCGGAGCTGTACAGCCCGAAAAAGGTCACGCCGACCACGATCGAGTTTGTGGACATCGCGGGGCTGGTGCGCGGCGCGAGCCGCGGCGAGGGGCTGGGCAACAAGTTCCTCTCGCACATCCGCGAGGTGGACGCGGTGGTGCACGTGGTGCGCTGCTTTGAAGATGAAAACGTCGTGCATGTGGACGGCAGCGTCGACCCGGCGCGCGACATGGAGACGATCAACCTCGAGCTGGTGTTTGCAGACCTCGAGACGGTGGAGCGCCGCATCGACCGCACGAAGAAGATGATGAAGGGCGGCGACAAGCGCCTGCTGCACGAGCTAGAACTGCTGGAGGGCATCCACGCCACGCTCGAGGCCGGCCGGCCGGTGCGCACGATGGCGTTTGACGCGGAGGACGAGCCGTTTGTCCGCGGGCTGTTTTTGCTGACCACGAAGCCGGTCATCTATGTGGCCAACGTGGCGGAGTCCGCGCTCGGGGCCGCGCCGGACGCGCTGGTGCGGCAGGTGTACGACGCGGCGGCGGCGGAGCACGCCGAGGCGCTGACCATCTGCGCGCAGCTGGAGGAGGAGATCTCCGCGCTGGAGCCGGAGGAAAAGGCGGCGTTTCTCGAGGAGATGGGCGTGGCGGAGAGCGGGCTCGACCAGCTCGTGCGCGCGTGCTACCGGCTGCTGGGGCTCATCAGCTTCCTGACCGCCGGCGCGGACGAGGTCCGCGCGTGGACGATCCGCCGCGGCTGGAAGGCGCCGCAGGCGGCCGGCGTGATCCACACCGACTTTGAGCGCGGGTTCATCCGCGCCGAAGTCGTGCCGTATGAGACGCTCGTGGCGCTCGGCTCCATGGCCGCGTGCCGCGAAAAGGGGCTCGTCCGCTCGGAGGGCAAGGACTACGTGATGCAGGATGGCGACGTGACGCTGTTCCGCTTCAACGTCTGACCGGGAACGCCCGGATGCCGGGCAGGCAGAGGCAACAAATTGCCCGCGCAGAGGCCGTGGCCGGTGCGCGGGCTTTCTTCATTTTGAAGTCAGAGATTCAGCAGCAGTGTGCCGAAATTCAGGTACGCGGCAAAGGTGAGCCACAGCAGGTAGGGTAGAAGCAGCAGCGCGGCCGTCCGGTTGCACCGCAGGCTGGCGAGCAGCAGCAGGAGCACCAGCACCCAGAGCAGCAGCAGGTCGACCAGCGCGGCGAGCAGCAGCCCGGCGGCAAAATACAGCAGCGGCCAGAGGAAGTTGAGCGCAAGCTGCACCGCGTACAGAAACAGCGCGTTGCGGCATGCGCCGTCCGCTTCGGAAAGCGGCAGCACCCTGCCGTCCGCCCCGCGCGGCAGCAGCAGATAGCTGGAAAGGCCCATGAGCAGGTAGAGGATCGTCCAGACGACCGGGAACACCCAGCCCGGGGGCGACAGCGGCGGCTGCCGCAGCGCGGCATAGGCGTCCGTCGAGTCGCGGGTCAGCAGCCCGGCGAGCGCGCCCACGGCGAGCGGGATGGCCAGGCAAAGCAGCAGCGGTTTCCATTGCACATGTCGTTTCATGTCAAAAGTGTATGCTGGATCGCGGCCGGTTATGCGCCCGGCGGGCCTGCCGGGGGCAAGGAGAGCCCGCCCGCGCCCTGCCCGGGCGCGAGGGCGGCGCGCCGCCGGATTGCCCTGCGGCGCGGCGCGAATTTTACTTGACACGCGCGGAGAACTCCTCTATAATAGACTGGCACGCGGGGTTCCCGCGGCAGGTTTGTGGCGGCGTAACTCAGCTGGCTAGAGTAGTCGGTTCATACCCGGCCTGTCATCCGTTCGAGTCGGATCGCCGCTACCACATGGTAGTCGCCGTTTCTGGCGGCAGCAGAAAAAGCCCGTTTGAACGGGCTTTTTTGTTGCGCTCTCGTCTGCGTTCTCGTCTTTGCCGCGCTCTCGCCGCTCGTCCCGTGATTCCGTTTTGACCACCGCGCCCGCCGGTCAGCCGCCGCCCTTCGCCTGGCCGCCCGGAAAGCCGTCCTCCGGCGCGCCGGGGCGCAGCAGGCCGCCCAGCTGCTGCGCCAGCGCCGCCACGGCCTGCGCCGCGCCGGCGGCCTCGCGCCGCTGCTCGGGCGGCCAGGCGTCCAGCGGGGCACGCGCGCACTCCTCCAGCAGCTGGGCGAGCGCCGCGCGCAGCGTGCCGCAGCGCGCGCACAGACCCTGCGCCCCCACGCCCGGCTGCGCGCTGAGCGTCTGCTGCAGCGTGGCATACCGCAGCGCCATGTCCCGGTATCGCCGCCGCGCGGCGCTCAGCTGCCGCCCCTTTTCCCGCGCCTCCAGCGCGTGGCGCGCCGCCTCCTCCCGCGTACGCTCGGACAGCGACTGCAGCTCCAGCACCTGCCGGCGCAGCGCCGTGTCCGCCGTGCTGCCGAGCGCGCGGCGCAACTGCGCGTTGGACTCCTCGAGGCGGTGCAGCTTCTGCTCCATGCCGTCGATCTGGTCGGAAGCGGCGCTCTCCAGCGCCTCCAGCTGGGCGTTGCAGCGCTGCAGCCGCTGCACCTCTGCCCGCAGCTTCTGGTAGGCGGCGTTCACGGAGATCTGCCCCTCGTCCAGGCTGCGGATCAGCTCTGGCGGGGCGTGGCTCACGATGTACTTGGCCTGGCGGTACTTGTCCCGCCCGCCGATGCCGGCCTGCTGCGCCACGGCCTCTTCCACGCGGCCCACCGGCGCGCCCGCCGGCCGCTGCGCCCCCGGCAGGTTGGCCGCAGAGTTGCCCGCCGCCACCTGCCGGAGCGCCGCTTCCAGCCGCGCCGCCCAGCGCATGCGCTCGGAAAACGTGAAGTCCTTGCGGTTTTCGTTCTCGCTGACCTCCAGCCGGAGCAGGTGCACCGCGTCCCGCACGGGCATGACGCGCACCTCGAGCTGCTTCCAGCCGAGCGACTTGCACGCGCGCAGCCGCCGTTCCCCTGCGATGAGCAGCAGCTCCGGCGTCACGAGCGGCGGCTGGATGAGCCCGTTTTCCGCGATGTCCGCCGCCAACTCCGCCACGTCGCCATAGTCCCTGCGGATCCGGTCCGCCAGCCGGATCCGGTCGATGTCCACCAGCATTTCGCGTCTGTCCCCTCTCTTATGGATTTCAGAATGCAAACATTTGTTCGTATAAGGCAGTATAACATGGTATACTGCAAATGACAACCGGCCCGGCCGGTTTTTTCACGGGTTTTTTGCGCGGGTGCCGGCCCGCGCGCCAAGTGGCGGAAATCGGCCGGCCGGCATGGACACGAGCACGGAAAGGGGAGCAACATGGCACGACGGGAGAGGATACGCATCGGCGCGGTGGACGCCACGGCGCTGTATACGGAGCGGGAACGGGCGCTGGACGAGCGGCTGCGGCGAGCCGTGCGGAACCGGGTGCGGTACGAGCGGGCGCGGCGGGTGGTGCGCGCGTGCGCTGCCGGGCGGCGCGGGGAGCGGCAGGCGCTCGCGCAGCTGGAGCGCATCTATGGGTATGCGGTATTCCTGCTGCCGGAGGAGGACGAGCTTGCCGCCGCCATTGCCGCCTGCCGGGCGGAGGCCGCCGCGCAGCGGCGGGCGCTGCGCGCGGCGCTCCTGGCGCACGCCGGGCCGCGCAGCCTTGCGCCGGAGCGGGCGCGCGCAGGGGACGGCGCGTCGCTGCCCGCGTCGGCGCTGACGCGGCAGCTCGGGCTGCGGCCGGGCGCGCGCACCGGCGCGCTGCTCCTCGTGCGGGCGGCGCGGCCGGAGGCGCTTTTCAGCCTGGCGCGGCACGGGTTCACGGTGGGCGGGGCGCGCTATGTGGCGCTGGCCGCCGCGCCCGCGCCGGACGCGCTGCTGTTTCTGCGCGAGACGCTGTTCCGGCGGCATGAAAAGGCGCTGCTGGGCGGGCTGACCCGTGCGCGCATCCGTGCGCTGGCCGGCCGCCGGGCGGACCCGCGCGCACCGCTGCAGGCCTGCGCGGAGGCGACGGAACCGTGGGCGGCGTTCGACATCGGGCGCGCGATCGTGGTGGACGACGTGCCGCTGCCCGCGGGCGGCGCGGCGCCGTTCGGGCTCGTGCTGCCGCAGGTTTCGGGCGGGGCGGCGGTGCACGTGCGGCTGCCGTGGATCGAGGGGCGGCTGGAGCCGTTCCCGTTCGACGCGTTCCTCCGGGCGCGCGGCCAGGCCGGCCGCACGGTGCGCGACATCTACGGCAAGACGCACGACGTGCTCGCGGAGGGCGTACAGGTCATCTTTACGCGCAGCCAGTTCCGGCTCTGGCGGTGCTATGCGTGCTGGGCGGAATACCGCCTGTATTTTCGCGCGTACGGCTGCGAGGCGGAGCGCCGCGCCGCGCCGGCGGGCGCGTGCGCGGCGGGCGGGGCGGACGCGCGCGCCTTTTGCGAGCGGCTGTTTGGCGCCCGGCGTGCCCGGCGGCGGGCGGGACGGCCCGGCGCGGGCGGCGCGGCGCAAAGCGACGGGGAATGAGGAGGAAAGGGGAATGAGGAGGAAACCATGGTGGAATATACGAGATTGCTCAAACATTTGATGAAAGGCGACGACGTGCGGGCGGTCAAGGACCGGCTCGTGGCGCTCGGCTATCTGCATGCGGCGACGCACGACACGTTCGGGGACGACACGCTGGAGGCGGTGCGGTCGTTCCAGCGCGCCGCGGGGCTCACGGTGGACGGCGTCGTGGGCCCGCTCACGTGGGCGGCGCTGTTTGCCGACGGCGCGCCGGAGCCGCCCGCGCCTGCCACGCCGTCGGATCTGGCGGAGCGGATGTGCGCGCTTGCCCAGCAGTACATCGGCCATCCGTATGTGTGGGCCGCGTCGGGGCAGGAGAACCCGACCGACGGCGACATCCGCGGCCTGGACAAGACGGAGGCGGACGCGGAGCGCTCCATCCGCTTTTGCGACGCGCTTCGGCGCGGAGGCGTGACGCAGATGCGCTGCTTCGACTGCTCGGGGTTCGTGTCGTTCCTGCTGCGCGAGGTGGGCGCGTGGGACGGGCGGCGCGACTGCGACGGGCTGTGGGGCTATTGCACGCCGCTGGCGCGGAGCGAGCTGATCGCGGGGGATTTCGTGCTGCGCGGGAGCGACGGCGACAAGACGCACATCGGCCTGTATGTGGGCGGCGGCTGGGTGGTGCACGCCAAGGGGCGCGACGACGGCGTGGTGAAGGAACCGGTGCAGCAGAGCGCGGGGTACTGGAAGTACTTTGGGCGTTGCCGCCTGCTGTACCCGTGAGGTGGCGCGATGGACGTGTGGGAGATCGTGCAGGCGGCGCTGCCGTCGCTGCTGGTGTCCGTCGCCATGGGGGTGTTCAGCCGCCGCCAGAGGAAGCGCGACGCGGCCACGCGGGAGCGGGAGGCGGCGCGGCTCGAGGCGGAGAACGTGCAGGTGTCGCTGCTCGTGGCGAGCGCCAAGCTGTCGTACGCGCTGGCCATGGCGGCCAAGCGCGGCGCGCCCAACGGCGAGGTGGAGGACGGCGTGGAGCAGTACCGGGAGGCGATGCGGGCGTTCAAGCGCCTGGAGCGCAAGCTCGTCGCCCGGAACAACTCCGAGGGGGCGTGACGCGCCGCCAGGCACGGGGGCGCGCTTTGCGCCATATGATGAAAGTGGGCGGCGTGTGCGGCGCCGCCCGAAACCGACCAAGGAACGAAAGGAGAGAACACGACATGAAGGCCAATTTCATACTGTGGCTGAAAGCGGCGGCGGTGCGCGCGGTAAAGACGCTCGCACAGACGGCCGTGGCGACCATCGGCACGACGGCGATGCTGTCGGAGGTGGACTGGGTGCTGGTGGCGTCGGCCTCGGCGCTTGCGGGTATCCTGTCCATCCTCACGAGCGTGGCCGGTCTGCCCGAAGTGAAGGAGGAATAGCGTAGGCCGACCGGCCTGGTCGGCTGTTTGACGGCGGGGATGCGCGTCCGGGGGACGCGCATCCCCGCCTTTTTGCCGCGTGCACCGCTGTACATCCGCTTTTTGGCCGCGCCCGCCACGCCGGACGGCGTAAAATTGAACTTTTATCAACAAATTGAACTTCCAAAAAGATATTGAACTTTTGTGGGTGGCGTGGTATAATGCTCAAACAGATTGAACTTTCGAGGAGGCAGGGCGATGCCGCAGGAGACGTTTGCAGACCGGCTGAAGGTGGCAATGGCGCAGCGAGGCGTCAAGCAGGTGGACCTCATCCGCCTGGCGGCGGAGCGGGGCGTGAAGCTGGGCAAGAGCCACGTGAGCCAGTATGTCGGCGGCAAGACCGTGCCGCGTGCGGACGTGCTGCGCTTTCTTGCCGCGGCGCTGCAGGTGGACGAGGCGTGGCTGAAGGGGAGCGGGCCGGACGCGGCGCAGGGCGCCGGCACGGCCGGCGCAGACAGGACGGGAGACAGGACGCTTGGAGGAGAGAACATGCGCGAATTCAAAAAATCGTCAAAGCTGAACAACGTGTTGTACGACGTGCGCGGCCCGGTCGTGGACCAGGCGGCCAGGATGGAGGAGGACGGCACGCAGGTCCTGAAGCTGAACATCGGCAACCCGGCGCCGTTCGGGTTCCGCACGCCGGACGAGGTCATCTACGACATGCGCCGGCAGCTGACCGAGTGCGAGGGCTATTCCCCTGCCAAGGGGCTGTTCTCCGCGCGCAAGGCCATCATGCAGTATGCGCAGCTCAAGCAGATCCCGAACGTGACCATGGAAGACATCTATACCGGCAACGGCGTGAGCGAGCTCATCAACCTCAGCATGTCGGCGCTGCTGGACGACCAGGACGAGATCCTGATCCCGTCGCCCGACTATCCGCTGTGGACGGCGAGCGCCACGCTGGCCGGCGGGCGGGTGGTGCACTACGTGTGCGACGAGCAGTCGGGCTGGTATCCCGACCTCGAGGACATCAAAAAAAAGGTAACGGATCGCACGAAGGCCATCGTCATCATCAACCCGAACAACCCCACCGGCGCGCTGTACCCGAAGGCGGTGTTGCAGGGCATCGTGGACGTGGCGCGGCAGCATGGGCTGATCATCTTTTCGGACGAGATCTACGACCGGCTGGTCATGGACGGCGAGGAGCACGTCTCCATCGCGTCGCTGGCGCCGGACCTGTTCTGCGTCACGTTCAGCGGCCTGTCCAAGTCGCACATGATCGCCGGCTTCCGCATCGGCTGGATGATCCTGAGCGGCAACAAAAAGCTGGCCAGGGACTACATCGAGGGGCTGCAAATGCTGTCCAACATGCGTTTGTGTTCCAACGTGCCGGCGCAGTCCATTGTGCAGACGGCGCTCGGCGGGCACCAGAGCACCCGCGCGTACCTCGTGCCGGGCGGGCGGCTGTATGAGCAGCGGGAGTACATCTACAATGCGCTGACCGACATCCCGGGCATCACGTGCGTCAAGCCGAAGGCCGCGTTTTACATGTTCCCGAAGATGGACGTGAAGAAATTCCACATCGTGGACGACGAGCGGTTTGCGCTCGACCTGTTGCAGGATAAAAAGATCCTGCTGATCCACGGCGGCGGCTTCAACTGGAAGCAGCCGGACCACTTCCGCGTGGTCTACCTGCCGCGCATCGAGGTGCTCAAAGAGGCGATGGAGAAGATCACGGACTTCTTCAGCTATTACCGGCAGTGACGCGCCCGGCGCGGGCGCAGGGGAGGCGAGAGGATGACGCAGGTCACGGTCATATCCGGGTTTTTGGGCGCGGGCAAGACCACGCTCGTGCGCAAGCTCGTGGCGGAGGCCTACCGGGGCGAGCGCCTCGTGCTGCTGGAGAATGAATTCGGGCAGGCCGGCATCGACGGCGGCTTTTTACGGGATACGGGGCTGGCCATTTCGGAGCTGGACGCGGGCTGCATCTGCTGCTCACTGTCCGGCGCGTTTACCGACGCGCTGCTCGAGGCACAGCGCACATACCGGCCGGACCGCATCCTCGTGGAGCCGTCCGGCGTGGGAAAACTTTCGGACATTTTGTCGGCCGTACATGCGCTCGAGGCGCGCGGCGAGCCGCTGCGCCTGACGGGGGCGGCGACGGTCGTGGACGCCACGCGGTGCCAGACGTATCTCGACGAGTTTTCCACCTGGTACGACGACCAGATCGCGCATGCGGCGCTGCTCGTGTGCAGCCGCACGCAGGAGCTGCCGGAACGCCGGCTGCTGGACGTGGTGCGCCGGTTGCGGCAGCTCAACGGCCGCGCGACGATCGTCACGACGCCGTGGGACGCGCTGGACGGGCGGCAGATCCGGCAGGCGCTCGAGGACCGGGCGGCGTTTGCGGACGCGCTCGCGCGTGAGCTGCTTGGCGGCGAAGCGCAGCCCGGCTGCGGCCACGGGCACGAACACGAACACGGGCACTGCCATGCGCATGAGCACTGCCACGAGCACGAACACGGGCACGCCCACCCGGCCGCGCCGTTTGAGAGCTGGAGCGCCGAAACGCCGCGGCAGTTCACGGAGCAGGCGCTGCGCGCCATCCTGGACGAGCTGGGCAGCGGGCGATACGGCGCGGTTTTGCGCGCCAAGGGCATCGTGCCGGCGGGGGTGGACGCGTGGTGGCACTTCGACTATGTGCCGGGCGAGCCGGCGCTCCGCGCCGGGGGCGCGGAGGTGACGGGCCGCGTGTGCGTCATCGGCGTGGGGCTCGACCGGCACGGCATTGCCGCGCTGTTTGGCGAGCAGGCATAGCGGGCCGGGACGGCGCGGAGACGAGACAGAGACGACATACGGGAGAGGGGCTTTGGCCTCTCTCCCGTATGTTTTGTCTGTTTGTCTTGCAGGGCAGGCCGTGCCGGCCCGCGGTTGAAAACGGCGGCTCAGTCCGCGGTGGGCGCGCCCACGGGGCAGACGTTGGCGCAGTTGCCGCAGTCGATGCAGGTGTCGGGATCGATGACGTACTTGTCGTCGCCCTCGCTGATCGCTTCCACGGGGCACTCGGCCGCGCAGGCGCCGCAGGAGATGCATTCGTCGGTGATCTTGTATGCCATAGCTGTCTTCCTCCACAAAGTTGTTTGTCTGTATTATACGCAATCCGCGCCGCAAAAGCAAGCGCAAGCGGGGGATTGCCGCCGGAAAATACGGCTTTGGGCGCCTTTCTCAAAGACGGCGGGCGCGCGGATGGCCGCGGCGGCGGGGCGGCCGCGCGTCTGCCCACGCCGCGCGCACGGCGCGCGGGGGCGGGGCGCTGTATAACGGCCCGGCGGGTTGTCCATACTCATGCCGAGGTGATGGATATGTTACAGACCCTTTCCGGACGCAAATTCCTTGTCCGGTGCGCCGTGTGCCTGGTGCTTTCCGGCGCGCTCGTCGGGATCGGCCTGCTGGTTGCCGGGGAAGCCGGCGCCGCCGCGGCGGATGCAGCCGACGTGATCGAGACGCGCGACGGCATTTTGCGGCTGCACGTGATCGCCAACAGCGATTCGGCGGAGGATCAGGCCGTGAAACTGCGCGTGCGCGATGCGATTCTCGCGTGCATGGAGCCGGGCGACACCATGGAGGAGGCGGAGGCGTTTGTGCGCACGCACGGCGCGGAGCTGCTCGCCGCAGCGGAGGACACGCTGCGCGAGGCGGGTTTTTCCTACTCGGCGCAGCTGATGCTGGGCACGTACCCGTTCCCCGACCGCACGTATGGCGGCACGCTGTATCCCGCCGGCGAGTATGAGGCGCTGCGCGTGGTGCTGGGCGACGGCGCGGGGCAGAACTGGTGGTGCGTGCTGTTCCCGCCGCTGTGCATCGTGACGGAAGACGTGGAGGCGCTGCCGGCGCCGGACGCGCTGACGTTTAAGAGCAGCCTGCTCGCGTGGCTGCGGGAGCTGGGGGTGATCGCATGAGGATGAACCGGAAGCTGAAGCATTTTCTCGTGCTGGTGCTCGCGATGACGGTGCTGCTGTGCGCCGTGACGCCGGTGTCGCACGCCGAGTCGCTCCGGCGCGGCAGCCGCGGCGACCTGGTGACCACGCTGCAAAAGCGTCTCAAGACGTGGGGCTACTATACCGGAAATGTCGATGGCATCTTCGGCAGCCAGACCGAGCAGGCGGTCAAGTATTTCCAGCGCAAGAACGGGCTGGAGGTGGACGGCATCGTCGGCCCGGCCACGGCAAAAGCCGTCGGCATCTCCCTCACGGGCGGCTCGTCCGGCGGCAGCAGCAGCTCCTCCGGCACCGGCAGCTCGAGCAGCGACGTGTATCTGCTGGCGCGCTGCGTGTATGGCGAGGCGCGCGGCGAATCGTACAAGGGACAGGTGGCCGTGGCCGCGGTGGTGCTCAACCGTGTGAGGAGCAGCAGCTTTCCGAACACGATTTCGGGCGTGATCTATCAGCCGGGCGCGTTCTCCGTCGTGTCGGACGGGCAGATCAACCTGACGCCAAACGACACCGCGCTCAAGGCCGCGCGCGACGCGATGAACGGCTGGGACCCGACCGGCGGCTGTCTGTACTACTATAACCCCGCCAAGACGAGCAACAAGTGGATTTTGTCCCGGCCGATCATGATGCGCATCGGCAACCACGTATTCTGCAAGTGACGGCGCGGCATGTGCCCGCAGGACGGGCGGAAAGGAGTGAATTGGATGGAAAACCAGGAGACCGGAACGCGGCGCGCCCGCATGGCGGGCCGGATTGCGGCCATTGCGGCGCCGGTGCTGCTCGCGGTGGCGCTGGTGGTCGCGTGCATCTGGGGCGCAGAGCAGAGCGCGCGGGCGGAGTCGCTCGAGCGCGGCATCCGGTCGGTGTACCGGCAGGCGTTTTTGGAGCTGAATGACAACGTGCACGACATGCAGGTGTCGCTCAAGAAGCTGATGGTCGTGTCCAGCCCGAAGCAGTATGTGCTGCTGCTGGACGACGTGTGGCGTCTCTCCGGCGCGGCGGCGGCCAACCTGGCGGCGCTGCCGGTGTCGCACACCGAGGTGGAACAGTTCAACCGCTTTGTGGTGCAGGCGGGCGACTATGCCCGCACGCTGTCCACGCAGATCCTGTCCGGCGCAGTGCTCGGGCAGGAGGACCGCGACCAGCTGGCCGCGGTGTATGAGGCGAGCGTGCAGACGGCGGCGGAGCTCGAGCGGCGGCTGCAGGAGGAGGACTTCCCGCTCACGGCTTTGACGGTGGACGGCTACTATGGCGACGGGACGGGCGCTACAGCCGGCAGCGACAGCACGTCCGGCGAGGACGAGGGCGCCGCCGGCGGCGAGGGCGCGGCGGGCAGCGAGGACGAGGCGAGCATCGCCAACTATCCGACGCTGATCTATGACGGGCCGTTTTCCGAGAGCACGGAGAAGGCCGAGCCGCGCGGGCTGCCGGAAGAAGAGGTGGACGCGGACGCGGCGCTGCAGGCGGCGGCGGAGTATGTCGGCGGCAGCCTGCAGCTGGCCGGCGAGGCGGGCGGCACGATCCCGACCTATGAGATCATCGGCACCGACGCCGACGGGCGCAGCGTGGAGCTGGCCGTGACGAAACAGGGCGGCAAGGTGCTCTGGATGATGGCGGAGGCGCAGGGCGGCGCGGAGGGCGTGCCCGAGGAGGCCGAGAGCGCGCGCATGCGCGACGCGGCCAAGGCGTATCTCAACGCGCGCGGGTACGACGGCATGGAGGCCACCTATGCGCAGTTTTATGCCGGCATTGCGGTGTACAACTTTGCTTCCGTGCAGGGCGGCGTGATCCTGTATCCCGACCTGGTGAAGGTCTACGTGGAGCGGGCGAGCGGGAAGATCGTCGGCGTGGACGCATACAACTACCTGTTCAGCCACACCGAGCGCCAGCTGCCCGTGCCGGTCGTGACGGAGGAGGAGGCGCGCGAAAGCGTGAACGAAGCGCTCGAGATCGTCTCCGTGCGCCTGGCGCTGATCCCGCGCACGGCCGTGACCGAGGTGCTCTGCTATGAGTTCAAGGGCACGTATGGCGGCGCAAGCTTCATCGTGTACATCAATGCGGTGACCGGCAGCGAAGAGCAGATCTTTGAGATTGTCAACAGCGACGAGGGCCAGCTCGTGGTGTAGCCCCGGCGCGGCGGATGGATTAGGGGCCCCGGCCTGTGGCGGGGCCCTTGGCACGCCGGCAACCATGAAATTTCGATGAAGGTTTAAAAAAAGCCGGTCTGGCGGATTGAAAAGCGGCATGCGGCAATGGTATACTGGTGCAGTATGAAGAAACAGGCATGGAAACGCATCCTGGTGGTGCTGCTGACGCTGGCGGTGCTCGTGGGATTTGTGGTGTTTGATAAAGACGTGGGCAACATCGCGGAGGTGCTGCAGTCCGTTTCGCCGCCCTGGCTGATCGGCGCGCTGCTGTGCGCCCTGTTGTACTTTTTGGGCGATACGCTCATGTATCAGATTGCCTGCCGCGACATGCAGATCCCGCAGCCGCTGCACGAGGCGCTCATCACCACCATGATCGGCTTTTTTTATAGCGCGCTGACGCCGCTCTCGTCGGGCGGACAACCCTTCCAGGTGCTGCAGATGCGTGGCCGCGGCATCAACGTCGGCACGGCGACCTCCGTGCTGATGGTCAAGTTCATGGCCTGGCACATCGCACTCTCCTGTGTGGGATTGATGGGCGCGGTGTTCTGCGGCGGCACGCTGCTGCAGGAGAGCACGACGATGTTTGTGCTGTTCTGCATCGGCTTTTTACTGCACCTGTTCTGCGCCGGGACGGGGCTGCTGCTCATGGTGCGGCCGCAGCTGGTGTATCGCGCCGGGCGCGCGGTGGTGGGTTTCGTCGGGCGCGTGGCGTGCCGGCGCCGGCCTGACCGGCTCGAGCGGATGTACGCGGCTTGGGACCGGTTCATCGGCGAGTACAAGCAGGCCGTCGCATATTCGCTACAGCACCGGGCCGGCATGGTGCAGATCGTGCTCGTGGCGTTTGTCGAGGTCACGGCCTACCTGTCGGTCACGTACTGCGTGTACCGCGGCCTGGGCTTTTCCGAGGTCACCTACCCGACGATGACGCTGCTGCAGGGCATGCTGTCCATCGGCGTGGCGTTTGTGCCGCTGCCGGGCGCGTCGATCGCCACGGAGGGCGGGTTCTATGCGCTGTTTACCACCTACTTTGGCGATTTCCGCCTGGCCGGCATGCTGGTGTGGCGGTTTCTGACGTATTATCTCGTCATTTTGCTGGGGCTCGTCGCCGTGCTCGTGGACGGCTTCCGTGCCGACCGGCGCGTGGGCGCCCGGGAGGGCTGAACATGTATCTGGCGGATGGCTGGCAATCTTATACGCTGCTCGATGCGGGCGACGGGCAAAAGCTCGAGCGCTGGGGCGACGTCACGCTGCTCCGGCCCGACCCGCAGGCGGTCTGGCCGATGGCGGCGCCGGACAGGACGGCGGTCGACGCGGTGTACCACCGCAGCGAGCGCGGCGGCGGGCACTGGGAGTTCCTGCGCAGCCTGCCGGACGCGGCCTGGCCCATCGCCTATCGCGACCTGCGCTTTCTCGTGCGGCCGACCGGGTTCAAGCACACCGGCCTGTTCCCGGAGCAGGCGGTCAACTGGGACTGGATGCGCGCGCGGGTGGAGGCAAAGCGCGCGCAGGACGGGGCGTGCCGCGTGCTGAACCTGTTTGCCTATACCGGCGGCGCGACCTGCGCCTGCCTCAAGAGCGGCGCGCAGGTGGTGCACGTGGACGCGGCCAAGGGCATGGTCGCCTGGGCGAAGGACAATGTCGCCGCCTGCGGCCTGGCCGACGCGCCCGTGCGCTACATCGTGGACGACTGCGTAAAGTTCGTGCAGCGGGAGCTGCGCCGCGGCAACCGCTACGACGGCATCCTCATGGACCCGCCGAGCTATGGCCGCGGCCCGTCCGGCGAGCTGTGGAAGATCGAGGAGTCGCTCTATCCGCTCGTCGCCCAGTGCGCCGCGCTGCTGTCTGAAAGGCCGGCGTTCTTTCTCATCAATTCCTACACGACCGGGCTGGCGCCCACGGTCCTGTCCAACGTGCTGCGCGTGGCGCTGCCCGGCGGCCATGCCGAGGCGGACGAGGTCGGCCTGCCCATCCGGCGCGGCGGGCTCGTGCTGCCGTGCGGCGCGACCGGCAGGTGGACGCCGTGAGCGCGCCTTCCTCCGGCGGCGTCGTGCCGCCGTTTCGCATTCTCTATGAGGACAACCATCTGCTGGTGGTCGAAAAGCCGGTCAACGTGCCCGTACAGGCCGATGCGACCGGCGACGACGACCTGCTCTCCCAGTGCCGCCGCTACATCAAGGCCGCCTACGATAAGCCGGGCGAGGCGTTCGTCGCGCTCGTGCACCGGCTGGACCGGCCCGTGGGCGGCGTCATGGTGTTTGCGCGCACGAGCAAGGCGGCCGCGCGGCTGACCGCGCAGTTCAAGGCGCACACCGCCGGCAAGCGGTACGCCGCCGTCGTGGAGGGCTGCCCGCCGCCCGAGGGCCGGCTCGTGGACTGGCTGTACAAGGACGAAAAGAGCTTTTCCTCCGCTGTCGTGCCCGAGGGGACCGCGGGCGCCAAGCGCGCCGAGCTGCGCTTTGACACGCTGGCTGCGCGCGACGGCCGCGCGCTGCTCGACGTGTCGCTCCGGACCGGCCGGCCGCACCAGATCCGCGTGCAATTGGCCCATGCCGGCTTCCCGATCGAGGGCGACCAGCGCTACAATCCCGCCGCGCGCCCCGGCGCGCAGATCCGGCTCTGGGCATATGCGCTGACGCTGCGCCACCCCACGCAGGGCGAGGAGATGACCTTCTTTTCCCTGCCGCAGGGGGACGGCTTTTCCGCGTTCCCCGCGCAGCTCGCGTTGCTGCCGGCATTTGCCGTCTGCCGCGGCGTGTATGTGGACGACGAGCTGCTGGTGGTGGACAAACATGCCGGCGTGGAGGTCGAGACGGACCTCGCGGGCGCGCTCGAGAGCATTGTGGGCACGGTCTATCCCGTGCACCGGCTGGACGCCAATACCGAGGGGCTCGTCGCCTTTGCGCGCACCGAGCCGATGCGCGACCGGCTGCTCCAGGCGTTCCGCACGCACGAGGGCGTGGAAAAGACGTATCGGGCCGTGCTCGCCGCCGTGCCGGAACGGCGCGAAGGCACGCTCGAGCACTGGCTACTCAAGGATCCGGAGCGCGCGTTTGTGCGCGTCGTGCCGGCCGGCACGCCCGGCGCGCAGCAGGCGCGCCTGTCCTACCGGGTGTTGCAGGAGAAGGACGGCCTGGCGCTGGCCGAGATCTCCCTCTTTACCGGGCGCACGCACCAGATCCGCGTGCAGATGGCCGCCATCGGCTGTCCCGTGCTCGGCGACGACCGGTACGGCGACCGGGAGGCAAACCATCGCTTCCACGTCCGGCGGCAGCAGCTGCTCGCCGCCCGGCTCACGCTGTTTGGGCGGACGTTCGTCTCCGGCCGGCGCCTTTCGCTTTAGCACGCCGCAGAGGGGCGAAGGACAACCGGGAGCGGGAGGCGGCCTCCGCCCGCGCCGCCCTTTGGGGCGCCCGTTGGTTTGGAAAAGGGGAGGCCAGGATCGACCGGGTACAGGTGGAGGGGGAGGAGCGGTGCCGGCGTTGCGGGACATATCCATCGAAATCCGCCCGTACGGGCCGGAGGATTTTGCGGCCCTGTGCCGCGTGCACGACGCGGCGCGCAGGGTAGAGCTGGAACTGGCCGGCCTGTCGCCCGCGTTTGTGCCGCTGTGCCTTGCGGCTGAGCGGGAGGGGCTGTTCCGCTATCGGGTGTACGTGGCCGAATATGGCGGCGCCGTCGCGGGGTTTGTGGCGTTTTCGGCGGAGGAGCTGGCGTGGTTGTATGTGGACCCCGCGCTGGCGCGCCGGGGCATCGGGTCGCGTCTTGCGGCGTTTGCGCTGGGGCAGATGGAGGGCCGCGCGACGGTCGAGGTGCTGCTGGGCAACGCGCCGGCGCTGGCGCTGTATGCGCGGCTGGGGTTTGTGCCACTTGCGGTGCAGGCGGGCGTGATGCCCGGGAACGAGGCGTTTCCCGTCCAGGTGCACGTGCTTGGACGCGGGCGGTGAGGAGGAAGGGCGATGCAGGATCGGACGGCGCTGCTGATCGGGCAGGCGGGCGTCGAGCGCCTGGCCGCGTGCCGCGTGGCGGTGGTCGGGCTGGGCGGCGTGGGCGGCCATTGCGCGGAGGCGCTGGCGCGCGCCGGCGTGGGCGCGCTGCACCTGGTCGATGCGGACGCGGTGACGGAGAGCAACCTGAACCGCCAGCTCGTGGCCACGTTTGACACGATCGGCAGGAAAAAGACGGAAGCGATGGCCGAGCGCCTTGCGGCCGTGTCCCGCTGCCGGGTGACGGCGGCGGACGTGTTTGTGCTGCCGGACACGGTGGAGCAGGCGCTGCCGGGCGCGTTTGACTTTCTCGTGGACGCGATCGACACGCTGGCCGGCAAGCTCGCGCTCGTCGATTTTTGCCGTGCCCGCGGCGTGCCCATGGTGTCGTGCATGGGCGCGGGCAACCGGTTGGACGCCTCCCGCTTTGCCGTGCGGGACGTGTTTGCCACGTCCGGCTGCCCGCTTGCGCGGCGGATGCGCGCGGCGCTGCGCAAGCGCGGCGTGCCGTCCCTGCCGGTCGTCTGTTCCGACGAGCCGCCGCATGCCGCGCCGGGGCAGGCGGCCATCGGCAGCCTCGCGCCGGTCACGGCCGCCGCGGGGTTGATCGCGGCGGATTACGCCATCCTGACCCTGTTGGGCGTGCGCGGCGCGTAGTGCGCCGCTTTTTTTGCCGCCTCCGCAAAAAACTATTCCATAATTTTGATGGATCATGTATAATAGCTCGGTTAGGGCTCAACCTGTCGCCGGGGCGCACGGCGTGCGCGGCGGAGGGGTTGCGCGCGGCGCGCGGCGCCGGCGAGATTTCGGGTCCGGGGGGACCCGAACAGAGAGAAGAGGGAACGAAGAGATGGAAATCAGAAATGTGGCGATCATCGCGCACGTGGACCACGGCAAGACCACGCTGGTCGATCAGCTGCTGCGCGGCGCGGGCGCGCTGCGCAGGAACGAGCTGGGCGGCGAGCGCGTGATGGACAGCAACGACCTCGAGCGGGAGCGCGGGATCACGATCCTGTCCAAAAACACGGCCGTGACGTATGGCGACGTGCGCATCAACATCGTAGACACGCCGGGCCACGCCGACTTTGGCGGCGAGGTGGAGCGCATTTTACAGATGGTGGACGGCGTGCTGCTGCTCGTGGACGCGTTCGAGGGCTGCATGCCGCAGACGCGCTTTGTGCTCCGGAAGGCGCTGGAGCTTGGCAAGGTGCCGGTCGTGGTCGTGAACAAGGTGGATCGCCCGGACGCGCGGCCGATGGAGGTCGTGGACGAGACGCTCGAGTTGTTCATCGAGCTGGGCGCGACGGCCGAGCAGCTGGACTTCCCGGTGATCTATGCCTCCGCGCGCGACGGCAGCTCCGGCATGTCGCCGGATGCGCTCGAGCCGAACATGAACGCCGTGTTCGACACGATCCTGCAATATATCCCGGCGCCGCAGCAGGACTTTGACGCGCCGCTGCAGATCCTGTTCTCGGCCATTGAGTACGACGAGTACGTCGGCCGCATCGGCATCGGCCGGATCGAGCGGGGCGTGGCGCGCAGGCTGCAGCCCATCGTGCTCTGCGGCGGCGAGGGCGACCGGCGCATCGACGCGAAGATCACGCGGCTGTACCGGTTCGAGGGCCTGCGCCGCGTGGAGATTGAGGAGGCCGAGCCGGGCGAAATTGTCTGCGTCGCGGGCGTGGAGGGGCTGAACGTCGGGCAGACCGCGTGCGACCCTTCGTGCGTGGAGCCGATGCCGTTCGTCAAGATCGACGAGCCGACCGTCTCCATGCTGTTTATGGTCAACGACAGCCCGTTTGCCGGGCGCGAGGGCAAGTATGTCACCTCCCGCAACCTGCGCGACCGCCTGTTTACGGAGGTCAAGACGAACGTGTCCATGCGCGTGGAGGAGACCGACAGCACCGATACGTTCCGCGTGAGCGGCCGCGGCGAGCTGCACCTGTCGATTTTGATCGAGCAGATGCGCCGCCAGGGGTATGAGTTTGCCGTGTCGCGCCCGAAGGTCATCCTGCACAGGGACGACCAGGGCCGCACGACCGAGCCGATCGAGGAGCTGACCATCGACGTGCCGCAGGAGTATTCGGGCGTCGTCATCGAAAAGCTGGGCCAGCGCAAGGGCGTGATGGTGGACATGCAGCCGCAGGGCGAGGCCAGCGTGCGCCTGCGCTACCTGATCCCGGCCCGCGGGCTGATGGGGTATCGCTCCGAGCTGCTGACCGACACGCGCGGCAACGGCGTCATGAACCACCTGTTCCACGGCTATGAGCCGTACAAGGGGGAGATCGAGGAGCGCAAGACGGGCAGCCTGGTCGCGCACGAGACGGGCGAAACGACCAGCTACGGCCTGTTCAACACGCAGGATCGCGGGCGGCTGTTCGTCGGGCCGGGCGTGCCGGTGTACGAGGGGGAGATCGTGGGCGAGTGCGCCAAGGCGGAGGATATCGTGGTCAACGTGTGCAAGAAAAAGCACGTCACCAACATGCGCGCCGCGGGCAGCGACGAGGCGCTGCGCCTCACGCCGGCGACGGTCTTTTCGCTCGAACAGTGCCTGGAGTTCATCGCGGACGACGAGCTCGTCGAGGTCACGCCCAAGAGCATCCGCATGCGCAAGCGCTACCTGACCAAGGAGCAGCGCGTCAAGATGCTCAACCGCTCAAAGAGCGTGGAGTGAGACGCGGCAAGCGGCCGATTCGAAGGGAAACAGTAACCGGGCGCGCCGCCCCCATTTGGGGAGCGGCGCGCCCGGTTTGTCTGCCGGCGGGGGCAGGGGGCGGCGCCGGCCATGCGGTTTGCGGCGTGAGCCATGCCGCCGGAAACGGTAGCCTGGCGGTCAGACGGTGCCGCTCACGACGAGCGTGCTGCGGCCGGGGCGGATGGTCCAGCTGCCGTCGTCGGCCTGCTCGGCGGTGGCGGCGGGCACGGTGAGCTGGCCCGGCACGGTCGAAAACGCGCCGGTGTCCGCGTCGTAGGCGTAGTGCGCGGGCGCACTCCAGGGCGCGCCGTCAAACGTGACGGACAGGTCGGCGAGGATCGGGTCAAACACGTCGGACAGCACGGCGGCCTCCGTCGCCTCCGCCGCCGTGTTGCCGGCGTTCTGGATCACAAAGGTGTAGGTCACGCGCGAATTTGCCGTGACGGACGTGGGGCTGAGCGATTTGACGACCGAGAGGATGGGCCTCTCCGCCGCTTCGACCGTCTCCGTGGCGGTAGGCACGGACGACAGGCCCGCGCCCGTGACCGAGACGGTGTTGGTGATCGACCCGCCGGCGGCGGGCGGCGCATACTGGTTGACCCGCGCCCGATAGACCAGCACGGCGCTGCCGCCGGCCGGCACTGCAAGGCCGGAAAAGACGAGCGGCGGGCCGGCCGTCGCCGCCGGCACGGGCTGCGGCAGGCCGTCTGCAAACAGGCGGGCGGAATCCGGCACATAGGAAAGCGGCGCGGGCGCCCCGCCCGCGGCCGGCGCGCCGAGATCGTCCGTCACCGTCAGGCCGGAGAGCGGCGTGCCGCCCGTGTTGACGAGGCCGATGGCATAGGTCACGTCGCCGCCCGGCAGATAGCTGTCGCCCGCGGCCGCCACGGAGACGGCGAGGACGCTTCTGAGCTCGCCGGTCACCGGGTTGGAGCTGGCGACCAGCCCGCGGTATGTGAGCGTCGCCACATTGGTAAACGTTGGCATGCGGTTCCCTCCCGAGAAAAAAAGAGTGTTTCACCCACATACTATGCCGGCGGCGCGGAATGTGCCACGGCGCGCGGCGGACGGGACGGAAGCGGTCGGGGCTGATCGGGACGTGTTGCTGCGTCGGTGCAGGGAAAAGCCGCCCCCACCCGGCGCGAAAGGCGACGGGCGGGGACGGCCTTGGCTTGTACGACGTATGGGCGCCGGGGTGCGCTGTTTATGCGTAGAGGATCAGCGCGATGAGCTCAAGCGGCTCGTCGCCGGTGTTCACCATGGCATGCCCGGTGCCGGAGGGCGTGAACGTGGTGTCGCCGGCGGACACGGGCACGATGGTGCCGTTGTCGTTGAACTCGCCGGTGCCGCTGTAGATGTAGTAGATCTCGGAATCGCCGTTGTGCGTGTGGAAGCCGATGCCGCAGCCGGGCAGCAGCGTGGTGTGCGCGAACACGCGCCCCTTGCCGTTGAGCTCCGCGTCCGAATTGACCAGATGCCGCACGGTGATGAACCCGTCGGCGCCAAACTTGTGCTCCGCGACCTCCACATTCCGATCGTTTGCCTTGCGTACCATGTATGCGTTCCTTCCTCTGATGATTGGCTTGCCGCGCACGCCGATGTCTTGCGGGCGCGAATACGAATAAAAGAAAACGATTGCAAGGAAAATATAATACAAACCGGGAAAACTTGTCAAGCGCCGCGGCCATCCGGCCGCGGCGCGCGGATCGGCTGACGGGCCAAACGGCGGGCGCGCGGCGCAAGCGCCCGCGGCGCTCACCGCGCGGCGCGCAGGCGCTGGGCCAGATAGCCTTTGAGCTGGGCAAAGGCCTCTGAAAGCCCGTCGCGGACCGGCGCGCTGCCCTGGGCCATCGTGCCGCGGCCGCCGCCCTTGCCGCCGAGCGCGGCGTTGACCGCCTGGCACAGCTCGCCCATGTCGAGCCCCACGCCGTCGCTGCACAGCAGCACGTATTGCACGCGCGACTCGTCCACGGCGAGCAGGAACACGAGCGTGGGCGCGTTGCAGAGCGCCTGCTGGGCGAGCGGACGGAGCGCCTTGGCCTCCACGCCGTCCACCTGCGCGGCGACGAGCAGCGCCCTGCCGGCGCGTTCCGCGCCGGCGCGCAGCTCCTGGGCGAGATAGGCGGAGACCCTGGCGCCGAGCGCGCGCTCTGCCCTGCGGGCGGCGCTCAGCTCGTCCGTCTGCTTCTGCACGGCCGCCTCCACGTTTTCGCGGCCCGTGGAAAACCGCCGGGCGAGGCGGTCCACCGCGTCGTGCATGGCGCGCGCGTGCCTGAGCGCGCGCAGGCCGCACAGGAACGTGAGGCGCACGCCGCCCTTCCAGGCCACGGCGTCGGTGAGGAACAGCATGCCGATCTCCCCGGTGCGCGCGCAGTGCGGCGCGCAGCAGGTGCAGCAGTCCGCCCCCTCGATGGTCACGACGCGGATCGGCGCGGTCAGCCCCTCCGCGTGCTTGCGCAGCGACAGGCCCTCGAGCGCCGCTTCGGACGCATAGCTTGCGGCGGTCACGGCGAGGTCGCGCGCGGCCAGCTCGTTTGCGGCCTGCTCCAGCTCCTGCAACTGTGCGGCGTCGAGCGGCCGGTCGAGGTCGATCGTGCCGTAGGCCTCGGACAGGTGGAAGCCCACGTTCACCGCGCCAAAGCGTTGAAACGCGCACCAGGAGAGCAGGTGTTCGCCGGTGTGCTGCTGCATGTGGTCGAAGCGGCGCGCCCAGTCGATCTCCGCCTCCACGTCCGTGCCTGCCGGCACGGGCCGGTCGGCATGGTGGAGAAGCGCGCCGTCCGTCTCGTCGCAGCCGGTGACCGTGACGGCGCCGCCGGGAAAGCGGAGCGTGCCGGCGTCGCACGGCTGCCCGCCGGCGTTGGGGAAAAAGACCGTCTGGTCGAGCGTGAGGTCGTAGCCCGCCTGCGCCGGCGTGCAGGAGAGCACGCGCGCGCGGCAGCGGGTCAGGTGGCTGTCTTCGAGATACAGGCGTCGGGTCATGGGGGTCCCCTTTCCGGTCGTGGGCGCGGCTTTTGGCGAACCGCGCGTTCCGTTTTTGTAGATTGGCACCTCATTATAGCACAGACGCCCCGCCAATGGGAGAAATTTCCCATTTTGTATTTCCTTTGGCGCATGAGGATGTTATAATTTAGAAAAGACGCGAGGTCGCGCGACAGGGGGAACCATGGCTTACCATCTGGACGATACCGAGCTGTATTTTTTCAACGAAGGCATATCGACCGCCGCATACCGCGCGCTCGGCTGCCATGCCTGTGAGGGGGCGGCAGGAGAGCGCGTGTATCGCTTTGCCGTGTGGGCGCCGGAGGCGCGCGCGGTGAGCGTGGTGGGCGATTTTAACGAGTGGAACCCACGGGCGGACCCGATGCACATGGTCGGCACCACGGGCGTGTGGGAGGCGCACCTCGGGTTTGCGCGCGAGGGGCAGCTCTACAAGTATGCCATCGTCACGGCCGACGGTAGCGAGGTGTTGCGCGCCGATCCGTACGCCGTGCGCGGCGAGCCGGGCGGCACCGCGTCCGTGGTGTGCGAGTTGCCGGCGTTTGCCTGGACCGACGGGAAGTATCTCGAACGGCTGAAGCATGCGCGGCGGCGACCCATCAGCATTTACGAGGTCCACGCCGGTTCGTGGAAGGCCGGCCTTGGCTACCGCGAGCTGGCGCACGAGCTGGTCGATTACGTGTACGACATGGGCTATACGCACATCGAGCTCATGCCGCTCATGGAATATCCCTACGACCCGAGCTGGGGCTACCAGGTCACGGGCTACTATGCCGCCACCGCGCGCTACGGCAAGCCGGAGGACCTGATGTACCTGGTCAACCGCGCGCACGAGCGCGGCATCGGCGTGATCATGGACTGGGTGCCGGCGCACTTCACGCGCGACGCGCACGGCCTGCGCCGGTTCGACGGCTCCTGCTGCTATGAGCACCCGGACCCGCGCCGCAGCGAAATGCCGCAGTGGGGCACGCTGCTGTTCAACTTCGACCGCACACAGGTGCACAGCTTCCTGCTTTCCAATGCGCTGTTCTGGCTCAAGGAGTATCATTTTGACGGGTTGCGCGTGGACGCGGTGTCGTGCATGCTGTATCTGGACTTCGGCAAGGACGAGGGCGCCTGGCTGCCGAACCGCTATGGCGGCAAGGACAACCTGGGCGCGATCGCGTTCCTCAAAAAGCTCAACGAGGCCGTGCGCGAGCTGCCCGTGGAGAAGCTGATCTTTGCGGAGGAGAGCTCCGCCTATCCGCGCGTGACGCACGGGCAGGAGGACGGGGGGCTGGGCTTCTCGTTCAAGTGGAACATGGGCTGGATGAACGACATGCTGAACTTCATGGAGATGGACAGCTTTTTCCGCAAGTGGAACCACCACAGGCTGACGTTCTCCATGTGTTACGCGTTTTCGGAGGCGTACGTGCTGCCGCTTTCGCACGACGAGGTGGTGCACGGCAAGCGCAGCCTGCTGTCCAAGATGCCGGGCGACTACTGGCAGAAATTTGCGCAGCTGCGGCTGCTGTTTGCCTATCAGTTTGCGCACCCCGGCAAGAAGCTCATGTTCATGGGAGACGAGTTTGGCCAGTTCATCGAGTGGAACTTTGCCGACTCGCTCGACTGGCTGCTGCTCGACTATGACAAGCACCGGCAGGTGCAGCGCATGGTGCGCGAGCTGAACCGGTTTTACACCGCCACGCCGGCGCTGTACCGCATCGAAGACTCGTGGGACGGGTTCCGGTGGCTGGCGGCGGACGACAATCTGCACTCCATCGCGGTCTGGATGCGCATGGACGGCCAGGGGGGCGCGCTGGTGTGCGCGTTCAACTTTACGCCCGTGCCCTGGGAGGATTACCGCGTGGGCGTGCCGGCCGCGGGGGTGTATACGGAGGTGTTTTCAACCGACGACGCGCGCTATGGCGGCACGGGAGAATATGCCAACGCGCCGGCGGAGACGGTGGACGAGCCCCTGGGCGGGTTCGACCAGCAGCTCTCTTTGAAAATCCCCCCCTACGGCGCGGTCTACCTGCGCTACGAGGGGAAGTATCCCGATGATGGCGACGCGCCGGAGACGGCGGGATAACGCGCAAATGGCAGAAAGGACGCAGGCATGAAGAAGAAGATCGTGGCAATGCTGCTGGCGGGCGGGCAGGGCAGCCGTCTGGGCGTGCTGACCTCCAACATGGCCAAGCCTGCCGTACCCTATGGCGGGAAGTACCGCATCATCGACTTCCCGCTCAGCAACTGTGTCAACTCCGACATCGACACCGTCGGCGTGCTGACGCAGTACCGGCCGCTGGCGCTCAATTCCTACATTGGCACCGGCCAGCACTGGGATCTGGACCGGCTCACGGGCGGCGTGTTCGTGCTGCCGCCCTATATGACCGGCAGCGCCGGCCACTGGTATTCCGGCACGGCCAATGCCATCTACCAGAACCGCGAGTTTGTGGACCAGTACCAGCCGGACTATGTGCTGATCCTCTCCGGCGACCACATCTACAAGATGGACTACTCGAAGATGCTCGACTTCCACGAGCAGAAGGGCGCGGCGGCCACGATCGCCGTGCTGCCGGTGCCGCTGGAGGAGGCGCATCGCTTTGGCATCATGAGCACGGACGCGCACGGGCGCATCACCAAGTTTGCCGAAAAGCCCGCGCATCCCGAGTCCAACAACGCCTCCATGGGCATCTACATCTTCAACTGGTCGGTGCTCAAGGCGTACATGGAGCGCGACGACGGGGACCCGGCGTCCGAACATGACTTTGGCAAGAACCTCATCCCGGCCATGCTGGCCGCGGGCGAGCCGATGTACGCCTATGCGTTTGAAGGATACTGGAAGGACGTCGGCACGGTGCAGAGCCTCTGGGAGGCGAACATGGACCTGCTCTCCCACCCGCCCAAGATCGAGTTGAACGACCCGACATGGCGTATCTACAGCCGCAACCCGGTCATGCCGCCGCACTACGTGGGCGAGAAGGCCGACATCACCGACAGCCTGGTGACCGAGGGCGGCGCGGTGTACGGCCGTGTGGAGCACAGCGTGCTGTTTGCGGGGGTGCGCATCGGCGAAAACGCGGTGGTGACCGATTCGGTCATCTTCCCGGGCGCGGTGATCGACGGGGGCGCGCACATCCACAAGGCGATCATCGGCGAAAATGTGCGCATTGGCCGCGACGCGGTGATCGGCGGCGCGCTGCGCGAGGGCGAAGTGGTGGACAACCGGCTCACGGGCGACATCACGCTCGTGGGCAACGACCTCTGCATCAGCAGCGGCGCATACCTGCCCTGCGGCACGGTCGCCGCCGGCGCCTACGACGAGCAGGAAGACGGCTGAGCCGTGCCCCACGGCCCGCCGTGCGGCGGGCGGGAGCGCGTTCCGACCCAACCGGCAGCATCCGGATACCGGACAGAAAGGAGACTTCGCGAGGCGAAGCGTGGCCACTGACATGACGAGCAATGCGTTTGGACTCATCTACACAGGCGAAAACAACCCCCGGCTCCGCGACCTGACCCTTTCGCGCGCCGTGGCGGCGGTGCCGTTTGGCGGCAGGTACCGGTGCATCGACTTTATTCTGTCCAACCTGGTCAACACCGGCGTCACGTGCGTCGGCCTCATCGCGCAGAAGAACTACCATTCGCTCATGGACCATCTTGGCGCGGGGAAGGAGTGGGACCTGCACCGCAAGCGCGAGGGCCTGTTCATCCTGCCGCCGTTCATGACCAAGGAGAACACGGGCGTCTATCGCGGCACGGTGGACGCGCTCCGCTCCTGCATGGGGTACGTGCGCCGCTGCACGCAGCAGTATGTCATCCTGACCGGCAGCCACACGATCTTCAACACCACGTTCGACGCGCTGTTTGAGCAGCACGTGCGCACCGGGGCGGACATCACCATCCTGTATAACGAGGACGACGTGTATGAGCCGGAGGAGCAGAACGACGACCTGCGCCTGCTGATGGACGCGTCCGGCCGGGTGACGGAGATGGAATTCAACCCGTACCGCCCGCGCACGAACTGCCGCAGCTGCGACGTGGTCATCATGGATAAGCTGCTGCTTGAATACCTTGTGGGGGAGGCGTTTTCCCGCGGCGAGTATGACTTTGTGCGCGACGTGCTGTTGAAGAAGTGCGGCTCGTTGAAGGTCTACGGCTGCCGCTATGACGGCTACGTGGCGCGGATGGACTCGGTCACGAGCTATTTCCGTCACAACATGGCCCTGCTCGACCCGGCCGTGCGCGCGGACCTGTTCAACCCGGCGCACCCGGTCTATACCAAAGTCAAGGACGAGGTCAGCGCGCGCTACGGCGAGGCGGCGGCGGTGCACAACGCCATCCTGGCCGACGGCTGCGACATCGACGGCGCGGTGGAGAACAGCGTGCTGTTCCGCGGCGTGACGGTCGGCCGCGGCAGCATGGTGAAAAATTCCATCGTCATGCAGGGCGTGACCATCGGCAACGGTTGCACGCTCGACCACGTGGTGCTCGACAAGGGCGTCACCATCCGCGACGGGCGCACGCTCGTCGGGTACGACAGCTTTCCGATCATTCTCAAGAAGAACACGACGGTCTGAGCCGCGCTCGGCCGTCCGCGACAGAAGGAGGAGCAGCGCATGAAGGTTCTGTATGTGACCAGCGAATGCGTCCCGTTCATCAAGACGGGCGGACTGGCGGATGTGGCGGGCTCGCTGCCCATTGAGCTCAACCGGCAGGGCGCGGACGTGCGCGTGGTGCTGCCCAAGTACCGCTGCATCGACTGGTACTGGCGCGAGCGGATGACGCACGTGACGGACTTCCCGGTCCTGTTCGGCTTTGGGAGCATGTATTGCGGCGTGGAGACGCTCGTGGACAACGGCGTGACGTACTATTTCATCGACAACGAGGAGATGTTCTCCGTCGACTCGATCTATGGCGACGGGATGCAGGAGGGGTACCGCTTTGCGTTCTTCTGCCGCGCGGTGGCCGAAATGCTGCGGCACATCGACTTTGCGCCGGACGTGCTGCACCTCAACGACTGGCAGACCGGGCTCATCGCGGCCATGGTGCGCACGCAATATGCCGGCGACGCGCGGTTTGGCGCGATGCGCATCGTGTTCTCCATCCACAACCTGCGCTATCAGGGCATCTTCGACTGGCCGCTCATGAACGCGCGGCTCGGCTTTGACGAGCGGCTGTTCACGCCGGACTATCTGGAGTTTTACGGCAACCTCAGCTGCATGAAGGCCGGGCTCGTGTTTGCCGACCACATCAACACCGTGAGCCCGACCTATGCGCGCGAGATCCGCACCGCCTACTATGGCGAGCGGCTGGACGGCCTGCTGCGCGCGCGCGGCGCGGCGGTCTCCGGCATTTTAAACGGCATCGACCGCACGATCTACGACCCGGCCACCGACCGGTTCCTCGGCGCGCACTTCAGCGTGGACGACATGGCGGGCAAGGCCACGCAGAAACGGTACCTGCAACAGGAGATGCACCTTTCAGAGCGGCCGGAGGTGCCGGTAATCGCCATGGTCTCCCGGCTCACGCCGCAGAAGGGGCTCGACCTGGTCGAGCGCGTGCTGACGGATATCCTGCGCATGGATGTGCAGCTCGTGCTGCTGGGCGACGGCGACCGGCGCTTTGTGGATCTGCTCAACTGGGCGGCGTGGCGCTATCCCGGGCAGGTGGGCACGTACATCGGCCTCAACGAGGGGCTGGCGCACCGCGCCTATGCCGGCAGCGACATGTTCCTCATGCCGTCGCAGTTTGAGCCGTGCGGCCTGTCCCAGATGATTGCGCTGCGCTATGGCTCTGTACCGGTCGTGCGCGAGACGGGCGGCCTGTGCGACACTGTCGTACCCTATAACAAATATACCGACGAGGGGACCGGCTTCTCCTTTGCCAACTACAACGCGCACGAGATGCTCTTTACGCTCGAGCGCGCGGTGCGGTATTATTATGAAGATCCGCCCATGTGGGCGCGCCTGGTGCGCCGCGGCATGGAGCAGGACTTTGGCTGGGGGGCGTCGGCGCGGCAGTATCTCGCGCTGTACCGGCTGCTCTGCGGCCTGCCGTCCGAGGAAGCGGCGCCGGAACCGGCCGCCGGGGAGCAGACGGAGGCGGTGCAGGCGGAGCCCCAGGCGGGCGTGGAGGCACAGCCGGCAGCGGCGGCGCCGGAGGGCGGGCAGCCGGCGGAGCCGACGCCCGCCGCGAAGAAACCTGCGGCAAAGAAACCCGCGGCGAAGCAGCCGGCGGAGAAAAAAACCCCCGAGAAAAAGCCTGCGGCGAAGAAGCGCGCCGAGAAAAAGCCTGCGGCGAAGAAGCCCGCGGCCAAAGGCCCGGGAGGGACGCAGGCATAGCGGCCGCACGGCGGGGCCGGGCGATACAAAACACAAGGGATGGCCGCCGACAGGGCGGCAGAGCGGGCGAGGGGGGCGCGGCGCGCGCCCCTCGCCGCATTTTGGGGCAGGAGGAAGCCATATGACGATGGAAACGGAGGGACGGGCCCTCGATTTAAGCGGTATCGACACCGTGCTGCTGGATCTCGACGGGACGCTGATCCCGATGGAGCAGCAGTCGTTTCTCGACGCGTACTTTGCCGACCTGGCGCGCTTTGTCGCCGGGTACGGGTATCGGGATGTGCGCGCGCTGTTCGAGGCGCTCATGCGCGGCGTGGGGGCAATGATCCAAAATGACGGCGGCGCCACGAACCGCGAGCGGTTTTGGGACGCGTTTTCGGCCGTGCTGGGGCGGCAGGTGCGGGAGCTGGAGCCGGCGCTGCTCGGGTTTTATCGGCACGAGTTTGACGCGGTGCGCCGCGTGCTCGGCCCGGCGCGCGACGTGCGCCGCCTGCTCACGCTGCTGCGCGGCCCGGGGCGCACGCTGTATCTGGCCACAAACCCGCTGTTCCCGCCGGTTGCGGTGGAGACGCGGCTCGGTTGGATCGGCCTGACGCCGGCGGACTTTGCCGGCATCACCACCTATGACAACAGCCACTTTTGCAAGCCGAACCCGGACTACTACCGGGAAATCCTGCGGCGGCTCGGCCGGCGGCCGGAGACCTGCCTGATGGTGGGCAACAACCCGTCGGACGACATGTCGGCGTTGCAGGCGGGCCTTCACGGCTTTCTCGTGACGGACTATCTGGAGAACGAGCAGGGACTCGACATCGCGCCGTTTTGCCATGGCACGTTTTTCGAGCTGACGGCGCTCGCGGCGCGGCAGGCCTAACCTGCGGCGCGGCGTATGCCGGATGAGGGGCGTACCCACCGGGAGGGAAAGGAAAGGCGAAAGGAAACAATGATACTGTATTTTAGCGGCACCGGCAACAGCCGGTATGTGGCAAAGCGGCTCGGCGAGGCGCTGCAGGACGAGGTCGTGTCCATGAACGGCTGCCTGCGCAGCGGCGAGCAGGGCGCGTTTCAGTCCGAGACGCCGTATGTGATCGTGACGCCGACGTATGCGTGGCGCATGCCGCGCGTGGTGCGGGCGTTTCTCGAACAGGCGGCGCTCACCGGCAGCCGCGACGCCTATTTTGTGCTGACCTGCGGCGGCGCGGTGGGCAACGCCGCGGCGGACGCGGCGCAGCTGTGCGCGGAAAAGGGGCTGCGCTTTTGCGGGCTGCAGCCGGTCGTGATGCCGGACAACTATCTCGTCATGTTCCCGGTGCCCGCGCCGGACGAGGCGGCGCGCATCGTGCGCGCGGCGGCGCCGGCCATCCGGCAGGCGGCGGATTGCATCCGCGCCCGGAAGCCGTTCCCGGCGCGCCGGGCCGGGCTGGGCGGCAGGCTGCTCAGCGCGCTGGTCAACCCGCTGTTCTATCTGCAGCCGCAACGCGACCGCGCCTTCACCGTCAGCAACGCCTGCATCGGTTGCGGGCGGTGCGCGGCGCTTTGCCCGCTCGGCAACATCCGTTTGGAGCAGGGCCGCCCCGTCTACGGCGGCAACTGCACGCACTGCATGGCGTGTATCTCGGCCTGCCCGGTGCGCGCGATCGAATATGGCCGCGCGACGCGCGGCAAGCAGCGCCACTATCTGGAGGACGGCGGCCCGGCGGGAGAGGCGTGACCGCGCGGCCGCGGCGCTAAAACAGCAGCGCCGCGACGCCCAGCAGCAGCGCGAGCCCGGCCACGTTCACGAGCGTGAACACGGAGAGGAACCGCCGCGCTCTGGCGCCCGGCTCCTTCAGGTACAGCCGCAGGGAGATGAGGCTCGCCAGCGAGGCGACCGGCGTGCCCAGCCCGCCGATGTTGACCCCGGCCAGCAGGCCCTGCCAGTCGCCCGTGAAGCCGGAGAGCAGGATCGCCGCCGGCACGTTGCTGATGCACTGGCTGGCCGCTGCGGCGCACAGCAGCGTGTTGCGATCGAGCAGCGACTCGAGCAGCGCGCGCACGGCCGGGATGCGGCCGAGGTTCCCGGAAAACATGAAAAAGCAGCAGAACGTGAGCAGCAGGTCGTAGTCGATGCGCCGGAGCAGCGGCCGGTCGAGCAGCAGCAGGAGCAGCAGCGCCGCCACGGCGGCAATGGCATAGTGGACGAGGCGGAACACGGCCGCAAGGCACAGCAGAAACAGCGCCGCATAGGCGGCGAGCCGCCGCACATCCGCGATGCGCGCGGGCTCTGCAAACGTCACATGCACCCGGCCGCGCGGCGGCGCGGACAGCACCGCCGTGAGCGCGAGCGCGACGAGGCTCACGAGCGCGAGCGGCAGCACCACGCTGAAGAACTGGCCGGCGGTCAACGCATAGCGTGCGTGCAGATACAGGTTTTGCGGGTTGCCGATGGGCGTGGCCATGCTGCCGAGGTTGGCGGCCACGGTCTGCAGCACGCAGACGCGCACGCCCAGCGCCTCCGCGTCCGCCTGCCGCAGCAGGAAGAACGTAAACGGCACGAGTGCGAGGAGCGCCACGTCGTTTGTCACCACCATGGAGACGAAAAAAGGCAGCAGGACGAGCAGCAGGCAGAGTGCGCGCAGCGTGCGTTCGCCGCTGAGCAGGCGCTCCGCGAGCAGCCGGAACAGCCCGCACCGCACAAAGCCCTGTACCACCGCCATGAGCGCAAACAGCAGGCACAGCACCCTGAGGTCGATATAGGAGAGATAGGCCGCGTCCGGCGGCACAAACAGCGCCGAGAGCAGCGCTGCGGCAAACGAAATGCACAACACCGCCTCCGCGCGCAGCCGGCGCAGCAGGCGGTTCGGGAAGGTCTGGCGTTCCATGGCCCTGTTCATTGCAGCCTTTCCGCGGGGCGTTTTGCGCGCTGGCCGCCCGGTTGCGGGCGCGCCGCGGTCTTTTCCCCGCCGTCCGCGAACAGTATAGCAGATTTGTGCCGCCGCGGGTAGTCCCGCGGCGGCTGCGCGTGTCAAAAAGTGCGTCCCTTCGCGCCCCTTCCGTGTGCGGCGCGACCGCGCCGTTTCGCGCCGTTGCCCGCCGCGCGGCACCCCTGCGGCGGTTGCTGCGCCCACCGTGGGGCCTGCCGCGCCGTCCTCCGTCCGACGCTTTCCGGCTGCCGGCGTTCCAAGCTGGGGGCGTTTTGCCGTTTGATGGCCGCCATGTTGCATTTGCGGCCGGCTTGCCGGCTAATATACCCGGCAACGGGGCGCAGCCCTGCAAGAACGTGCAGCAAATCCTGCAAATCATGCCTGACTTGCATCCGACTGGCCAAAAAACCGCCAATTTTGCAGGATTTGCCGTCACGTTTGATTGACAGGCCCCGGTGCGGAGATTATAATAATATTCGGTAAGAAGCGGGCTTTTGCACCCGTACAGGCTCGAAAATCGGGCAGTTTTACATAACGACAGGAGGAAGAGAAAATGGCAAAGACCATGACCATCGACGGCAATACCGCCGCCTCGCACGTCGCGTATGCATTTTCCGACGTAGCGGCAATCTATCCGATCACGCCGTCATCCCCGATGGCGGAGGTCGCGGACGACTGGGCGGCAAACGGCAGGATCAACCTGTTCGGCCAGCAGGTGCGCATCGCGGAGATGCAGAGCGAGGGCGGCGCCGCGGGCGCGGTGCACGGCTCGCTCAAGGGCGGCGCGCTGACGACGACGTTCACCGCGTCGCAGGGCCTGTTGCTCATGATCCCGAACATGTACAAGATCGCCGGCGAGCTGTTGCCGTGCGTCTTCCATGTGAGCGCCCGCGCGCTGGCCGCGCACGCGCTGTCGATCTTTGGCGACCACAGCGACGTGATGAGCTGCCGCCAGACCGGTTTTGCCATTCTGTCCTCCGCTTCGGTGCAGGAGGTGATGGACCTTGCGCTCGTGTCGCACCTGTCCACGCTCAAGGCCTCCGTGCCGTTTCTGCACTTTTTCGACGGCTTCCGCACCTCCCACGAGGTGCAGAAGATCGAGATGATCGACTATGAGGACATGCGTCCCCTCGTCGACATGGACGCGGTCAAGGCGTTCCGCGCCCGCGCGCTCAACCCGGAGCATCCGCACCAGGGCGGCACGGCGCAGAACCCGGACATCTACTTCCAGGGCCGCGAAGCCGCCAACAAGTATTACGCCGCCATTCCGGAGATCGTCCAGCACTACATGGACGAGGTCGGCAAGCTCACCGGCCGCAGCTACCACCTGTTCGACTACGTGGGCGCGCCCGACGCCGAGAACGTGATCGTCATCATGGGCAGCGGCGCGGACGTGTGCGAGGAGACCGTGAACTATCTCAACGCCCGCGGCGAGAAACTGGGCGTGCTGAAGGTGCGCCTGTACCGGCCGTTTGCGGCGGACAAGTTCGTGGCGGCGCTGCCGGCAACCTGCCGGCGCATCGCGGTGCTCGACCGCACGAAGGAGCCGGGCTGCCTGGGCGAGCCGCTGTATACCGACGTCGTGGCGGCGCTCAAGGAGCAGGGCCGCGACGGGATCGAGGTCATCGGCGGGCGCTATGGCCTGGGCAGCAAGGAGTTCACGCCGTCCATGGTGGGCGCCGTGTATGAGAACCTCGCCGGCGAACGGAAGAACCACTTCACCGTGGGCATCGAGGACGACGTGACGCACCTGTCGCTCCCGGTCACGAAGCAGATCAACGCCGCGCCCGAGGGCACCATCGCGTGCAAGTTCTACGGCCTCGGGTCCGACGGTACGGTCGGCGCGAACAAGAACAGCATCAAGATCATCGGCGACCACACCGAGCTGTACGCCCAGGGCTACTTCTCCTATGACTCGAAGAAGTCCGGCGGCTTCACGGTGTCGCACCTGCGCTTTGGCAAAAAGCCGATCCAGAGCCCGTACCTGATCGACGCGGCGGACTTTGTCGCCTGCCACAACCCGTCGTATGTCACGCGCTATGCCGTGGCAGAGGGCATCAAGGAGGGCGGCACGTTCCTGCTGAACAGCCCGTGGACGCTCGACGAGATGGAGCGGGAGCTGCCCGCCGCCATGAAGCGCGCCATTGCCCGCCAGCACGTGAAGTTCTACAACATCAACGCCATCCGGCTGGCGCGCGAGGTCGGCATGGGCGGCCGCATCAACACGATCATGCAGTCCGCGTTCTTCAAGCTCGCGAAGGTGATCCCGGCGGAGGACGCGCTCGAGTACATGAAGGCCGCCGCCAAGAAGTCCTATGGCAAGAAGGGCGACGACGTCGTGCAGAAGAACTACGCCGCCATCGAGGCCGGCATGAACGCGATCGAGGAGATCCACTATCCCGAGAGCTGGGCGGACGCGACGACCGGCGCGGAGCCGATCAAGGTCACGGACGACCCGTACTTTGTCAACTTCATCCACCCGATCCTCGCGCAGGAGGGCGACAAGCTGCCCGTCTCCATGCTCTCTCCCGACGGCACCGTACCGACCGGCACCACGAAGTATGAAAAGCGCGGCATTGCCGTGGACGTGCCGCGTTGGATCCCGGAAAACTGCATCCAGTGCAACCAGTGCTCGCTGGTCTGCCCGCACGCCACCATCCGCCCGTTCCTGCTCGACGCGCAGGAGGCGGCAAACGCGCCCGAAGGGTTCGTCAGCGTGGACGCCAAGGGCAAGGAGCTGGCCGGGCTGAAGTTCCGCGTGCAGGTTTCGCCGCTCGACTGCACGGGCTGCGGCAACTGCGTGGACGTGTGCCCCGCCAAGGAGAAGGCGCTGAAGCTGGCGCCGCTGTCCGAGGCGCAGCAGGACGAGGCCAACTGGGACTACGCCATGACCCTCACGCAGAAGGACGTGGACGTGAACACCAGGACCGTCAAGGGCAGCCAGTTCCGCCAGCCGCTGTTCGAGTTCTCCGGCGCGTGCGCCGGCTGCGGCGAGACGCCGTATGTCAAGCTCATCACGCAGTTGTTTGGCGACCGCATGGTCGTGGCCAACGCCACGGGCTGCTCCTCCATCTATGGCGGCAGCGCGCCGACCTGCCCGTATACCAAGAACGCCAAGGGGCAGGGCCCGGCATGGGCCAACTCCCTGTTTGAGGACAACGCGGAGTTCGGCTTCGGGTTGAACCTGGCCAACAAGCAGCGCCGCGCGCGCCTGGCTGACACGGTGCAGAAGCTCATCGCCGTCGAATGGTGCGACCAGGCGATCAAGGACGCCGGCGCCGAGTGGCTGGCCAACATGGACGACGCGGCCGGTTCCCGCGCCGCGGGTGAGAAGCTGCTGGCGGCCTGCCGCGACGGCATCGATGTCGATCCGACGGGCACCGAGTATGAGGCCGCGTGGCTGGCCAACGGCAAGAAGTGCCCGTGCGAGGCGTGCACGCTCGCGCGCGAGGTCATCGACAATGCCGACCTGCTGACCAAGCAGTCCATCTGGGTGTTCGGCGGCGACGGCTGGGCGTACGACATCGGCTACGGCGGGCTCGATCACGTGCTCGCCATGGACGAGGACATCAACGTGCTCGTGCTCGACACCGAGGTGTATTCCAACACCGGCGGCCAGTCCAGCAAGGCCACGCCGACCGGCTCCGTCGCCAAGTTCGCGGCGGCCGGCAAGCGCACCAAGAAGAAGGACCTGGGCCTCATGGCCATGAGCTATGGCTATGTGTACGTGGCCAAGGTCTGCATGGGCGCCAACCCGGCGCAGCTGCTCAAGGCCGTCAACGAGGCCGAGGCGTACAAGGGCCCGTCGCTGATCATCGCGTATGCGCCCTGCATCAACCACGGCATCAACATGGGCTTCAGCCAGGCCGAGGCCAGAAAGGCGGTCGAGGCCGGTTACTGGCCGCTGTACCGGTACAACCCGGATCTGGCGGCGGAGGGCAAGAACCCGTTCGTGCTCGACAGCAAGGACCCGAAGGCGAGCTACCGGGAGTTCATCATGGGCGAGGTGCGCTATGCGTCGCTCAAGAAGCAGTTCCCCGAGGTGGCCGAGCAGCTGTTTGACCGCGCCGAAAAGGAAGCGGCCGAGAAGATCGACTACTACAAGAAGCTCAACGAGATGTAACGTATCCTGTGCATCCCGCGCCGCCCGGCATCGCCGGGCGGCGCTTTTTTGCGCGTGCCACCCCATCCGCGCGATCCCATGCCGCATCGCGTTGCGCGCGCTCCCTGCCCGCCGGAACATGGCAAACGGGCGGCACAGGCAGCGCAGACGGAACGGCCTGCCGCACAGAATTTGCCGGGAGTTCACAATTTGGTTAACACTGTTACCCGGTTTTCTGCTATACTAAAGACAACCGCACAAGACGGCTTCCCATCTTCACAGGAGTATTGCAAAACCGGTTATGAACGAGGCGTATGAAAAGAACGAGACCGTCGCCCTGTGGGGCGATTCGCTGGCCAAGGGCGTGATCTGGAACGGGCAGCGCGGCCGCCATACCTACGCGCAGGAGACGGCCGTGGCCGTGGCGGAGCGGGAGCTCGACATCCACATCATCAACCGCGCGCGCTTTGGCTACACCGCGCCGCAGGGGCTGGCGCTGATGGAAAAGGACCTGGCCGGCGGCATGACGGCCGACGCGGCGGTCATCGAGTTTGGCGGCAACGACTGCAACTTCGACTGGCAGGCCATCTCGGACAACCCGGAGGCCGAGCATCTGCCCAACACGCTGCCGCACGTCTTTGCGGATACGCTCCGGCGCATGGTGACGCTGCTGCGCGAGCGCGGCATCCGGCCGATCCTCATGACGCTGCCGCCCATCGACGCGGAGAAATATTTCCGCTTCCTCGTGGGCGACAAGCTCAACGCAGCCAACATCCTGCGCTGGCTTGGCGACAAGCAGCGGATCTACCGGTTCCAGGAGATGTATTCGCTGCTCGTGGAGCGGGTGGCGCGCCAGATGCAGTGCGCGCTGGTGGATCTGCGCGAGGCCTGCCTGCTCGACAGGGACATGTTCTTCATGCTCTGTGACGACGGGCTGCACCTGACCGACGAGGGGCAGCGGTTCATCGGGGCCCAGGTCGTGTCGCTCGTGCGCCAGGGCTGACGGACCGCCGGCTGCCGGCAGCGCGGGCGGACGGAAACGAAATGCAAAAATGCAAAGCGGCGCCCCTGCCTTGTCTGGCAGGGGCGCCGGTGTTCGTATTGCGTGGGGGGTCACTCACCCGCGGTGGGCAGCGGGATGTCGATGAGCGTGTTCTCCGCGCCGGACATGACGGTGGGCAGCTTGCCGTCCCATTTCTGCACGGACTGGTACTGGAGCAGCAGCTCGGTCAGCGACTCGGTCAGGATCCGGTTGCTCTCGGCGTTGGCCTCGGCCAGCACCTTGATCTCATTGGCTTCCGCTTCCGCGGCGATGACGCGCTTTTCCGCCTCCGTGTTGGCAATGACGAGCGCCTGTTCCTGCTCGGTGCGCGTCTTGATGAGGTTCTGCTCGGCTACCTGTTTGGCTTCGACCGCTGCGATGTATTCCTCGGAGAAATCCCAGTTGATGATGTTCAGTTCGTTGACATAGATACCATATTCGTTGAGCTTGTTGTTGAGCCCCTCGTTGAGCAGCACGCTGACTTCGCCGCGGGAGCCGACCAGATCCACGGCGGTGTATTCCGCGGTGACGGCCTTGAGCACCTCGTTGACCACGGGCGTGATGAGCACGTCTTCAAAATTGGGGCCGATCTCCTTGTAGATGTTCTGGCTCTGGTCCTTGTTGACGCGATAGTTGACCGCAAGCACGGTGGAAACGGTCTGCAAATCCTTGCTGAACGCCTCGGTGGTCACCTCGAGCTTGACGATGCGGTTGTCGATCGTGACGACCTGCTGCGCAAACGGCAGCTTGAAGTGCAGGCCCTCCTGCAACACCACGTCGTTGACGCGGCCGAATGTGAGTACGACGCCGGTGTGCCCGGCGGGGATGACGACGAAGCTGGACGAGACCAGCACGCCGAGGACCAGCACGACGGCGACGGCCAGGATGATCTTGCCAACGGAAAGGTTGCCTGCTTTGTCACGGAACATAGTCAATCCTCCTAATACACGGTGTTGTCGAACAGTATACCATACGGCGCGGCATAATGCCATAGCCAAAAGCGCCCATCGGGCGGGTTGCTGCCCAGCCTGACTGGCGGCACAGACAAAGGCGCCCCGCCGGCAACGCCGGCGGGGCGCCTTTGTGCTTCCAATTTCCAATGGCCGCAGGGCCTATTTCTTTTTGCGCGAATACGGCGTGTCCGCAAGCGGCAGGCTGTTGCGCTCCTTGCCGTCGTAGCGGTAGTAGGCCTCTGCGATGGCGGGCGCGGTGGGGATGGAGGTGATCTCGCCGATGCCGATGGCGCCGTAGGCCACGTTGAGCCCCGGCTTCTCGACGATGATGGCCTGCACCTTGGGCACGTTGTCGGCGCGGAACAGGCCGAGCGTGCCAAAGCGCGCGGTGGGCCTGCAGTTGTCGAGCGGGAACTGCTCCGTCAACGCGTAGCCCATGCTCATGACGACGCCGCCCTCGATCTGCCCTTCGATGGACAGCGGGTTCACGGCGCGCCCCACGTCGTGCGCGGCGACGATCCGCTCGAGCCGCCCGTCTTCGCCGACGATGGCCACCTGTGTGGCATAGCCGTAGGCGACGTGGCTCACGGGGTTCGGCTTGTCGGCGCCGAGCGGGTCGGTCTTGGCCAGGTATTCGGCGTAGAACTCCTCGCCCTCCATGTCGGAGAGGCTCCGTCCCTGCCGCGCCGCGTTGAATAGCGTGCAGGCGCGGCGGCACGCCTCGCCCGTGATGAGCGTCTGGCGGGAGCCGGAGGTGGTGCCGGAGTCGGGCGCGTCGAACGTGTTCACGCGGTCGTAGTGGATCTGGTCGCGCGGCAGGCCGGTCGTCTCCGTCACGATCTGCACGAGCACCGTGCCCACACCCTGCCCGATGCAGGATGCGCCCGAGTGGATGGCCAGCCGCCCCTGCTCCACGCACAGGCGCACGCGCCCGGTGTCGGGGATGCCGACGCCCACGCCCGCGTTCTTCATCGCGCAGGCGATGCCGGCGCGCGGGCTGGATTCATAGATGTCGCGCACGGCCTCGAGCGTCTCGACGAGGCCGGTGGAGTCGTCCACGATCTGGCCGTTCGGCAGCGTTTGCCACGGGCGGATGGCGTTGCGGTAGCGGATCTCCCAGGGGGAGATGCCGAGCTTGTGCGCCATGCGGTTGAGCAGCGTTTCAATGCAGAAGCACGTCTGCGTCACGCCAAAGCCGCGGAACGCGCCGGCGGGCGGGTTGTTCGTGTAATACGCCTTGCCGTCGATCTCGAAATTCTGGTAGTTGTAGGGGCCGGCCGCGTGCGTGCAGGCGCGCTCGAGCACCGGGCCGCCGAGCGACGCATAGGCGCCGGTGTCCGCGACGACCTGCGCCTTGACGCCGAGGATCGTGCCGTCGTCGTCGCAGGCGAGCGTGAAATCCATGTCCATCGGGTGGCGCTTGGGGTGGATGAGGATGCTCTCTGCGCGCGTCAGCTTGACCTTGACGGGGCGCTTGAGCAGGTACGCGACGAGCGCCGCGTGGTGCTGCACGACCACGTCCTCCTTGCCGCCAAAGCCGCCGCCGACGAGCTTGTTTTCCACGCGCACCAGCTCCGGCGGCAGGCCGAGCATGGGGCAGATCTCGTGCTGGGTGTCGTACACGCTCTGGTCGGAACAGTAGATCAGCACGCCCTCGCCCCACGGCTGCGCCACGGCGCACTCCGGCTCGAGGAACGCGTGCTCGGTAAACGGCGTCGTAAAGTGCGCGGAGAGCACGTGCGGCGCCTCGCGGATCGCCTTGTCGGCGTCGCCGCGGCGCACGTGGCGGTGGGCGAGCAGGTTGCCGCCCTCGTGGAGCTGTGGCGCGTCCTCGGCCATGGCTTCCTGCGCGGAGCGGACGGGCGGGAGCTCTTCGTATTCGACTTCGACGAGTGCCTTTGCCGCTTCCAGGATCTCCGGCGTCTCCGCCGCGACGAGCGCGATGGCGTCGCCCAGGTAGTGGGTGATGCCGCCCACGCCGATCATCACGTCCCAGTCGCGCTTGAGGTGGCCCACCTTGTGCAGGCAGGGGATGTCGTCCGCCGTCAGCACGCAGGCGACGCCGGGCAGCGCCCTGGCGCGCTCGGTGTGGATGGCCAGCACGCGCGCGCGCGGGTATTTGCTGCGCACGGCGGAGGCGTGGAGCATGCCGGGCAGCTCGATGTCGTCGGTATACACGCCGGTGCCCAGCACCTTTTCGCGCACATCCAGCCGCGGCACGCGCGCGCCGAGCCGCCAGTCGCCGTCAGCCTTCGGAATCTTGCCGGCGCGCAGTACGGCGGCGGCGATGCGCACCGCCTCGATGATCTTCACGTAGCCCGTGCAGCGGCAGATGTTGTTGCGCAGCGCGTGCGCGATGGCGGCCTCGTCCGGGTCGGGGTTCACGTCCAGCAGCGCCTTGGCGCACAGCACCATGCCGGGGATGCAGAAGCCGCACTGCACCGCGCCGGCCGTGCCGAACGCGTATACGTAGACCTCTTTTTCAAAATCGGACAGGCCCTCGACGGTCAGGATGTGCCGCCCGTCCAGCCTGTCGGTCTGCTGGACGCACGCCTTGACCGGCTTGCCGTCGAGCAGGATGGTGCAGGTGCCGCACGCGCCCTCGCTGCACCCGTCCTTGACGGAGGTCAGGCGCAGCGTGTCGCGCAGGTAACGCATCAGTTTCTGGTTTTGCGGGACCGTCACGGTCTGGCCGTTGACGGTGAAGGTAGCAGCCATGGCAGGCCATCTCCTTATGCTTGAAATGGGTGGGGCGGGGGCGGCGCGCGCCGCCCCGCCCGCAGCGGTGGCCGGATGGGGCCGTCAGATCAGGTAGTTGTAATCGGTCAGCACCGCGAGCAGGAAGCGCTCGAGCGCCTGGTCCAGCGCGGCGGGCGGCGCGTCGAGGTCGATCTCCTGCGCCGTGCCGCCGGTGCGCAGCAGCAGCTTTTTGCCGCCGAGCGGCAGGAAGCCGGGGTTGTCGCTCTCTTCAAAGGCAGCGCGGTCGGAGAACAGCGTCAGCTTTTCCTTGTAGGGGCGGCTGTCATAGGGGCAGAACACGGCGCAGTTGCCGCACTCGTTGCACATGCGGTCCACGTGCAGGATCTGTGGCATGGGCTGGCCCTTGACACGGATGGCGATGTTGGCGCGGTTCGGGCAGACCTGTACGCAGCACTCGCATATGGTGGAGCAGTGCAGGCAGCGGCCGGCCTCGTGCGTGGCGCAGTCGTACACCCGGAGCACGCCCTGCTTGGCGATGCAGCTCTCCTCGCTCACGGCCGCGTTTTCCGGCACGGCGTAGCGGTGCTCGCCGACGATCGCGTCCGCCACGGTGCGCGCGTCCGCGATGGCCTCGACCACCGTGGCCGGGCCGCGGTTCGCGTCGCCGATGACGTACACGCCGTCGAGGTTCGTCTGCAACAGGCCGTCCACCGCCGCGCGGCCGCGCTCGTTCAGCGCAATGCCGTTCGCGGCGAGCGCCTCGCCGTCCACGCGTTCGCCCGTCGCGGCGATGAGCGTGGAGCACGGCAGTTCCGCCGTCTCGCCCGTGGGGACGGGGGAGCGACGGCCGGAGGCGTCCGGATCGCCGAGGCGCATCACGTCGCAGAGCAGCTTGCCGTCCCGCAGCGCGCGCGGCGCAAGCAGTTCGCAGAATTCCACGCCGTCGTCGAGCGCGAGCTGCAGCTCCTCCTCGTCGGCCGGCATGTAGCGGCGCGTGCGGCGGTAGACCAGCCGCGCGTGCTTCACGCCCGGCACGCGCCGCGCGGTGCGCGCCGCGTCCATGGCGGTGTTGCCGCCGCCGATGACGATCACGTCCTCCCCGAGCGGGGGCAGCGTGCCGGCCTTGTAGTCTGAGAGGAAGCGCAGCACGTTCATCGCCTCGCCCGCCTCGAGCGAGACGCCGCCGGGCTTCCACGCGCCGATGGCGTAGACGATGTGCGTATAGCCCGCCGCGCGCAGCGCCGCCGCGTCCGGCGCCTTCGTGCCGGTGCGGACGTCCACGCCCATGGACTGCATGATCTGCACGTCGCGGTCGATGCCCAGCTCCCCGATGCGGAACGGCGGGATCACGTAGCGGACGATACCGCCGAGCTGCTCGCGCTGTTCAAACAGCGTCACCGCCGCGCCCGCGCAGCCGAGGAAGAAGGAGACGGCCATGCCGGCCGGGCCGCCGCCGACGACGGCCACGCGCACGTCCGCAAGGCGCGCGCCCGGCTTGAGCGTGCCGATCACGGCGTCAAACCCGTTGCGCGCGGCGGCGAGCTTGGCGTCGCGGATGTGGACGCTCTCTTCATAGAAGTTGCGCGTGCACTTGTCCATGCAGCGGTGGCTGCAGATGCGGCCGGTGATGAACGGCAGCGGGTTCTTTTCCAGTATGAGTTGCAACGCGTCGGCGTATGCGCCCTTGCCCACCAGCTCCACGTATTCGGGGATGTCCTGGTGGATGGGGCAGCCGTGCGCGCAGGGGGCGGTGAAGCAGTCGAGCAGCGGCACCTTGCCGTCCAGCTTGCGCCGGGGCGCCGGCTTGATCGCCTTGTGCTGGCGCGCGTCGCGGCGGGCCAGGTCGGACAGGTACGCGACCTTGCCGACGGATACGCCGTCAAACGGCGCATAGTCGTGCTTTTGCAGCTGTTCGGCCAGCTGCGTAAAGCGCTGGTAGCCGCCGGGCTTGAGCAGCGTGGTCGCCATCGTGATGGGCCACACGCCCGCGTCGAACAGCGGCTCGATGTTGAAGTGGTCGATGCCGCCGGAGAAGGACAGGCGCAGCTTGCCGTCGAACTCGCGGCTCAGGCGGTGCGCCATCTCGATGGTCAGCGGATAGAGCGCGCGCCCGCTCATGTACATCTCCTCGCTCGGCAGCTCGCCCCGGCGCACGTCGACCGGGAAGGTGTTGGAGAGCTTCAGGCCGAACGAGAGGCCGTGTTCCCCGGCGAGCGTCAGCAGGCGCTTGAACATGGGCACCGCGTCGCGGTATTGCAGGTCCTCGTTGAAGTGGTGGTCGTCGAAGGCGATGTAGTCAAAGCCCAGCCCGTCCAGCGTGCGGCGCGCAAAGTCATAGCCCAGCAGGGTCGGGTTGCACTTGACGAACGTGTGCAGGTGCTTGGTCTCGATCAGGTAGGCCGCGATGCGTTCGATCTCCTGCGGCGGGCAGCCGTGGAGCGTGGACAGCGTGATCGAGGTGCAGATGCGCGGGCTGATGGCGTCGAGGTAGGCGGCGTCCACGCCGGGCAGCTCGGCAAGGTGCGCTTCGGCCCAGGCGCGGCACTCGGCAAAGATCGCGGTGCGGGAGGCGTCCTTGAGCCCCTCGATAAAGCGGTCGATCTTCTCGCTCGTGATGCCGGCATAGTCGTAGCCGACGCTCATGTTGAAGATGAAGCCGTCCGGGTCGCCCCAGCCGAACGCGCGGGTGAGGAGCTTGAGCGCGTACCAGGCCTTGACGTATTCGTCAAACGCCTGGGGCACGGTCAGCTCGGTGGACCACTCGCAGTTGTAGCACTCGTCCTCGGCGGCGATGCAGGGCTTTGGCACGCAGCGGGAGAGCTCCTCGCCGTCCATGATCTGCACGGTCTTGAGCTCGAAGAAGCGGCTGCCGGCGTAATAGGCGGCGATCAGGTTCTGCGCCAGCTGCGTGTGCGGGCCGGCGGCGGGGCCAAAGGGCGTCTCGAGCCGCTCGCCAAACAGGGACAGGAGCTTGCCGGGCGCGGGCTGAAACGCCCGGTGCAGGCCAAACACGCTGCCGGCCTGCCGCTCGGCGAGGATCCAGCGCATGAGCTGGGCAAAGGGGATGGGGGTCATGAGGTCGGTCATACAGTCGTCTCCTCCTTCCTTGGGGTTCAGCCGTTGATGGACGTCCAGAGCCGCCGCGCGCTCTCGCGGCACTCGGCCATGAGCGCCTGTTCGTCGATGCCGGTGAGCACGCGGTCGCGCATGAGCACCTTGCCGTTGCACACCGTGTGCGTGACGGAGCGGCCCTGCATGCCGAAGAGGATGTGCCCGTTGACGTTCGAGCCGTCCATCGGCGTGAGCGGGTCGTAGTCGGTCACGATCACGTCGGCATAGGCGCCGGGCTTGAGCACGCCGACGGGCGCCTTGAGGAACCGGCCGGCCATCGCCGCGTTGTTGTCAAACAGCATGGCCGGGATCTCGCCCCAGGCCACGGTCGGGTCGCACAGGTGGTGCTTGTGGATGATGTTGCCGACCTTGTAGCTCTCGAGCATGTCGTTGGTGTAGCCGTCGGTGCCGAGGCCCACCGTCACGCCCTCGCGCAGCATGTGCAGCACCGGGCCGCAGCCGACGGCGTTGCCCATGTTCGATTCCGGGTTGTGCACGACCATGGAGCCGGTGTCGCTGAGCAGCTGCATCTCGGCGCGGTTGATGTGGACGCAGTGGATGGCGAGCGTGTGGTCGCCCAGCACGCCGGCGTCGTAAAACCGCTCGATGATGCGCTTGCCGTAGGTCTTGAGGCAGTGCGCCAGGTCGGCCGGCCCCTCGGCGCAGTGGACGTGATAGCCCGCACCGTGGCGGTGCCGCTCGCACAGGCGCAGCGTCTCGTCCGATACGGTGAACGAGGCGTGCAGGCCCATCATGCCCTGCAGCATGTCGGAGCCCTCCGCCTGGGTGCGCAGGATGAACCGCTCGTTTTCGAGCACGGATTCCTCGGCCTTTTTCGCACCGTCGCGGTCGGACACTTCGTAGCAGAGGCTTGCGCGCACGCCGAGCGCGGTCGCCGCGGACGCGATGTCGTCGAGGCTGCCGGGCACGTCGAAAAAGCTCGCGTGGTGGTCGAACACGGTCGTCACGCCGTTTTTGATGCAGTCGGCATAGACCGCGAGCGCGGAGAGGCGGTTGTTCTCGTGCGTGAGGTGGCGGTCGATCTTCCACCACTGCCCCTCCAGGATGTCGTTGAAGTCCTTCGGGTTGTAGCCCCTGATCGAGAGGCCGCGCGCGAACGCGCTGTAGATGTGGTTGTGCATGTTGATCAGGCCCGGCATGATGACGCCGCCTCTGGCGTCGATCTGCTCGGCTTCGGGGTAGCGCTGCCGCAGCGCGTCGCTGTCGCCAACCTCGACGATCCGTTCGCCGTCGATGACGACCGCGCCATGTTCGAGGAATGTGCCGTTGTCGCGTGTGATGAGCCTGCCGTTACCGATCCAAAGCATGAAAATACGATCCCCTTTCCAATTGTTACACGAGAGAAATGCAGTATCTTTGAGTGTCAGTTCATTATACTATGCGCCGTGTGCGCGCGCAATAGAGAGCGGCCGAAAACCTAAAATTTATTTTTGCAAACAAAAATTATTTTGAATACAAAAATCCTACTGTACAACTTCCCCAAAAACTGCTATGATAAAAACACATTTCCTTGTGTTGATTGGGGAGGATGCCGTCATGCGACGCGTTGCCGGATATCGCTGCACGATCTGCGGCCGGGAATTTCCGTTCGAGCCGGAACGGATGACCTGCCCGCATTGCGGGGAAAAGGGCATACTGGACATTCTCTACGATTATGATGAAATCGCCCGCGACCTCACGCGCGAGAGCCTGGCCGCCTGCCGCGACAACAGCATGTGGCGCTACCGCGCGCTGATGCCCGTGGCCGACACGGTAGACGTGTCGCGCTTTCTGCGCATCGGCTGGACGCCGCTGTACGAGTCGCTTTCGCTCGGGCGGGAGCTGGGCGTGAAGGCGCTCTACATCAAGGACGACGGGCTGAACCCGACGGCGTCGCTCAAGGATCGCGCGTCGGGCGTGGCGGTGGCCAAGGCCATCGAGCTCGGATACGATACCATCGCCTGCTCCTCCACGGGGAACGCCGCCTCCTCCTGCGCCGGCAGCGCCGCGCGCATGGGGCTCAAGGCGGTCATTTTCGTCCCGGAGCGCGCGCCGGAGGGCAAGGTCGCGCAGCTGATGATCTTCGGCGCGCGGGTGGTCTCCGTCCACGGGGACTACAAGGCCACGTTCGACCTGTCCAAGGCGGCCATCGAGAAATACGGCTGGTACAACCGCAACGCGGGCATCAACCCGGTCATGACCGAGGGCAAGAAGACCGTCGCGCTGGAGATTGCCGAGCAGCTCGGCTGGAACGTGACGGACTGGGTCGCCTGTTCCGTGGGCGACGGCTGCACGATCGGCGGCGTGTACAACGGGTTTTACGACCTGTACCGCCTGGGGCTGATCGAGCGGATCCCGAAGATCCTGGGCGTGCAGTCCACCGGCTGCTGCCCGTTTGTCGACGCGGCGCGGGAGAACCGGCCGCTCCGGCCCACCGCGGAGAACACGCTGGCGGATTCGATCGCCGTGGGCGTGCCGCGCAACCCCGTCAAGGCGCTGCGCGCGGTGCGGGAGAGCGGCGGCGCGTGGATCGCCGTTTCGGACGAGCGGATTCTGGACGCGATGCGCGTGCTGGGCCGCACCGAGGGCGTGTTCGGAGAGCCTGCCGGCGTGACCGCGACGGCGGGCGTCATCCAGGCGGTGGCCGACGGGCTGATCCGGCCGGACGAGACCGTGACCGCCATCAGCACGGGCAGCGGGCTCAAGGATGTGAAGAACGCGCTGCGCGCGGCGGGCAAGCCGCGGCTGTGCGAGCCCGATCTCGCCGCGCTGGAGGAGAGCGGCATCCTCTCCTGAGCGTGCCGGCCGGCGCGGGGGCGCGCCGGGAAACGGACAACAGAATACAGACGCTGTCTTTTAGAAATATGAAAAACGTGCCGCGCGCGGCGGGCAAGCCGTGACGGTGTTCGCCGGGGGAGAGGCCTCCGGGGCGGTGGGAAGTGCCGCCGGGACATGAAAGGTGCGTTACGCGGTTGGAAATGCCGCGTAGACGGCCCGCAGAAGGGATTCGCCTGACCTTGGCTTTTGTGGTTCCCCGTCTTTTCCGGTTGCCGCATCCGCAAGGATGTAGAATATGCAACAATCATAAGGAGGTTAAAAATGAAGAAACTGCTTGCTCTGTTGCTTTGTCTGACCCTCGTGTTCGGGCTCGTGGCATGCACGACCGGCACGCCGTCCGGCGACGATGCGGATGCCAACGACACGGCGGCGCCGGTGACGGATGACAACGACGCGGATACGCCGGATGACGGCGACGCCGAAGCCGATCCCATCAAAGTAGGATTCATCTTCCTGCACGACGAAAACTCCACCTATGACCTCAACTTCATCAACGCTGCCAATCAGGCCTGCTCCGAGCTGGGGCTGACGGAGGATCAGTACATCCTGCGCGTCAACGTCCCCGAGGGACAGGAGTGCTACGATGCGGCGGCGGAGCTCGTGGACGAGGGCTGCGACATCATCTTTGCCGACAGCTTCGGCCATGAGCCGTACATGCTCCAGGCGGCGCAGGAGTTCCCGGAGGTCCAGTTCTGCCACTCGACCGGCACGCGCGCCCACACCGAGGGCCTGGACAACTACCACAACGCGTTTGCTGACATCTATCAGGGCCGCTACCTGGCCGGCATCGCGGCCGGCATGAAGCTCAACGAGATGATCGAGGCGGGCGAGTTCACCGCTGAGGAAGCCAAGATCGGCTACGTCGGCGCGTACACCTATGCGGAGGTCATCTCCGGCTACACCTCCTTCTTCCTCGGCGCTCGCTCCGTGTGCCCGACGGTCACGATGGAGGTCACCTTCACCAGCTCCTGGTACGACGAGACGGCAGAGAAGGAAGGCGCGACGCTGCTCATCAACAACGGCTGCAAGCTCATCAGCCAGCACGCCGACTCCATGGGCGCGCCCACGGCCTGTGAGGAGGCCGGCGTGCCGAACGTGTCCTACAACGGCAGCACGATCGACGCCTGCCCGAACACGTTCATCATCTCCTCCCGCATCGACTGGACGCCGTACTACAAGCTGGCCATCGAGGCCGTCATGAACGGCGAAGCGATCCCGGCCGACTGGTGCGGCGGCATTGAAGAGGGCTCGGTCGTGCTGACCGAGGTCAACGAGGCCGTGGCGGCCGAGGGCACCGCGGAGGCGATTGCGGAAGCCCAGGCCAAGCTGGTCGCGGGCGAACTCCACGTGTTCGACACCTCCACCTTCACCGTGGACGGCAAGACGCTGACCAGCTACATGGCCGACGTCGATACGGACGACGCCTACACCCCGGACACCGAGGTCATCAGCGACGGTTACTTCCACGAGTCCGAGTACCGCAGCGCGCCGTACTTCGATCTGCGCATCGACGGCATCACGCTGCTCGACGAAGCCTTCTAATCGACGTCAAGCGGAAGCCCCGCCCTCATGGACGGGGCTTCCCCCCATTCCTGCTTCCGCCGGAGGGGGCGGCGCAGCGGCTCGCACCCCTGCGCCGCCCCGTTCGGCGGAGCCCTTGCCGAACCCCTGGATAGAGGAGGGAAGTCATTGGAAACGAAGATCCCAGCGGTGCGCATGCGCAACATCACCAAGACCTTTGGCCGCGTTACGGCGAACGACAGCGTAGACCTCGACATCTACCGCGGCGAGATCCTGTCGCTGCTCGGGGAGAACGGCAGTGGCAAGACCACGCTCATGAACATGCTCTCGGGCATCTATTTCCCGGATGAGGGCGAAATCGAGGTGGACGGGCGCAAGGTGTCCATCGGAAGCCCGAAGGACGCGTTCGACCTCGGCATCGGCATGATCCACCAGCACTTCAAGCTCGTGGACGTGCTGACCGCGGCGGAGAACATCATCCTGGGCCTGCCGGGCAGGCAGGTGCTGGACCTCAAGGCCGTCGCCGCGCGCATCCGGGAGATCTGCGATGCCTACGGCTTTGAGGTGGACCCGAACCAGAAGATCTACAACATGTCCGTCTCGCAAAAGCAGACGGTCGAGATCGTCAAGGTGCTCTACCGCGGCGCGGACATCCTGATCCTCGACGAGCCGACCGCCGTGCTCACGCTGCAGGAGACGGAAAAGCTCTTTGCCGTGCTGCGCAACATGCGCGACGCGGGCAAGGCCATCGTGCTCATCACGCACAAGCTCAACGAGGTGGAGGAGCTGTCCGACCGCGTGGTCGTGCTGCGGCATGGCAAGTTCGTGGGCGACCTCGTTACGCGCGAGACGAACGCGCAGGAGATGACCAACATGATGGTCGGCCGCCAGGTCACGCTCAACATCGCCCGGCCGGACCCGGTGGACCCGAAGCCGCGCCTGCGCGTGGAGGGGCTGACCGTGCGCAGCAGCGACGGGGTGCTCAAGCTCGAGGACGTATCGTTTACGGCCAACAGCGGCGAGATCCTCGGCATCGCGGGCATCTCCGGCAGCGGGCAGAAGGAGCTGCTCGAGGCCATCGCCGGCCTGCAGACGGCGGAAAAGGGCAGCATCCGCTACATCGACGACGACGGCGCGGAGAGCGAGCTGCTCGGGTGCGACCCGTTGGCCATCCAGCAAAAGGGCGTGCTGCTCTCGTTCGTGCCGGAGGACCGGCTGGGCATGGGCCTTGCCGCCAGCATGGACCTGGCGGACAACATGATGCTGCGCTCGTTCCGCAGCGGCCGCGGCATGTTCACCGACCGCAAGAGCCCGCGCGCGCTGGCGCGGCGCGTCGTGGAGGAGCTGGACGTGGTGACGCCGGGCATCTTCACGCCGGTGCGCCGCCTCTCCGGCGGCAACGTGCAGAAGGTGCTCGTCGGGCGCGAGATCTCGTCCGCGCCGGCGGTGCTGCTGACGGCGTACGCGGTGCGCGGGCTGGACATCAACTCCTCCTACACCATCTACGATCTTGTGAACCGGCAAAAGCAGAGAGGTGTGGCCGTGATCTTTGTCGGCGAGGACCTTGACGTGCTGCTGGAGCTGTCCGACCGCATCCTCGTGCTGTGCGGCGGCAGGGTCAGCGGCGTCGTGCCCGGCCGCGGCGCGGACAAGCGCAGCGTCGGCATGATGATGACCCGCCTAGGAGGTGAGAATGCCCATGCGTAAAGCGAACCGGGCCCCCCTGTTCCATATCGCCAAGCGCGCGGCGCTGCCCTGGCAGAAGGCCTGGGCCATCCGCGGCGTCGCGCTGGTGCTGGCGCTGATCGTCTGCGCGCTCATCACCACGCTGCTCACCGGTGAGAACCCCATCGACATCTACGCCGCCATCCTCGACGGCGGCTTCGGCACGGCGCGCAAGACGTGGGTGCTGTTCCAGAACCTGGCGGTGCTGCTGTGCATCTCGCTGGCGGTGACGCCGGCGTTCAAGATGCGCTTTTGGAACATCGGCGCCGAGGGGCAGGTGCTCGCCGGCGCGCTGGCGTGCGCGGCGTGCATGATCTGCCTGCGGAACGTGCTGCCCAACTGGGCGATCATCCTCTGCATGATCGTGTCGAGCATCGCCGCCGGCGCGGTCTGGGCGGCGATCCCCGGCTTTTTCAAGGCCCACTGGAACACGAACGAGACGCTCTTCACGCTGATGATGAACTACATCGCTACACAGCTGGTCGCCTACTTCGTCATCCTGTGGGAGGTGCCCAAGGGCGCCGGCAAGATCGGCATCATCAACCAGACCTCGCAGGCGGGCTGGCTGCCGCAGATCGGCGAATACCGCTACCTGCTCACCATCGTCGTCGTGGCGGTGCTGACGGTGCTGCTCTACATCTACCTCAACTACAGCAAGCACGGCTATGAGATCGCCGTCGTCGGCGAGAGCGAGCGCACGGCGCGCTATGTGGGCATCAACGTAAAGCGCGTCATCGTGCGCACGATGCTGCTCTCCGGCGCCATCTGCGGCGTGGCGGGCCTGCTGCTGGTCGGCAGCACGGAGCACACGCTCACCACCACCATCGCCGACGGGCGCGGCTTTACGGCGGTCATGGTTTCGTGGCTGGCCAAGTTCAACCCGATCTTCATGATCTTTACGAGCTTCCTGCTCGTGCTGCTCGGCCGCGGCGCAAGCGAGATCTCCACGGACTTTGGCCTCAACCAGTCGTTTGCCGACATCCTGACGGGCGTGATCCTGTTCTTCATCATCGGCAGCGAGTTCTTCATCAACTATCAAATCCATTTCCGCCGGGCCGCAAAGCCTGCGCAGAAGGAGGGCGTCGCCCATGTTTGATTTCATCACATTTTTCCCGCGTGCAGTGATGCAGGGTATCCCGCTGCTGTTCGGCAGCACGGGCGAGACGTTGACGGAGAAATCCGGCAACCTGAACCTCGGCATCCCGGGCGTGATGTACGTGGGCGCCATCTGCGGCGTGATCGGCTCGTTCTTCTATGAGCACGGCGTCGGCGCGGAGAACATGACGGCGTTCCTGGCCATCGGCATCCCGCTGGTGTGTTCGCTGCTCGGCTCGTTGCTGATGGGCCTGCTGTACTGCTTTTTGACGGTCACGCTGCGCGCCAACCAGAATGTCATGGGCCTTGCGCTGACGACGTTTGGCGTGGGCGTGGGCAACTTCTTCGGCGGTTCGCTCATCAAGCTGACCGGCAGCGAGGTGCCGTCCATCGCGCTGTCCGGCACGAGCATCTACTTTTCCAAGTCGCTGCCGTTTGCCGCCGACTGCGGCGTGTTCGGGCAGCTGTTCCTCTCATACGGCTTCCTCGCCTATGTGGCGATCATCATCGCGCTCATCTGTTCCTATGTGCTCAAGCGCACGCGCGTGGGCCTGCAGCTGCGCGCCGTGGGCGAGAGCCCGGCCACGGCGGATGCGGCCGGCATCAACGTCAACCGGTATAAATACGTGGCCACCTGTGTGGGCAGCATGATCGCAGGGCTTGGCGGGCTCTACTACATCATGGATTACGCCAGCGGCGTGTGGTCGAACAACGCCTTTGGCGACCGCGGCTGGCTGGCCATCGCGCTGGTCATCTTCACGATCTGGCGGCCGAACGTGAGCATCCCCTCGTCCATCCTGTTCGGCGGGCTGTACATCCTGTATCTGTCGTTGCCGACGGGCGGGAACTTTGCGGTGAAGGAGCTGCTCAAGATGATCCCCTACGTCGCGACGGTCATCGTGCTCATCGCGGTGTCGCTGCGCCGCCGCCGCGAGGATCAGCCGCCGGAGAGCCTGGGCCTGCCGTATTTCCGAGAAGAGCGGTAGCAGGACGGCACACAAACCATACGGCGTGCGAAAGGGCGTTCCCGCGCCCTTTCCGGCTATGGGAATAGCGGGAAATATCGACTATGATGCCACGGGAACCTGGCTTCCCGGGCGCTGAAAAGGAGGTTCATATGATGGATTACGGTCGTACGTACAATTTTTCTGCCGGTCCCTCCATGCTGCCGCAGCAGGTGCTGGAGGAATGTCGGGACGAGATGCTCAATTACCGCGGCAGCGGCATGAGCGTCATGGAGATGTCGCACCGTTCAAAGGCGTTCCAGACCATCGTCGACGAGGCGGAGGCGGATCTGCGATCGCTCATGGGGATTCCGGATAATTACAAGGTGCTGTTCGTACAGGGCGGCGCCACGCTGCAGTTTTCCATGATCCCGATGAACCTGATGCCAAACGGCGTGGCGGACTACATCGTTTCCGGCGCCTGGTCGAAGAAGGCCTATGCCGAGGCGAAGAAATTCGGCAAGATCAACCTGCTGGCCACCAGCGAGGATCGCAACTACAGCTACATTCCCGATGGGCGCGACCTGCCGGTGGACCCGGCTGCGGACTACGTCTATATCTGTGAGAACGAAACGATTCACGGCACGACCTATCAGCAGCTGCCGGATACCAAGGGCAAGGTGCTCGTGTCCGACCAGTCCAGCATGTTCCTGTCCAAGCCGTGCAACGTGGCGGACTACGGCGTGATCTATGGCGGCGTGCAGAAGAACATCGGCCCGGCCGGCATGGCGATCGTCATCATCCGGGAGGACCTGATCCGCGAGGACGTGGACGCGAAGACGCCCGTGTATCTCAAGTACAGCACGCACGCCGACAACGGCTCCATGTACAACACGCCCAACTGCTGGTGCATCTACGTATGCGGCAAGGTGTTCAAATACCTGAAGTCGATCGGCGGCCTGGCGGAAATGGACCGGCGGAACCGGGAAAAGGCCGCCATCCTGTACGATTTTCTCGACGGCAGCGCCATGTTCCACGGCACCGTGGAAAAGCCGTTCCGCTCGCTGATGAACGTGCCGTTCGTCACGGCCAGCAAGGAGCTGGATGCGGAGGTCGTCGCCGCGAGCAAGGCGGCCGGGTTTGACAACCTCAAGGGGCACAAGAGCGTCGGCGGCCTGCGCGCCTCGATCTACAACGCCATGCCCAAGGAGGGCGTGGAGGCGCTGGTCGCGTTTTTGAAGGACTATGAGGCCAAACACGCATAAGGAGGGGACGATATGATCCGCATTTTGGCATCCGACGGCATGGAGAAGGGCGCGATCGCCGCGCTGGAGCAGAAGGGCTGTGAGGTGGTCTGCCGGTTTTATGATCCGGAGGCGCTCAAGGAAGCAGTGAAGGAGTTTGACGCGCTCGTGGTGCGCTCTGCGACCAAGGTGCGCGTGCCGCACATCGACGCGGCGTGCGAGGCCGGCCGCCTGCGCATCATCATCCGCGGCGGCGTCGGCGTGGACAATATCGACGTGAAGTACGCCGAGGAGAAGGGCCTCATCGTGCGCAACACACCCTGTGCCAGTTCGGATGCCGTGGCAGAGCTGGCGCTCGGGCACATGTTCTCCGTTGCGCGGTATATCTCTGCGGCGGGGCACAGCATGCGCGAGGGCGGCTGGGAGAAGAAAGCATACAAGGGCATTGAAATCACGGGCCGCACGGTGGGCATTGTGGGCTATGGCCGTATCGGCCAGGCGCTGGGCCGCCGCTGCCAGGCGCTGGGCATGAGCGTGCTCGCTTATGACGTGTATCGCAATCCGAGCCTGGAGTGCGAAACCATGCGCTATGTGGAGCTCGAGGAACTGCTCGCGCTGTCGGATATCATCTCGCTGCACGTGCCGTCGCTGCCGGGCCAGCCGCTCGTCAATGCGGACACCATTGCGCAGATGAAAGACGGCGTGATTCTGATCAACACGTCCCGCGGCAACAACGTCGATGAAGATGCGCTGCTGGCCGCGCTCGAGTCCGGCAAGGTATATGGCGCGGGGCTGGACGTGTTTGCAGAGGAGCCGCCGAAAAACGCGGCGCTGCTCAACCATCCGCGGGTTTCCGCAACGCCGCACATCGGCGCATCCACCGTGGAGGCGCAAAAGCGGATCGGCGCGGAGATCGTGGAGATCCTGACCGAAACGTTCTCGCTGTAATCCGGCGCATCGCGCAGCCAACGCACCGAAAAAGCGCCCCCCTGATAGGGGGGGCGCTTTTTCGGTGCGTTGGGGACAGAACCACAAGATATTGTGTTTCAACTTGTTTCACGCTACAAATTGTTGTACAAAGCGAGAACAAATTATGAACTCTTTTTTAACAAAATTCATAACCATTCATTCCATACAGCATGTACCCGCCTTATCCACATGGCCAGTCTGTTGCAAAAAGGTGGGAAACCGCCCCAATTACAACACTTTTCCAGTTGCAAGGGAATTTTTTCCACTTCTTATCCACCGCATATCCACCGATTTTATCAAAATATGGTATGCAAATTCCGAGATTGACACAATATCTTGTATGCGATACACTATCAAAGCACACAATGCGTGGAAAGCGCCAATAGATAGGGGAGGATGACAGGGATGTTTACTGAGATCGTCAAGCGCGACGGAAGAACCGAGCCGTTCGATAAAAAGAAGATTCAAAACGCCATCTGGAAGGCCGCGCAGGCGGTCAACGGCACGGATGAGGCGCTGTCTGCGCGCCTGACGGACGAAGTCATCCGCCTGGCGGAGCTGCGCTATACCGACAAGGCGCCCGACGTCGAGGGCATCCAGGACATCGTGGAAAAGGTGCTCATCGAGGCGGGCCACGCCCGTACCGCGAAGGCCTACATCCTCTATCGCGAAAAGCGCCGCGGTACGCGCGAGATCAACGCGCTCATCGGCGCGACGATCGACATGTTCGGGGATTACCTCAACGACAAGGACTGGCAGATCAAGGAAAACTCCAACATGCAAAAGAGCGTGAACGGGCTCAACAACTATGTCCGCGAGGCGTTCACGAAGAAATACTGGCTCTATGAGGTCTATCCGATCGACGTGTGCAAGGCGCACGAGAGCGGCGACGTACACATCCATGACCTCGGGTTCTTTGGCCCGTACTGCGCGGGCTGGGATCTGCGCCAGCTGCTGTCGGAGGGCTTTGGCGGCGTGGAGGGCAAGGTGGAGTCCAAGCCTGCCAAGCACCTGCGCTCGTTCCTCGGCCAGATCGTGAACTCCACGTTCACCACGCAGGGCGAGACGGCCGGCGCACAGGCCTGGAGCTCGTTCGACACGTATTGCGCGCCGTTCATCCGCTATGACAACATGGACTTCGACCAGGTGCGCCAGTGCCTGCAGGAGTTCGTGTTTAACATCAACGTCCCGACGCGCGTGGGCTTCCAGTGCCCGTTCTCCAACCTGACGTTCGACATCAAGGTGCCCAAGACCCTGCGCGACGAGCCGGTCATCATCGGCGGCGAGTACAAGGACGCCACCTACGGCGAGTTCCAGGAGGAGATGGACCTGTTCAACCGTGCGTTCTGCGCCGTCATGCTCGAGGGCGACGCCAAGGGCCGCGTGTTCACCTTCCCGATCCCGACGATCAACATCACGAAGGATTTCGAGTGGGACAGCCCGGTCGTGGACGACTTCATGCGCATCACCTGCAAATACGGCATCCCGTACTTTGCCAACTATATCAACTCCGACCTGTCGCCGGAGGACGCGGTGTCCATGTGCTGCCGGCTGCGCCTCGACAAGCGCGAGCTGCGCAAGCGCGGCGGCGGCCTGTTTGGCTCCAACCCGATGACCGGCTCGATCGGCGTATATACGATCAACCTGCCGCGCATCGGCTACCTGTCCAAGACGAAGGAAGAGTTCTTCGAGCGGCTGGCGCACCTGGCCACGCTCGGCAAGACGAGCCTCGAGATCAAGCGCAAGATCATCGAGCAGCAGACGGACCGCGGGCTGTATCCGTATTCGGCGTTCTATCTGCGTAACGTCAAGGCACGCACGGGCGAATACTGGACGAACCACTTCAACACGATCGGCCTCGTCGGCATGAACGAGGCGTGCCTGAACTTCCTCGGCAAGGACATTGGCAGCCCGGAGGGCCTTGCGTTTGCGCTCGAAGTCATGCACTTCCTGCGCGACCTGATGATCCGCTTCCAGGAGGAGACGGGCCACAGCTACAACCTCGAGGCCACGCCGGCCGAGGGCACGAGCTATCGCCTGGCCAAGCTCGACAAGGCGCGCTATCCGGATATCATCCAGGCCGGCATCGACGAGCCGATGTACACCAACTCGTCGCAGCTGCCGGTCACCTATACGGACGACATCTTCGAGTGCTGCGATTTGCAGGATGAGCTGCAGTCGCTGTATACCGGCGGCACGGTGCAGCACCTGTATATCGGCGAGCGGATTGAGGACATCGAGACCTGCAAGAACCTGATCCGCACGGTGTTCGAGAAGTACAAGATGCCGTACATCTCGATCACGCCGACCTTCTCGGTCTGCCACGAGCACGGCTATATCGCCGGCGAACACTTCACCTGCCCCGAGTGCGGGCGCGAGGCGGAGGTCTGGAGCCGCGTGGTGGGCTACCTGCGCCCGGTGCAGAACTACAACCCCGGCAAGCGGGAAGAGTACATGATGCGCCAGAAGTTCGTCATCTGAGCGCAGGGGGCGCGCCGCAGCGGCGGCGCGCAGCAGGGCAAAGGACGCGCACCGGCCCGCCAGCGGCGGCGGGTGCGCGTTTGTCTTACGGCCGCGCCCCGCCCCGGGGCGCACGGCCGGCGAAGGGGGGAGAGGGCATATGCTGATTGCGGGCTTTCGCAAGACGTCGTTTCTGGACTATCCGGGCCAGCCGTGCGCGGTGGTGTTCACGCCGCACTGCAACATGAACTGCACCTACTGCCACAACGAGCAAATCCTGCGCGGCAGCGTGCCGCTTGTGCCGGAGGCGGAGGTGCTCTCGTATCTGGAAAAGCGCGTGGGGCTGCTGCCGGCCGTGACCGTGTCGGGCGGCGAGCCGACGCTGCAGCAGGACCTCGTGCCGTTTGTGGAGCGGGTCAAGGCGCTGGGCTTCCTCGTGAAGCTGGATACGAACGGCATGAAGCCGGCCGTGCTGCAACAGCTGCTGTTGCGCGGCCTCGTGGACTACGTGGCCATGGACATCAAGGCGTCGCCGGAGAAATATGACGCGGTGACGCGCGTGCGCTGCGATCTGGACGCCGTGCGCCGCAGCATCTATCTGCTGCAGAACAGCGGCGTGGCGCATGAATTTCGCACCACGTTCGCGCCGGAGCTGACGGCGGAGGACGTCGTCGGCGCGGCGGAGCTGGTGCGCGGGACGGAGCGGTATTTTTTGCAGCAGTACCGGCCGCGCAAGGACGAGGACCTGCCCGCCCATCCGCCCTCCTATGTGCGCGAGACGGCGGAGAAGGTGCGGCAGGCGATCGGCGTGTGTGAGGTGCGCGGGCTGTGAACTGGGAACCGAAGGAATATGTCGTGTCGCGGATCGACGGGGAATACGCCTATCTGCGCCGCACGGACCAGCCTGAGGCGGAGGAGCTGTTCATCGCCCTGGCGCTGCTGCCGCAGGGGACGGACGAGGGCAGCCGCCTGCGCTATGAGCTGCTGCAATATACGCTGCTGTAGCCGCATTTCCCCATTGCGATGCGGAAAGCGCCGTTCGGGCATGTGGCCGTGGCCGCTGGTGCAGCCGCGCCCGCCCGTTGAGGACGCGGAAGAGTATAGGAGGATACCGGCCGCCGGGCCCTGTCGACCGGCGGTCGGTTGTGTTCTGCGCGCACGTGGGCTATACTGGTGACGAGGTGATCGGACATGGACAGGCGGAAGACCGGCGCGCTGATCGCGTCCCGGCGCCGCGCGTGCGGCATGACGCAGCAGGCGCTGGCCGGGTGCGTGCACGTCACGGCCAAGGCCGTCTCCAAGTGGGAGCGCGGGCTGAGCTTTCCCGGTGTGGACGTGTTACCCGGCCTGGCGGCGGCGCTGGGGCTCTCCGTGGAGGAGCTGCTCGCGGGGGAGACGGGGGAGGCGCGGCCGGCCGCGCCGGCGGACCCATCCCCGGAAGGGGGCGCGCAAGCCTGCGACGGCGCGAAAAAGCGCCGCAGGCGCGTGCTCGTGGCGCTCGTGGCGCTGCTGCTCGCGGCGGGCGGCGTGCTCTGGCGCTATGGCGGGGCGATCTTCCAGCGCGGCAACCCGATCCCGTACCTGCTGGCCGCCGCACAGCTCGATGGCGACACGCCGTTTGCCGAGGTGGGCAGCGGCGATGGGGTGTACATCGCGCCGCGGGGCGAGTGCCCCGCGCTGCTGGAGTTTGTGGAGCGGACGCGGCATGTCTCGTTTGTGGAGCGGGCGGGCAGCGGCTATCTGTTTTCCAACGGTGTGGACGGCCTCGTCGTGCAATCGGAGGTCTATTGGGGGCGGTTTACCGTTTATCAGGTGCCCCTGCACACACTGCAGGCGCCGTGACGGGCGTGCCGTATCGGCGCACCGGGCGCGGGGACTGTTTCTGCTTCCTGCCGGCTTCGGGCGGCTCCCGCGTGGCCGCTGTCGGTTTGCCCTCTCTCCCAATGGAAGGACGGCTCGATTCCCATCTGGCAGTCCGATGGCGCCCATTCGTGGATCGATGTTTGCTCCGTTGCCTATATCCCAAATGGAATCAGCATACCCAATATGATAGCCACCGGAATCGAAGCGGCAACCAGGCCGATGGTTTCTTTCCAGGATTTCCGCAATATCGCGACGCCAAGAATCAGCAGGAGCAGATGCAATGAGGACCGAACGTCAACATACCACATGCCATAGGCGAGCGTACAGTGGATCAAAAACCCCAAAATGCCGGCGGAAACTGCAAACGCAAACCACCCTTTCCCCGTTGCATACCAGCAGAAAAACGCCAAAACAGGGGAAAGAAACGTAAATGCAACCCATATCATCGCATAGCTTTTCGGAAAGAAACCTGCCACAAAGTTGGAGTATAGATAATAGCTGGTCACCATTCCGGCAAAAAACGCAAAGACATGCAGCCCTGCCCGGAAGGCGCTGCTGCTTTTGATGGAAAGGAAGACGGCCAGAACGACCCACGGGGCAAACGTTCCAAAAAAATTGTGAAGATCCAACGTTTGATCGATCAAACTGAGAAAGGGCGGCAGTTCCGCTTGACGGTAATCCAAAAACTTTGAAAACGCGCCAAGACAGACGCCCAACAGCAGGACACCAGCGGTGATGCCGATTTCTTTTTTCAGAGGGTCGTGTCTTTCGGGCGTCCGCACTTTTTCAAAACAGTTCATGAGCCCCTCCGTTCCAGGCGTGGTTGCAACCGCACCTGCAACTTAGAAACCCGCCTCAAAGTAGTACCATTTTTCAGCGAGCTTTTTCGTTGTTCCACGGTTGTCTCCCGCTGCCTGCCAGATCCAGCTGCCTTCGCCGTCCGGCAGCAGAGAGACGTCGGTATTTTGAAACGGCAGAGGCACGTCGTCGGGAGAGTAGTATACGCCCCAGTATTGACGGTCTCCGGTTCCAGTCCCCAATCGGAATTCGTACATGAGATGCGCGCCGTCCCACGTATCGATCGCTATCTCGTCTAGTATTGCAGGGATTGGCTGGCCGCTATCTGCCAGCGCAGAAAAGGCGGCGCCATGTTCCCTGACAAACTGTGCGGCCTTGTTTTCGGGCGCACGGGCCCCGACGGCCCAACCGATGAGAACCGCTGCCAACAGCAGGACGCCAACTGCAAGAAAGGCGGTTTTCTGTTTCATATTTTCCACGTTCCACAATCGTTTTGCCGCGTGCTCAGCCATCCGCCGGCGTGATGGCGCGACGGATGCCGGTCCCGCGCCTGTCCGTGGCACGCTGCCACAGGTCGCCGGGCGCGCTCGCGGCGGAACCTGCCGCCGGAACGGCCGCTACCGTTTCTTCTCGATGGCGTACAGCAGGAAGCCGCCGATGGAGACCACGGCAAACAGCGTGCCGATGCCGGCCATGTTCCAGCTGATGCCGATACTTGCCTCGAGCAGCAATGCGATGAAGAATATCGCAACAGAAATCAAAATGGCCTTTAACATAGCCTTTTCTCCCGTTCGTTCCGGCGCCTCGTACGTTCGTTCGCTGCGCCGGTGGTTTTGCGCGCCGGCGGGCGGGGCTTGGGAAGGGCCGCCCGCCGGTCAGCCTTTCGGCCCGTCCAAAAGCGCGGCGTCCAGCACGGCGCGCATGGCCTCGCGCGAGGGCACGCCCTCGTGCAGCTTTTTGCCGCCCACAAAGCAGCACGGCACGTACCAGTAGTCGAGCGAGTCCGCCAGCGCCTTGTTGCGGCTCTCGTCCTCGATCTGCAGCGGGATGGCGGCATAGTCCGGCCGTTCGGCGCGCAGTTCGTCGAGCAGCGCCAGTGCGCGGCGGCAGTGGGGACAGTTGGGAAGGATCATCATGAGGATGGATTGCATGGGGGGAAGTTCCTTTCTCCGGCTTGTGCGCCGGCCGGGGCAGGTAGAGGGCAAACAACGGGCTGCGCCCCGCTCGAATGGGGAGCGGGGCGCAGGTGGGAACGACTGCCGGGGGTACGGCGCTCCGCTTACTTGCGCAGGAACGCCGGCACGTCCAGCTTGTTTTTGGGCTTTTCGTTGTAGTCCCGGCGCAGGTCGCTCTCGCCGAACGTCGCCTCGCCGCCGAGCGGGGCCGGTTCTGCCGAGGGCTCTTCCGCCGCGACGGGGCGGCGCGGCGCATAGGCCGCGGAGGAGAAGGGCTGCGGCTGCTGCCGCTGCTGCTGCACCGGCGCGCGGAACGCGGACTGCTGCTGGTAGGCCGCCTGCTGCTGTTGCTGCTGCTGGAAGGCGGACTGCGTGAAGATCGAGCCGCCGCCGAACATGTTGCCGGCCGGCGCCTGCGGGATCGTCCGCTCGGACTCGAAGCCGGTGGCGATGACGGTGATGCGCAGCGAGTCGCCCATGGCCTCGTCGATGTCCGCGCCGAAGATGATGTTCGCATCCGGGTCGGCGCTCTCGGCGATGATCTCGGCCGCCTCGTTGACCTCGAGCAGGCTCAGGTCCGGGCCGCCGGTGATGTTCATCAGCACGCCGCGCGCGCCGTTGATGCTGGTCTCGAGCAGCGGGCTTTCGATGGCCTGGCGCGCGGCCTCCGCGGCGCGCTTTTCGCCGTTGGCGTTGCCGATGCCCATGTGCGCGAGGCCCTTTTCCTTCATGATCGTCTTGACGTCCGCAAAGTCGAGGTTGATCATCGCGGGGACGGCGATCAGGTCGGAGATGCCCTGGATGCCCTGGCGGAGCACGTCGTCCGCGACGCGCAGCGCGTCTGGCAGGCTGGCGCGGCCGACCAGGTCGATGAGCTTATCGTTCGGGATCGTGATGAGCGTGTCCACGACCGGCTTGAGCGCCGCGATGCCGATCTCGGCGTTGCGCATGCGCACCTTGCCTTCAAACGTGAAGGGCTTGGTCACGACGCCGACGGTCAGCACGCCGAGCTCCTTGGCGCATTCGGCCACGATCGACGCCGCGCCGGTGCCGGTGCCGCCGCCCATACCGGCCGTGATGAACACCATGTCGGCGCCCTTGATGGCCTCGACGAGCAGCTCCCGGCTCTCGTCGGCGGCCTTGCGACCGATCTCCGGGTCCGCGCCGGCGCCGAGGCCGCGCGTCAGCTTTTCGCCGATCTGGATCTTGGCCTCCGACTTGGAGAGGTACAGCGCCTGCCGGTCGGTGTTGACGGCGATGAACTCCACGCCCCGCAGGCCGTATTGCACCATGCGGTTGATGGCGTTGCAGCCCGCGCCGCCGACGCCGATTACCTTGATTTGAGCAAAAGTTGCATTTTCATAATCTTGTTCAAACATCGTCGTTCCCCCTTATTTTATCAATAAGTTTCGCAGTTTATCCAAAATCCGGTCCCACAAAGAACCGGCGGAGGGCTCCTGTGCCGCCGCTTCGCTTTCGTTGCTGGCGCGAAGCACAAAGTCGAGTGCGCCAAACGCGCTGGTGTAGTTGGGCGAGTTCATCTCGTGCATGTAGGAGGGCATGTCCCGCCGGACGTGGTAGCCCAGCTGCTGCCGCAGGTATTCGCCCGAGCCGTGCATCATCGAAATGCCGCCGCCGGTGAGATAGATCACGGGCCGCGATTCCGGCCGGATGCCCATGTCGCGCAGCGCCTTTTTGATCAGGTCGGCCAGCTCCTGCGCCCTGGCGTCCACGATCAGGTCCACCACGCGGTGGTCGACACGCTTGACGCCGGTCGGCATGCGGATGATCTCCACACTCGAGAGCGGCTCCTGCAAAAACGTGTAGCGCCGCTTGACCTGCTCGGCATATTCCATCGGAATGTCGAGTCCAAAGCTCAGGTCGGACGCAAACTGCTGGCCGCCCAGCTCAAACGACTGGAGGTTGGTCAGCGCCGCGTTTTCGATGAGGCAGACGTCGGTGTGTGAGTAGCCCACGTCGATCAGCACGGCCGGGCGCACGCGCTCCTGCTCCGGGATGATGTGGATGGCCTCGGCGAGCTGCGCGCTCACGCACATGGAGATTTCCACGTGCATGGACGAGAGGATGCGCTCCATCTGCTGTACGAACGATTCGCGCACGTACATGTGCGACACCTCGGCGGACAGCTCGTCCGCGCGCGCGCCCTCGGGGACCGTTGCGCTCTCGATCCCGCCGACGGTGAAGGAGACGGGCGTGCTGTGCATGAGCAGGTGCTCCGGCGCGCGCGCCTTTTCGAGCGACATGGAGATCACGTCGTCGATGTCGTCCACCGTGATGCGGCGGTTGCGCGATTCGATGTGGAGCGTGGCGCGCGTGGTGATGAGCTTCACAAACGGCGCGGGCACCGCCACGGCCACCTCGCGGATGCGGGTGCAGCTCTGCTGTTCTGCGTCCTCGATGGCCGTCAGCACCGCCTCGCCGAGGGAGGCCATGTCGTTGAATTCCCCGTTTTCGAAGCCCGCATATTCGCAGATGCCGACCCCGTGCACCAGGATCCCGTCCGTGTGGACGGAGCTGCCGCACAGACAGACGACTTTCGAGCTTCCAATATCCAGTATTGCAGCGGGTTTCAACCTCAGGACTCCTCCGCGCAGCACAAACGCTATATATACTGAGGTATTATATCACACAAAATTCGTCATGCGCAACCTTCGGCTCAGGTTTTACCGTTTTTTCGCAAATGGCGCTGTTCATAGTTTGTTTGCTTGTTGCGCGGCAAAGCAAGGCGATATAATGTACTTATCTATATGCATTTGGAATGGGAGCGGGACTATGGGGCTGTTTGAGACCTCCGACATCGGCATTGACCTGGGCACTTCGAGCATCCTGGTATACGTGAAGCACCAGGGCATCGTGCTCCGTGAACCGTCCATTGTGGCCGTCGAGCGGCAGACCGGACGGTTGACCGCCATCGGCGAGGAGGCGCGCGCCATGCTGGGGCGCACGCCGCCCGGCATTGCCGTGGTGCGGCCGCTGCAGGACGGGGTGATCTCGAACTTTGACGTGACGGCCCGCATGTTGCGCCACTTTTTCAAACAAGCTGCCGGCGCGCGCCCGTTTTTCAGGCCGCGCGTGGTCATCTGTGTGCCGTCGGGCGTGACGGAAGCGGAGAAACGCTGCGTGGTCGAGGCGGCGGCGGAGGCCGGCGCGCGCTATTGCTATCTGATCGAGGAGCCCATCGCCGCAGCGATTGGCGCGGGCGTGGACATTGCCGCCGCGCGGGGCAGCATGGTGCTGGACATCGGCGGCGGCACGACGGACATCGCGGTCATCTCCTTTGGCAGCGTCGTGCTGTCCGATTCCATCCGTGTGGCGGGGGACAAATTCGACGAGGCGCTTGTGCGGTATATGAGGCGCAAGCACGACCTGGCTATCGGCGAGCGATCCGCTGAGGACATCAAGATCGCGTATGGCCGGGCGCACATCGAAAAGGAGCAGCAGATCGTGGAGATCCGCGGCCGCAACCTGCTTACCGGTCTGCCGGAGTCCGTGCCGGTGGCGACCAACGAGCTGGTGGACGCCACGGCGGAGCCGCTCCGGCAGATCATGGAGCGCGTGCGCGGCCTGTTTGAACAGACGCCCCCCGAGCTTGCGGCCGACATCACCGAAACGGGCATCTGCCTGACCGGCGGCGGCGCGCAGTTGCGCGGGCTGGATCGTTACATCGCCGAGCACACCGGGGTGCCGTGCCACCTGGCGGAGGACCCGGTCAGCTGCGTGGCCATCGGCACCGGCAAGGTGCTGGAGGACTTTTCTGCATATGCCGGCGCCATACAGGATTACCACCGCGGGGGATTCGCGCGCGCCTGAACGCCAAAAAGCAGGAAAAACTCCCCGGTTTGGGGATAATTTTCCGAAGAAGAGTTTATCCTTTGTTCAAGGAATGGACACAGTTGCATGGTATACTGGATCCACATAAAATAGGAACGCGATGCTTTGAGAAAGGAAACGTGCTTACATGAATCGTTTTTGGCGCCGCACCCGGGCGCTAGCCAAACGGGCCGGGAAAATCTTTCTGGCACTGATGAAAAAACTGGGCCGGCTGGCCTGGCGGGCGCTTCAGGATGGGTTCCGGAGATTGTACCAGTTCCTGACCAGCCTGCCGCCGCGCACGCTCTGGGTCGGCATCGGCGCCATGAGCCTCGTGCTCGTGGTTGCGCTTGTGATTGCCATTGCGCTGCCCGGCAAGCCGTCCACGCAGACCGTGTCGGGCGGGGATCGCAGCGCGCAGTTGGCGGCGACGAACGTCCCCGTGCTGCCTAACGTGACCCCCGTGCCGGTAGAGCCGGATACGCCCGTTGCGCCCGTTACGGCCGATGACGCGGAGCAGACGGGAAACGGGACGCAGGCGCAGACGGCCACGGAGCCGGATACGTCCGGCGGCAACACGACGGCCGAACCGACTGCCACGCCGTTTGCCGTGTTGAAAGAAGGCGACGATGGGGAAGTGATCGCCACGATCCAGACACGGCTCATGGAGCTTGGCTATATGGATTCCGACGAACCGACGGAACATTTTGGCCCCCTTACGGAGACGGCAATTCGCACGTTCCAGCGCCACAACGGCCTGACGGTCGACGGCACAGTCGGCTCCCAGACGTACACGGTGCTGATGGGCGGCGACGCCAAGCAGTTCGTCATGCAGGTGGGAGACGAGGGCGAGGACGTCAAGAGCGTGCAGCAGCGGCTGTATGAGCTGGGCTACATCACCGACAAGGGGAACCTCACCGGCACGTTCGGCGAAAAGACCGAGGCGGCCGTCAAGGAGTTCCAGGAGCGCAACAAGCTCGCCGGCGACGGCAAGGTCGGCAATGTGACGATGGAAAAGCTCTACAGCACGGAGGTCGTCTCCAAGTTTTACTCCGTGGGCGACGAGAGCGACGAAATCAAGGAGTTCCAGCAGCGCCTGCAAAAGCTCGGATATTATGACGGCAAGGCAAGCGGCGAGTTCACCAAGGCGACCGCCGCCGCCGTGCGCGAATTCCAGTCCGCCAACGGCCTCGTCGTGGATGGCAACGTCGGCCCGGCCACGAAGGCGCTGCTGCTCTCGAGCGACGCGCAGTCCAAGGTCATCAAGCTGGGCGACAGCGGCAGCGACGTCGTGGCGATCCAGAAGCGGCTGGCCGAGCTGGGCTACATGCGCGCGGCGAACGCGACCGGATACTTTGGCGAGATCACGCAGGAGGCCGTCATGGCCTTCCAGCGCCGCAACAGCCTGGGCGCGGACGGCAAGGTCGGCACCGTCACGCTCAACACGCTCAATTCGAGCAAGGCCAAGAAGGCCGCTTCCAGCAGCTCGTCTTCCGGTTCGTCGTCTTCCGGCAGCTCGTCGTCCGGGTCCTCGTCCGGCAGCTCGTCCTCCGGCTCGTCGTCTTCCGGCAGTTCGTCCTCCGGCAGCTCGTCGTCCTCCACCGGCGTGGAACGGCTCATCGACGTGGCGGAGAGCAAGCTGGGTTGCAAGTATGTGCGCGGCGCCAAGGGGCCGAGCTCGTTCGACTGCTCCGGCTTTGTGTACTGGTGTTTGAACCAGGCGGGCGTCAAGCAGAGCTATCTCACGTCCGTCGCGTGGCGCAGCTGCACCAAGTATAAAAAGATCACCGACATGGACGACATCAAACGCGGCGACATCCTCGTGTTCTCCGACACGTCCATGGCGACGGGACACGTGGGCATCTATCTGGGCAGCGGCAAGATGATCGACGCCAGCTCCGGCGCGGGCAAGGTGCGCATCACCTCCACCGTGCTGAGCGGCTCCTACTGGCCGAGCCACTTCCTGATGGCGTTCCGCGTATTCTGATTGGCACACCGCATTGCCGCGGGCAGGGCTCATGGCGGCCCTGCCCGCATATACTGTGAAACGACACATTCGGCAAGAACAGGGGAGGGCTTTTGATGAAGCGGGGACTGGCGCTGCTGTTGTGCGCGATCACCTTGCTGGCCGTTTGTTCGGCGCCCGGCACGGCGAAGGCGCTCGACGAATTGAAGAACACCGATCCCGACAAATATTACATCCTGCTCGACCTGCGCAACCAGATCGTAACCGTGTATGAGCGCGACGAGGCGGGGGAATACACCCGCGTCGTGCGCCGCTTCCTGTGCACCACCGGCCGTACGGAGGTCGATCCCGAGGATCCGGAGGACGAGGCGACGCCCACGCCTTCCGGCATCTGGAAGATGGGCGGGCGCGAGCGCTTTGGCAAGTTTGCCAACTTTGGCAATGAATATGCGCGGTATTGGACGCAGATCGTCGGCGATATCTTTTTCCACTCGATCATGTTTTCAAAGCGCGACGTGGATACCCTCAAGCGCGGCGCGTTCAGCAACCTGGGCGACAACGTGTCGCACGGCTGCGTACGCCTGTACATCGAGGATGCCAAGTGGCTTTACTACTATGCCTGCCCCGGCACCACCGTGGAGGTCTCCACGAACGAGCCGTCGCAGCGGGCGCTGCGCAATGCGCTCAAGAGCACGCTCTCGTTTTCCGATTATAACGAGCTGCAGAAGAACTTTTATGACGGGCCGGAACTGCCCAACCCGAGCGCCTGGGTGACCGTGGACGGCGCGCGCATGCGCAAGGAGGGCAAGGACAGCGCCGTGTCCGTCAAAAAACTGGCGCTGGGCACCGAGGTCGAGGTGCTGCTCGAGGGCGAGGCCTGGGTCAAGGTGCGCTGCGAAGAGCGGGAGGGCTACATCAGGCGAGGCTACATCTCCATGGTGGAGGGCGAGCTCGACACGCGCGAGGACGCCAACCTGATCCGCCAGACCGTGTGGCTCATGACGGAGCCGGGCGGCGGCGAGCGCATCGTCAAGGTGCCGACCGATACGTCCGTCAAGATCCTGGAGACGACGGAGGACGGCGACTATATCAAAATTGAATATTGGGGCGAGACGGGCTATCTGCGCGCCAATGCCGTCAAGCAGGGCTGGGGCAAGGACGTGGGCTGACCCGGCCGCTGGAGTGCAAACACACGCCGCCCGCCCGGCGCATGCGCCGGGCGGGCGGCATTGCCGTTTTGGCGGCGGCATCGGCTTGCCGCGGCACCAAACGGGGCGGCGGTTCAGCGCCGCGCCTGTCCGGGGCGTGTGCCGCCCTCACGCCTGCCGGCGGTTGCCTGCGGCCTCCCGCGCATGGCGCGCGGCACAAAACAGGACGGCGGAGCATTGCTCCGCCGTCCGAAAGGGGTCGCTCAGTCCATTCGCGTCATGGCACAGGCGTGCCGGTGGGCACGGACGATTCCGCGGTGATGTATTCGGCAAAGGTATAGGCCTTGGCCCCGGTGCGGGCGACCTCGATGTAGTAGAACGTGTCGCCGCTGGCGTTGGTGTATTTGAAGTAGATGTACACCGGTTCGCCCTGCTCGATCTGGCCGACCTTATTGCCGTCGTCTTCGAGATCCGGGGCGCTGCGCAGCGCGACGATGCTCGCGCGCACCGTGCCGCCCACGGCGCCGGAGGGGACGCTGGTCGTGATCGGCTCCGGCGTGGCCGTGTTCACCTCGATGAACTTTTTGGCCATATAGCCGTACACGCCCTCTTTGACGATCTGGACGAAGTAATAGTCGCCAGACTCGCCGTACACCTCGAGGTTGGTCCCCGAAATGTATTTGCCGAGGATTGCGCCGTCGGTATTCGGCGCAGCGCGCAGTACGACGCCGCCCGTCGTGAGCTTGCCCTCTTTGGCGTTCGCCTTTTCATCGGGCGAGGGCGTGCGCACCGTCGCGGGCGTGTTGGTCGGCGCCGCCGTGGTGGGCACCTGGGTCGGCGGGTTGGTTGGGACGAGCGACGGCGTGGGAGAGCCCAAGGCCGGGTTCTGCGTGGACAGCCCCGGGGAGGCGCTCGTGGAGAGGTCGGGCGAGACGCTGGGGGAAGCGCTTGCGGTATTGGCCAGCGGCGGCGTCGGCGTGGCTCCGGCCGATCCGTCGCCGCCAATGCCGCGGATAATCAGGTACAGCCCGCCCAGGATGAGCAGGATCAGCACTGCGGCGACAACATACCCCAACGGGGTCAGACGGACACGTCTGTGCATGGCGACCTCCAAAATCTCTTGATGAGCGTATCATACCACAAATTCCCGGCGCTGGATAGTGGGGAAGATTGGGAAATGGGCAAATTTCACTGATTTTTCAAATAAAAATGAATTGTAAATTTCTGCCCTGCCGCAGCGGCAGCCTGCGGCAAAAACGGGCGGCAAATTGCCGCCCGCCGTCCGTATCTGCCGGGTTCAAAACAGCTTGCGGTCCGGATACAGCCCCTGCCGGGTCAGCTCGCGCATGGCCGCGGCGACGGCCGGCTTGTCTTCGCGATAGGTCACGCCATGCCAGCGGTCGGGCGAGGAGAGCACGTCCACCGTGCAGCGCCCCTCGCGCAGCAGCGCGCCCACCTCCATGGGGATGTACATTTCAGCTTTTTCCGGGTTTTGCGGCACATCCTGCGCCAAAAAGCGCGGGAAACGCACGGCAAGCTCGTCAAACAGCGCGGGGGTGAAGCCCCACATGTTCATGGAAACGAGGTTATCCGCCGGCACATGCGTCCAGGTTTCGCCGTCCTCGGTGAAGGCCGGCGAGCCGTCTTGCAGCGCCACGCGCGTGCGTTCCACGATGTTGATGAGCTGTCCCGTAGCGTCCGTCTCGCAGATGCCGCGGGCGACGGACCCGTGCTCGGTCAGCGTGTTGGCCAGCCGGAAGCCGACCATGCTGAAGTCGTATTTGCCATCCCGGTCGCAGCTGCGGCACAGGCGGTCGTAGAGCAGCTGGAAGGCATGGCTGCCGTAGTAGTCGTCCGCATTGATGACGGCGAACGGCCCGTCGATGTGTTCGCGGCAGCAGAGAATGGCGTGGGCGGTGCCCCAGGGCTTTTGCCGCCCGGCGGGGATGGCAAAGCCGGCCGGCAGGTGCGCGTCCAGCTCCTGGAACACGTATTCCACCTGCAGGTGCTCGGCTACGCGGTCGCCGACGACCTCCTTGAAATCCGCTTCAATGCGCCGGCTGATGATGAACACGACCTTTTCAAAGCCGGCGCGCATCGCGTCGAACAGCGAATAGTCGATGATGATTTCGCCGTGCGGGCCAATGGGATCGATCTGTTTGAGCCCGCCGTAGCGCGAGCCCATGCCTGCTGCCATGACGACGAGGACAGGATGTTGCATAACGTTGTTCCTCCTAAGCGGTTGTGTGGAAACGGCGGCGCCGTGTGCGGCCCGCCACAGGAGAGGGCCGCGGTGCGCCCGGGCGACGGATGCACGCGGCTGGGGGACGGGTCAGTCGTCGTACCCGTTCGGGTTCTGCGACTGCCAGCGCCAGGAGTCGGCGCACATGCGTGCGAGGTCGTAGCGGGCGGACCAGCCCAGCAGCGTGCGGGCCAGCGTCGGGTCGGCGTAGCAGGCGGCCACGTCCCCGCTGCGGCGCGCCTCGATGCGATATGGCAGGGGTTTGCCGCAGGCGGCTTCATAGGCGTGCAACACGTCGAGTACCGAGTAGCCGGTGCCGGTGCCCAGGTTGACTGCGCGCACGCCCGGACCGTTGCGTTCCAGTTCCCGGAGCGCCGCCACATGCCCCTCAGCCAGGTCGCAGACGTGGATGTAGTCGCGCACGCCGGTGCCGTCGGGCGTGGGGTAGTCGTTGCCGAATACGCGCAGGTACGGCAGCTTGCCGGCGGCCACCTGCGCAATGTACGGGACGAGGTTGTTCGGGATGCCGTTCGGGTCCTCGCCGATCCGGCCGCTTTCGTGTGCGCCGATCGGGTTGAAGTAGCGCAGCAGCGATACCCTGAAGGCCGGGTCGGCAGCCGCCACATCGCGCAGGATCTGCTCGATCATGTATTTGGTCCAGCCATACGGATTGGTGGCCGTGCGCGGGAAATCTTCCCGGATCGGCACGCTGGCAGGGTCCCCATAGACCGTGGCGCTTGAGCTGAATACAAAGCGCGTCACGCCATGCCGGCGCATGGAATGGAGGATGTTCAGCGTACAGGTGAGGTTGTTTTCATAGTAGCGGAGCGGCTGCTCGACCGATTCGCCCACGGCCTTCAGCCCGGCAAAGTGGATCACCGCGCCGATCTCATGCGTGGAAAACAGGCGCTCGGCTGCTTCGGCGTCGCACAGGTCGCACCGCTCAAACAGGAACGGCCGGCAGGCGAGCTCGTGCAGCCGGTCCAGTACCTGCGGCTTGCTGTTGACAAAGCTGTCGGCGATGAGCACGTCATATCCCGCTTCCAGCAGCGCAAGGACGGTGTGGGAACCGATGTATCCGGCGCCGCCGGTTACGAGAATTTGCATGGGAAATGCCTCCTCAACGTTGGATTGTTCAGATATTATAGCCTGTCGGGTGCGAAAAGGCAAGTGCTGACAGGGGGAACAGAAAAATCGCTATTTTTTTATTGAAATGACGACACGTTTATGATATCATTTAGAAAAAGTTATATCGATATATATAGAAAGGTATGCCCTCCCGGTTCAGCGCTGGCTGCCTGTGAGGGTTGCATTTCGCCGGGAAGCCCGGACAAGAGCCGGGACTTTCGATCAGGGAGCAAATCGTTCTTAGGAGGTAACGTATGGCAAAGCAGAAGACCGTGGTACCGTTCCAGGGCACGCCGGAGCAGGAGGCCAAGCTCAAGGAGATCATTGCGGAGTACCGGGAGGTGCGCGGCGCGCTGATGCCGGTGCTGCAGAAGGCGCAGGAGCTGTATGGCTACCTGCCGATCGAGGTACAGATCATGATCGCCGAGGGCCTGGGCCTGTCGCTGGAGGAAGTGTACGCGGTGGTCACGTTCTATTCGCAGTTTGCACTCAATCCGACGGGCAAATACCGCGTGTCGGTGTGCCTGGGCACGGCGTGCTACGTCAAGGGCGCGCAGACGATCCTCGACGAGCTGGAGAAGCAGCTGGGCATCAAGGCCGGCGGCACCACGCCGGACGGCCTGTTTACGCTGGAAGCCACGCGTTGCCTGGGGTGCTGCGGGCTTGCGCCGGTCATGACGGTGGGCGAGGAGGTCTACGGCCGCCTGGTGCCTGCGGATGTAAAGGATATTCTGGCCAAATACCGCGCCTAACCGCGCGGCAAAAGGGGGAAGCGCATGAAGATCCGGCAAATCGCGGCGCTGCTCGGCGCCGAGGTGCTTGCAGGGGAGGAACACCTGGCAGAGGAGGTGCTCTCCGCCTGTGGCAGCGACATGATGAGCGACGTGCTGGCCTATGTCAAGGATCAGGCGGTGTTGCTGACGGGCCTGGTGAACCCGCAGGTGATCCGCACGGCGATGATGATGGACATGCGGTGCGTGGTGTTCGTGCGCAGCAAGCGCCCGAGCCCGGAAATGCTGGAGCTGGCGCGGGAGAGCGGCATCGCCGTATTGACCACCGCCATGCGCATGTACGAGTCGTGCGGCAGGCTGTACAGCGGCGGCCTGGGCCGCGTGGAGGCCTGAGCCGTGGGCGCGCTGCAACTCCACTTCGACGTGGACGGCGACAACTTCACGTCCGCCGGCGAGGCGTCGGTCGAGGTCAAGCGCAAGCTGCGCCTGCTCGGCTTTTCGCCGGAGGTCATCCGCTGCGTGTCGATCGCGATGTACGAGGGCGAGATCAACATGGTCATCCATGCTCGCGGCGGCGCGGCGGATGTGACGATCTACCGCGACCGGATCGAGATCGTGCTGACCGACCACGGCCCGGGCATTGCGGACATCGGCCTGGCGATGCAGGAGGGCTATTCCACCGCGCCGGACAACATCCGCACGCTGGGGTTTGGCGCGGGCATGGGCCTGCCCAACATGAAGCGCTATACCGATGAAATGGAGATCACGTCCAAGGTCGGCGAGGGGACGACGGTGCGCATGACCGTGCTGGTCAAATGAGGAGCGGACGATGGAATACAAACATTCGGTTTCGCTGGATTTAGAAAAGTGCAAGGGCTGTACCAACTGCCTCAAGCGCTGCCCCACGCAGGCGATCCGCATCCGCGACGGCCACGCCGTCATCGACGCGAGCATGTGCATCGACTGCGGGGAATGTATCCGCGTCTGCCCCTACAAGGCCAAGAAGGCGCTGTTCGACCGGCTGGAGGACATCCCCGCCGGCAAGAAGTGGCGCATCGCGCTGCCGGCGCCGTCGCTGTATGGCCAGTTCGACCATCTCGACGACGTGGACTATGTGCTGCAGGGCCTGCTCGACATCGGCTTTGACGACGTGTTCGAGGTCGCGCGCGCGGCGGAGCTGGTGTCCGAATACACGCGCAACTACATGCGCCGCATGGACGTGCCGCGTCCGGTCATCAACTCGGCCTGCCCGGCCATCGTGCGGCTGATCAGCCTGCGGTTCCCGTATCTTTGCGACCACGTGATGCCGCTGCTGCCGCCCATCGAGATCGCCAGCCGCATGGCCAAGGCCGAGGCGCGGCAAAAGCACCCGGAGCTGCGGGACGACGAGATTTGCACCGTGTTCATCTCGCCGTGCCCCGCCAAGGCGAGCTTTGTGAAGAACGGGTTCCAGACGGGGGGCGACGGCGTGGACTACGTCGTCTCCATGAGCGACATCTATTTCCGCCTGCTGCCGGCCATGAAGCGGAGCAAGGCGCCGGAGGCGGCGAGCCAGACCGGCATGATCGGCATCAGCTGGGCGAGCACCGGCGGCGAGGCGTCCGCGCTGCTCAACGACCGGTACCTGGCGGCGGACGGCATTGAAAACGTGATCCGCGTGCTCGACCAGATCGAGACGGGCAGCTTCCCGATGCTGGAGTTCGTCGAGCTCAACGCGTGCAACGGCGGCTGCGTCGGCGGCGCGGCGACCGTGGAGAACCCGTACATCGCGCGCGTGCGGCTGCAGTCGCTGCGGCGGTACCTGCCGGTGTCGGAAAACCGGATCCCGCCGTGCGACGACGCGACGTTCGTGCCGGACGACTATGTGACCAACACGTCCGTCAAATACCGCCCGGCCGCGCAGCTGGACGAGGACATGGAGCGGGCGCTCGAAAAGATGTCGGCAATCGAGCAGATTTACGAGACGCTGCCGGCGCTCGACTGTGGGTTCTGCGGCGCGCCGTCGTGCCGCGCGTTTGCCGAGGACGTGGTGCGCGGGGCGTGCCACGTGGACGAGTGCATCGTGCGCATGCGCGAGCGGATGCAGGACTATCTGCGCAAGACGCGCGGGGAGGAGCCGGATTCATGACGGTTGGAGAGCTGGTAGAGGCGCTGCACCTCACGGCCTATGCGCTGCCGGAGCCGGAGCGGGCGGTCACGGGTGCCTATGCGGGCGACCTGCTGAGCTGGGTCATGCGCCGCGCGCAGGCGGACGGCGCGTGGCTCACGATCATGTCGAACCGCAACATTGTGGCCGTGGCCACGCTGACGGACGTGTCGGCCATCGTGCTGACCGAGGGCGTGCCGCCGGACGAGGGCGTGGCGGAGCTGGCCGAGGCGCGCGGCGTCAACCTGCTGGGCAGCGCGGCGGACACGCTGGAGACGGGCGCGGCGCTGCTGGAGCGGCTAAGCACATGAGCGTGCTGCGCGCCCAGCTGCACCTGCACTCCTGCCTGTCGCCCTGCGCGGACGACGACATGACGCCCGCCAACATCGCCGGCATGGCGATGCTCGCCGGGCTGGACGTGGCGGCGCTGACCGACCACAACGCTACCGACAACTGCCCCGCGTTTTTTGCCGCGTGCGAGGCGTATGGCGTGGTGCCGGTGGGCGGGATGGAGCTGACCACGGCGGAGGAGATCCACCTGGTCTGCCTGTTTGAAAGTTTGGAAGCGGCCATGGCGTTTGGCGCGGCGGTGCGGCCGTACCGCGGGCGGGTGCCGAACCGGCCGGCGTACTTTGGCCGCCAGCTCGTGATGGACGCGGCGGACCGCGTCGCCGGGGAGGAGCCGTGCCTGCTGCTGCAGGCGACCGACCTGGCGCTCGAGGCGGCCGTGACGCTCGTGAGGGCGCATGGCGGCGTGGCATATCCGGCGCACCTGGACCGGGAGGCGGGCGGCCTGCTCGCGATCCTCGGGGCCATGCCCGAGACGCCGCGCTTTCAGGCGGCGGAGGTGCGCGACCCGGCAAACGCGGCGCTGTACCGCGCGCGGCCGGATACGGCGGGGCTGCTGCTCGTGTCCGCCTCGGATGCGCACCGGCTCGGGGACGTGGAGGACGCGGCGTTCCCGTTTGACGCCGGCCCGATCGACGATACGCGCACGCGGGCGCGCGCCCGGCAGGTGCGCGCGGCGCTCCTGGCGCTGCTGCGGCGCGGGGCGCCGGGGAGGGGCATTTGAGATGAAGGAACTCTCGCTCAACATTCTCGACATCGCCCAGAATTCCATCCGCGCCGGCGCGCGGCACGTGGAGATCGCGCTCACGGACGGCGGCGGATGGCGCACGCTGACCGTGACGGACGACGGCAGCGGAATGGACGAGGCGCTGCTCCGGCGGGTGACGGACCCGTTTGCGACCACGCGCACGACGCGGCCGGTGGGGCTGGGGCTGCCGCTGCTCAAGCTGGCGGCCGAGCAGACGGGCGGCGCGCTTTCCATCGACTCGCGCACGGCGCAGGCCGGGGACGCGGGGGCGGCGTTTGCGGCGGGCAGCGCGCACGGCACGCGCGTGACGGCCACGTTTGACCCGGGGCACATCGACTGCGTGCCGCTGGGCGACCTGGCGGCGACCGTGGTCACGCTGCTGCAGGGCAGCCCGGAGCTCGACTTCCGCTTTACGCTCGCGCTTGCCGGCATGGCGGAGCCGTTCGTGCTGGACACGGCACAGATGCGCGCGGCGCTCGGCGGCGAGGTGCCGCTCAGCGAGCCGGAGGTGCTGGCCTGGGCGCGGGAGGGCGTCGAGGAGGCGCTCTCGGCGGTGCCGGCGCAGGAAGCGGCCTGGATGGAAACACCCTGACAGGTTTTCATAGATGACATTCAGAAAGGAAGAACAAGGCATGAAATCGCTAGCTGAACTGCAGGCAATCCGGGACAAGATGAAGGGCAGAGTGGCCCTGCGCGAGGGTGTCCAGTCCATCCGCATCGTGGTGGGCATGGCCACGTGCGGCATTGCCGCCGGCGCGCGCCCCGTGCTGAACACGCTGGTCGAGGAGATCGAGCGCCAGGGCCTGGGCGACACCGCGACCGTGACGCAGACCGGTTGCATCGGGATCTGCCGGCTGGAGCCGATCGTCGAGGTGTACGAAAACGGCAAGGACGAGAAGGTCACCTATGTGAAGATGACGCCGGAGAAGGCCCGCCGCGTCGTGGAAGAGCACATCAAGGGCGGCAAACCCGTCTATGAATACACCATCGGCGAAGCCCAGAAGTGACAGTGTTGGGAGGTAAACCATGATTCGTTCACACGTACTGATCTGCGGCGGCACGGGCTGCACCTCGTCGGGCAGCCCCGCGATCCGCGCGCATCTGGAAAAGGAGCTGGCCGCGCACGGCCTGTCCGACGAGATCAAGGTCGTGCAGACGGGCTGTTTTGGCCTGTGCGCGCTCGGCCCGATCATGATCGTCTATCCCGAGGGCACGTTCTACAGCCGCGTGACCGAGGCGGACGTGACGGAGATCGTCGAGGAGCACCTGCTCAAGGGGCGCGTCGTCGACCGCCTGGTCTACAACGAGCCGGCGCCCGGCAACGAGAAGCACGAGGTGGCGTCGCTGTCCGACACGGGCTTTTACAAGACGCAGCTGCGCGTCGCGCTGCGCAACTGCGGCGTCATCAACCCGGAGGACATCGAGGAGTACATCGGCGTGGACGGGTACCAGGCGCTCGGCAAGGTGCTCACCGAAATGACGCCCGAGGAGGTCATCGACCTCATGAAGCGCTCCGGCCTGCGCGGCCGCGGCGGCGCGGGCTTCCCGACCGGGCTCAAGTGGGAGTTTGCGGCCAAGAACGTCTGCGACGAGAAGTACGTCATCTGCAACGCCGACGAGGGTGACCCGGGCGCGTTCATGGACCGCTCGGTGCTCGAGGGCGACCCGCACGCGGTGCTCGAGGCCATGGCCATCGCGGGCTATGCCATCGGCGCGCACCACGGCTACATCTACGTGCGCGCGGAGTACCCCATCGCGGTCAAGCGGCTGGAGATCGCCATCGGCCAGGCGCGGGACTACGGCCTGCTCGGGAAGAACATCTTCGACAGCGGGTTCGACTTTGACATCGACATCCGCCTGGGCGCGGGCGCGTTCGTGTGCGGCGAGGAGACGGCGCTGATCACCTCCATCGAGGGCAACCGCGGCGAGCCGAAGAACAAGCCGCCGTTCCCGGCGAACAAGGGCCTGTTCGGGCAGCCGACGATCATCAACAACGTCGAGACGTTGGCCAACATCCCGCAGATCATCGTCAAGGGGCCGGAGTGGTTCGCGTCGATGGGCACCGAGACGTCCAAGGGCACCAAGGTGTTTGCGCTCGGCGGCAAGATCACGAACACCGGCCTCGTCGAGATCCCCATGGGCACCACGTTGCGCGAGATCATCTACGACATCGGCGGCGGCATCCCGGGCGGCAAGGCGTTCAAGGCGGCGCAGACGGGCGGCCCGTCCGGCGGCTGCATCCCGGCCAAGCACCTCGATACGCCGATCGACTACGAGAACCTGAAGGCCATCGGCTCGATGATGGGCTCCGGCGGGCTCATCGTCATGGACGAGGACAACTGCATGGTGGACGTGGCGCGCTTCTTCCTGGAGTTCACCGTGGACGAGAGCTGCGGCAAGTGCGTCCCGTGCCGCATCGGCACGCGGCGGCTGCTGGAGCTGCTCAACAAGATCACCGAGGGCAACGGCACGCTCGAGGACATCGACAAGATGGAGGAGCTGTGCCACTACATCCAGAAGAACGCGCTGTGCGCGCTCGGGCAGACGGCGCCGAACCCGGTGCTGTCCACGCTGAAGTATTTCCGCGAGGAGTATGAGGCGCACGTGGTGGAGAAGCGCTGCCCGGCGGGCGTGTGCAAAAAGCTCCTGCACTATGAGATCGACCCGGAGAAGTGCCGCGGCTGTACCGCGTGCGCGCGCAAGTGCCCGGTGGGCGCGATCCAGGGCAAGGTGCGCGAGGTGCATACGATCGACAAGGCCAAGTGTATCAAGTGCGGCGCGTGCATGGAGACGTGCAAGTTTGGCGCCATTTCGAAACAGTAACGGAGGGCTGCATCAATGGAAACTGTGAAAGTCAAGATCAACGGCATCCAGGTCGAGGTGCCAGCGGATGCGACCATCCTGGAGGCCGCCCACAAGGCGGGCGTGCGGATCCCAACGCTCTGCTACCTCAAGAAGATCAACGCCATCGCCGCCTGCCGCATCTGCCTCGTGGAGGCGACCGGGGTGCGCGGCCTGGCCGCGGCCTGCGTGCAGCAGGTGGCGGACGGCATGGAGGTGCAGACCAACACCCCCGCGCTGCGCAAGGCGCGGAAGACCACGCTCGAGCTGATCCTCTCCAACCACCGCATGGACTGCCTGTCCTGCGTGCGCAGCGACGACTGCGAGCTGAGGCGACTGGCGCATGAATACGGCGTGGACCAGTACAAATACGGCCGCGGCGAGCAGACGGCGCAGGCCGAGGCGCCCGCGGCGAAGCCGGGCGCGCGCAAAATGCGCTGCCGCGTGTGCGGCGCCGTGTTCGACGAGGGGATGGTCGCCTGCCCGGTGTGCGGCGTGGGGCCGGAGAACTTTGAGCCGGTCGACGAGGCGCCGGCCGTGGACCTGTCGCCGCGCATCCTGCGGGACAACAGCAAGTGCATTCTGTGCCGCCGCTGCGTGGCCGTTTGCAAGTACAACCAGGGCGTGTCCGTGATCGGCGCGAACGAGCGCGGGTTCGACACGCGCATCTCCTGCGCGTTCGACATGCCGCTCAGCGACACTTCCTGCGTCAACTGCGGCCAGTGCGTCGCGGTGTGCCCGACCGGCGCGCTGACCGAGCGGGACGACACCGACAAGGTCTGGAAGGCGCTGGCCGACCCGTCCAAGGTCGTGATCGTCGGCCCGGCGCCGAGCGTGCGCGCGCAGATCGGCGAGTGCTTCGGCTATCCGATCGGCACCAACGTGGAGGGCAAGCTCGTGGCGGCGCTGCGCCGGCTGGGCTTTGACCACGTGTTCGACGTGGACACCGCCGCGGACGTGACGATCATGGAGGAGGGCACCGAGCTGCTCGAGCGGCTGCAAAACGGCGGCGTGCTGCCGCTGATGACGTCCTGCTCGCCCGGCTGGATCAAGTTCTGCGAGCACTACTATCCCGACATGATCCCGAACCTGTCCAGCTGCAAGAGCCCGCAGCAGATGTTCGGCGCGCTCATCAAGACGTACTGGGCGGAGAAGAACGGCGTGGACCCGAAGGACATCGTCGTCGTGTCGGCCATGCCGTGCACCGCCAAGAAGTTCGAGATCACGCGCGACCATCAGGCGGCGGCCGGCGTGCCGGACGTGGACATCTCTCTGACGACGCGCGAGCTGGCGGGCATGATCAAGCGCGCAGGCATCCGCTTCAACGATCTCGAGGACGAAGCGTTTGAGCCGGCGTTCGGCATCGCCTCCGGCGCGGGCCACATCTTCGGCGCCACCGGCGGCGTCATGGAGGCGGCGCTGCGCACCGTGGCGGAGATCGTAACGGGCAAGCCGCTCGAGAGCGTGGACTTCCAGGCTGTGCGCGGCACGGAGGCCATCAAGGAGGCCGAGTATGACCTGGCGGGCACGAAGGTGCGCGTGGCGGTCACCTCCGGCCTGGCCAACGCGAGGAAGCTGCTTGACATGGTCAGGCGCGGCGAGAAGGACTATCACTTCATCGAGGTCATGGCGTGCCCCGGCGGGTGTGTCAACGGCGGCGGCCAGCCGCACCAGAGCGGCGAGGTGATGAACTTCACCGACCTGCGCGCCGAGCGCGCCAAGGCGCTCTACAGCGAGGACGCGGGCATGGCGTTGCGCAAGAGCCACGAGAACCCGGTGGTCAAGGAGCTGTATGAGACGTATCTCGAAAAGCCCGGCAGCCACAAGGCGCACGAGATCCTGCACACGAGCTACGTGCGGCGGAGCGTGTACTGAGCCATAAAAAAGCGGCCTCCCGATCGGGAGGTCGCTTTTTTGCGTTTCCTGCGCCCAGCGCGCGGCGTGTAAGGGCTATCCCTGGAACTCGTCGCTGCCGCCGGGCTGCAGCGGCGTGGCGGTGGCGGGCGGCGGGGTGACCGTCAGCCCGGGGTCGGGCGTCTGCGGCGTCAGGCCGCCCGTGGTGGTCGGGTCGCCCAGGTTCGGGTCGGCAACATTCGGGTCATTTGTACCCGGATCGGTGTTTTCCGGATCGGGGCTGGCCAGCGCGCCCGCGCCTGCGGGCGAGTAGACCGTGCCGCCGCGCGCGGACAGGTACAGCGTGCCCGTGCTGATGCCGGCGCTCAGGAACTGCGGCAGGTTTTCGTGCAGCGAGAGCATCTTTTCGTCCAGGTCGGTCGGCTGCCCCACGTGAATTTTCAGCCCGTTTTTCGCGTACATCACGATGGCGAGCGGCGTCGTCAGGTCGAGCGAGGCGATGTCGTCGAGCAGCATGTATTCCTCCAGCTTGTTGATCATCGTGATCAACGTGGCGGTGCTGAAGTCGTCCGACTGGCCAAGCCGCTGACCCACCTGGAAGCCCGTCATGCTCACGCCGGTCACCTGCAGCAGGTCGGTGAGGTCGGTTCCGCCGCCCATGGACAGCACATAGCCGTTGTGGTCGATGATGACGTTGTAGTCGAGACCCAGGATGCCCGCGACCTCCTTGCGCTCCGTCACCTGGATGCGCACGCGCGCGGGGAAGATGTAGTCCACGGCGTCCACCTGCAGGTACGGGTCCTCCTCGATGCCGGCGCGCGCCGCGTCGAGGTCGCACAGCAGCATGTGGCGGCCATATTGCAGGCCGGAGAGGCCGATGATATACTCGTCCGAATACGTCTCGTTCCCGCTCACGACGATGTCCTTGAGCAGGAAGGTGAAGTACAGCGCCGCGAGTACCGCGATCACGATGAACGACACGAACGCGATGTTGGCGGCCATGCGTTTCATGGCGCGTTTGCGCCGCCGCTGCCGCTTCTGGCGCTGCACGTACGCCTCGTGCTGGCGCTGCGCCTCCTTTTCCCGCTGGCGGCGCTTGGCCTCGTCGATGCTGCGCAGCGTCTCCGTCTCGTTCATGTTGATGCGCGCCGCAGTGCCGCTGCCGGTGCGGAACATGCGCGTCCGGCTGCCCCGGCGCGCGGGCGGCGTGTCGTCGTCAAACAGCCGAATGGGCGGCTCGTCCTCGCGGCTGCCAGGCCCGTCCGCCGGCGCTGCCGGCGGCGCGCCCGCAAACGTGGCGGCGCCTTCGTCGGGCGTCGCTGCGCTTCCTCCGGCCGTTGTGCCGGTTTCCGTGCTGCCTTCCGGCGCGCCGTATGCCGGCGCGCTTTCTTCGTGCGCCTCATATGCCGGCGCGGTCGCTTCGGGGGCCTGTTCCGCATCGCGCGCCGGCGCGGCGGAGCGGGTGAGGAATGCGGCGGCGTCCATGCCGCCTGTGGGGACCGGCTCCTGCGCGGCGGGCGCGGGCTCGTCCGGCAGGGGCTCGTCCGGCAGGGGCGGCTCGCCCTCTGCCGCGGGGTGCAGGCGCGCCACGCGGTGCGGCGAACCGGCCGCGGCCGCGTGCTGGCGGCGCTTGCCCTTCTTGCGGCGGGCGGCGGGCCTGTCCTCCTGCGGCTCGTCCCGGTCGGCGCGCCGTTTCCGGTGCGCGGCATCTACCTGCCGGGTCAGGGAGGACACGTCCTCCACCACGTGCTCGCCGTCGTTCCAGGTCAGGTCGGACAGGACGGCTTCGTCCTGCTCGTCGGAATATTCCACGTCGTCGTCGTCAAACAGGTGGACGAGCTCGGCGTCGTCTTCGGGAGCGGGTTCGTCGAACAGGCCGTCCGTCTCCGGCGCGTCGGCCGGTTCAAACAGGCTGGACAGCAGGCTGCGTTTTTTTCGTTCGGGGTCCCGTTTCTTCTTTGCCATGTGGTCCGTTGGCTCCCGGCGTGGGAGCGGTCCTTCCGGTTGGGGTTGGGCGGGGGTCAGTCGGCCTCCCGCCGCACGTGCGCGCCCAGGGCGCTGAGCGTGGCTTCCAGCCGCTCATAGCCGCGGTCGATGTGCTCGGCGCGCAGCACGGTGGTCACGCCTTTGGCGCGCAACCCCGCAAGCACGAGCGCCGCGCCCCCGCGCAGGTCGTGCGCGGTCACGGTCGCGCCGGTCAGCTGCGGCACGCCGCGTATGACGGCGGTCCGGTTCTTGATGGTGCTGATGGCGCCCATGCGCGAGAGCTCCTGCGCATGCTTGAACCGGTTTTCAAACACGTTTTCGACGATCACGCTGGCGCCGTCGGCCACCGTGCACAGCGCGAAAACCTGCGCCTGCATGTCGGTGGGGAAGCCGGGGTGAGGCAGCGTTTCCACGAGCTTGAGCTCGCGCGGGCGGGCGGGGGCGGTGAGCCGGATCGTGCGGTCGCGCACGTCGATGGTGCAGCCGGACTCCGTCAGTTTGGCGAGGGTGCCCGCCATGTCGTCGGGGATCACGTTTTCCAGCGCGATGCGCCCGCCGGTGATCGCCGCCGCCACGAGCAGCGTGCCCGCGGCAATGCGGTCGGGCCGGATGCGGTAGGTGACCTCCCGCGGTTCGCAGCCGCCGCGCACGACGATGGTCGAGGAGCCGGCGCCCCGCACGAAAAAGCCGGCGGCGTTCAAAAAATTCTGCAAATCCACGATCTCCGGCTCACGCGCGGCGTTGTGGATCACGGTCTCGCCCTCGGCGGCAGTGGCTGCCATGAGAATGTTTTCCGTCGCGCCCACGGACGGGTAGTCCAGGTGGATGCTGGCCCCCAGCAGCCGCGCGCCGTCGCAGCGGATGCGGCCGCCCTCCTCCCGGATTTCGGCGCGCAGCGCGGACAGGCCGGTCAGGTGCAGGTCGATGGGCCGGTTGCCGATCTCGCAGCCGCCGGGATAGGTGACCACTGCCCGGTGAAAGCGGCCGAGTACGGGGCCCAGCAGAAAGATGGAGGAGCGCAGCTCCTTGGAGAGGTCCTCCGGCAGCTCACACCGGCACGCGCCCGACGCGTCGATGCACAGCGTGTCGCCCTCGCCGGGCGCGCCGGCCTGCGCCGGCAGCCGCTCTGCGCTGCAGCCGAGCAGCCGCAGGATGCGGAGCATGTTTTCCACGTCCGTGAGACGCGGACAGTCCAGCAGGCGGACGCGCCGGCGGGTCAGCACACAGGCCGCCAGGATGGGCAGTACGGCGTTTTTCGCGCCGCCGATCCGGCAAACGCCGTCGATCGGGTATCCGCCCTCCACGATCAGTTTCGGCATGAAACACCTCCGACGCATCGATTGGACGCGGCGGCGACGGCACGGGCGAGCTCCATGGCGGGACATGGACGGGAGCCGGTGCGGGCAGCCTGCGTTCCACACACGATATTGTATGCGCGGAAGGTGTCGAATGTTCCCACTATTTTTTACAAGGTGCCGGATTGCGTCAGCCCGTCAGCGCGTGGACGGGGAAGGCGTGCGCGTGTCGCGGCGGGGGACGGGCAGGTCGGCGCCGCGGCGGGTTTCGGCCACGACGGGAAGCTGCCTCGTGGCGGCCGTGGTATAGCGCGAGATGTTGAGCAGCACGCCCATCGCAGCGAGGAAGATCAGCAGCGAGGAGCCGCCGGCGCTGATGAACGGCAGCGCCTGTCCGGTCGTGGGCATGGAGCCCGTGACGACGCCGATGTTCACGAATACCTGCAGCGCGAACACGACCGTGATGCCGGTGGCGAGCAGGCTGCCAAAGCGGTCGCGGCAGCGCAGCGCGGTGCGCAGGCCGCGGAAGATGATGAAGCCGTAGGCGCACATCACCGCGACGGCGCCGACAAAGCCGAGTTCTTCGCCGAGGATGGCGAAGATGAAGTCGCTCTCGCCGTAGGTCATGTACAGCAGCTTTTGCCTGCTGTTGTTCAGCCCCAGGCCGAACAGGCCGCCGCTGCCGAGCGCGTACAGCGACTGGATCAGCTGATAGCCGCTGCCGAGGCCGCCGTCGCCGTCGTTCCACGGGTCGCGGAACGACGTAAGCCGCGCGAACCGGTACGGCTCGATCACGGCGAACAGCACGAACAGCGCGACCAGCACGACGCCGAGCAGCAGCATCTGCTTGATGTCCGCGCCGCCGGCAAACAGCAGCGCATAGCCCATCATGCCCACGATGACGGCCATGGACATGTTCGGCTGCAGCATGATCAGGCCGCAGATCACGCCGATGACGAGCAGCATCGGCAGCATGCCGCGCTTGAAGTCGCGCATGACGGCGTGTTTTTTGGACATGAACGCGCACATGTAGAGCATCATGCCGAACTTGGCGATCTCGGAGGGCTGGATACTCTGTCCGGCGATTTTGAGCCAGCGCTTGCCGCCGTTGAGCTCCTCGCCGAAGATCAGCACGGCGACCAGCAGCACGACCGACACGAGAAAGCCGATAACCTTGTATTTTTCCAGCCGCCGGTAGTCGAAAAACGAGAGCAGCAGCATGATCGGGTAGCCGATGAGCATGTAGACGGCCTGCTTTTTGAGATAGAAATAGCCGTCGTAGTCGGCGCCGGCATAGTTTTGCGCGTAATAATAGCTGGCGGAAAACACCATGACAAGGCCGAAGGCGCACAGCAGCGTCACCGTCAGCAGGATGCCATAGTCCATTCGATGCATTTTTACGCGCGTCTGTCTTTCCATTGCGCCTCCATGCTACAGGATACAGGATTATCAAATTATACTATGATATCTATGCAATCGCAAGCCGGGCGACCACCCGGCCGCCCGATTGTTGCAAAATGTTTACCTTTGTGGCGCAGTTCGACGCCGCATTGCGCGCCGCTCAGCGCGCGCTTTCATACCCGTTCACGATCTCCTTGAACACGCGCCCGCGTTGCTCAAAGTTGTCGAACATGCCCCAGCTTGCGCTGGCGGGGGAGAGCAGCACCACGTCTCCGGGGCGGGCCAGGGCGCGCGCGGTGTCCACCGCCTCGCGGAAGGTGTCGGCCGTGTGGCACAGCTCGAGCATGTCGGCGTCTGCCGCGGTGCGCAGCAGCTGGTCGCGGGTCTGGCCCAGGATGACGAGCGCGCGCACGCGGCCGCGCAGCGCGTCAAACAGCTCGTGGAAATCCAGGTGCTTGTCGTAGCCGCCGAGCAGCAGCACGGTGGGGCGCGTCATGGCCTCGATGGCGCGGATCGTGCTGGCCGGGTTGGTGCCCTTGCTGTCGTTAATGAACGTCACGCCGTCCAGCTCCCGCACGAACTCGATGCGGTGCTCCACGCCGGGGAACGTGCGCAGCGTTTCGCGCACCGCGTCCGCCGGCACGCCCATGGCGAGCGCGAGCAGCGACGAGAGCATGGCGTTTTCGAGGTTGTGGCCGCCGGGGATACGGATCTCGGAGGCGCGCAGCAGCGGCAGCTCGTGGCCGCCGCGCCGGTAGATGACCACGCCGTCGCGCACGAACATGCCCTCCGGCACCTCGCTGCGGCGGGAAAAATACAGGCAGGCGGCCGGGGTGAGCGTGTACATGGCGCGCACCTCCGGGTCGTCGTAGTTGAGCACGGCAAAGTCGTCCGCGGTCTGGTTGTCAAACACCTTGCACTTGGCCGCAATGTACCGGTCCATCGTGCCGAAGTGGTCGAGGTGGTCGGGCGTGATGTTGCAGCAGGCGGCCGCACGCGCATGAAAGCGGGAGCAGCCCTCGAGCTGCAGCGCCGCCGTCTCCGCCACGATCACGTCGCCCGGGCGCGTCTCCTCGGCGTGTTCGGTGATGGCCACGCCGATGTTGCCGAGCACGAACGTGCGGAACCCGCCGGCCTTGAACAGCTCGCCGGTGAGCGCGGTGCAGGTGGTCTTGCCGTTCGTGCCGGTGATGCAGACGAAGTCGGCCTGCGCGTGCCGGTAACCCAGCTCGATTTCGGAGATCACCTCGATGCCCTGCTGCTGTGCCTGCACGAGAAACGGCGTGGTCATCGGGATGATCGGGCTGGGGATGACGAGCGACACGCCGCCCAGCAGCGTTTCGGGAGCCTCGCCGAGCCGGTTTTCCACATCGTACCCGGCGAGCGCCGCCTCCAGCCCGTCGATTTTCGGCTTCTGGTCGTTGATGATCACGCGCCAGCCGTTGCGGCACAGCAGCTTGGCGGCGCCGATGCCGCTCTTGGCCATGCCGACAATGAGCGCGGTTTGCTGTCTTTCCATGTCGGAATACCCCCTGAAAAATCTATGGGGACGGCAAGGCCGTCCGCCAAAAACAGTCTGGATTGTCGCCGGATGCGCCTACCGCAGGTAGGACAGCAGGCAGATGGCGCAGAGCACCGTCGTCACCAGTGTATACATCGTTACGATACGCGATTCCGAATAGCCGCACAGCTCAAAGTGGTGGTGGATCGGCGCCATCTTGAACACGCGCTTGCCGTGGCGCAGCTTGTAGGAGCCGACCTGCAGGATGACCGACACCGTGGACCCGACGAAGCAGAAGCCCATCACCGGCAGCAGCAGGATGGAGCGGCTCGTGATGGCCATCATGGCGATGGCGCCGCCGAGCGCGAGCGAGCCCGTGTCGCCCATGAACACGCGGGCCGGGAACGTGTTGTAGCGGATAAAGCCGAGGCACGCGCCGGTCACGGCCGCGCAGAACACCGCCATGCCGTCGAGGTTCACGCCGTAGAGCGTCTGCCCGAGCAGCGTGGCGCGGCCGGAGAGCAGCGCGAACACGATGGTCATGGCGAGCGTATAAATCATCGTCACGCCGGAGGCGAGCCCGTCCAGCCCGTCGGTCAGGTTGACCGCATTCGTGGTGCCGATGACGACGAACATCACGAGCGGGATGTAATAGACGCCGATATCCCAGCTGCCGCCGGAGATGGGCAGGTACAGGCTGGAGCCGATGTACGGCGAACGGTAGGCCCAGAGCGCGACCAGCAGCGCAATGCCGAACTGCGCGATGATCTTCTGGTAGGCGCGCAGCCCGAGGTTGCGTTTGAGCCGGACCTTGATAAAATCGTCGAGAAAGCCGACCAAGCCGAAGGCAAACGTGACCAGCAGCGCCGGCAACACGAGCTCGGCGCTTTCGAGCCCGAAGATCAGCGTGGCCACGAGAACGCCCAGCAGCGTCATGATGCCGCCCATGGTGGGCGTCCCCTGTTTGTTCTTGTGCGAATCCGGCCCTTCCTCGCGCTCCACCTGCCCAAATTTGAGCCGCCGCAGCATGGGGATTACAATGGGGCCGAGCACCAGCACAACGGCAAACGCGACGAGCGCGCTCAGTAAATAGGTCTGCATGTGTCGTCTATTTCCGCTCCTCGAGCAGTTCCTTTACAGTTTCCTTGTCGTCAAAGTGATAGCGTGTGCCGTTGATCTCCTGATAATTCTCGTGACCCTTGCCGGCGATGAGGATGACGTCGTCCGGCTCGGCGACCGAAATGGCGTGCGCGATGGCCTGGCGCCGGTTTTCAATGACGACGTATTTGGCCCCGGAGCGCTTGACGCCCTCTTCGATCGTCTCGATGATCGCCATCGGGTCCTCGTTGCGCGGGTTGTCGGACGTGATGATGGCCAGGTCGGAGTACCGCCCGGCGATTTCGCCCATGATCGGCCGTTTGGCGCGGTCGCGGTCGCCGCCGCAGCCAAACACGCAGATCACGCGCTTTTTGGCGAAGTCGCACACCGTCTTAAGCACGTTTTCCAGCGCGTCCGGCGTGTGCGCATAATCGACAAAGATGGAGTAGGGCAGGTGGGAGCCGACGGCCTCCAGCCGCCCGGAGACGCTGGTCATGGACTCCAGCCCCTGCTTAATGGCGGGGAGCCGGATGCCGATGGCCTGCGCCATGCCCACGGCGCCCATCGCGTTGAACACGGAGAACAGGCCGGGGATGGGCAGGTTCATGCGCACGTCGCCGCACGGGGTGTGCAGGTCAAACTGGACGCCGCGCGTGGTGATGTCGATGTCGGACGCCGCAATGTCCGCGCGGTCGCGCACCCCGAACGTGGTGATCGGGATGGACAGGCCGGACATGATGCGGTCGGCATACGGGTCGTCCACGTTGACGACGGCCTTTTTCGCGTTCAAGAAGAGGATCTTTTTCGCCTGCAGGTAGTTTTCAAAGGTCTTGTGGTAGTCGAGGTGGTCCTGCGTCAGGTTTGTGAACAGCGCCACGTCGAACTTGATGCCATGCACGCGGAACTGCTCGAGCGCATGCGACGAGACCTCCATGACGACGAGGTCCACGCGTGCGTCGGCCATCGTGCGCAGCAGCCGGAACAGGTCGACCGACTCGGGCGTCGTCCGGTCGGTGTGCAGGCTTTCGCTGCCGATCATGTTGCGGATGGTGCCGATGATGCCGACCTTTTTGCCGGCCTGCTCGGCGATGGCTTTGACCATGTAGGTGGTGGTCGTCTTGCCGTTGGTGCCGGTGACGCCCAGCACCTGGATCTCACGCTGCGGATAGCCGTAAAACGCGGCGGCCATTTCGGCCATGGATTTTCTGGCGTTTTTGACCACGACCTGCGGCACGGCAAGCGGCAGCTCACGCTCTACGAGCAGCGCCACGGCGCCCTGCTTTACGGCGGCCTCGGCGAACGTGTGCCCGTCGAACAGCTGCCCGACGATGCAGCAGAACATGCTCCCCTGCTTGACCTTGCGCGAGTCGTACTCGATCGAACGGATGTCTACGTTTTCCCCCGTGTAGCGCAGGCCGGTCGACATGGCGAGTTCCGATAACAGCATGAGTCGTTTCCTCCCGAATTCCCCTGAAGATATCTGAAATATTATTCCGTCGTCGGCACGGTGCCGCCTTCCGGCACGGTGCCGTTCTGTGGCACGGTGCCGTCCTCCGGCGTGAGCGTCGTGGCGGACGGCGGCGCCTTGTCAAACGTGACGAACACTTCCGTGCCCGGCTCCACTTCCGTGCCTTCCGGAATGGACTGCGTGAGGATCTGCCCAAGGCACGCGCTCTTGTCGTAGTTGAGCACGAGACCCAGCTTGTCCAGCGCGTCGAAGGCGTCCTGGCGGCGCTTGCCGACCAGGTTCGGCACTTCGACGAGGCTCTTGACCGTGTCTTCGTCGCTGTAGGTGGTCATGGTCGTGTAGATGACCACGCGCGTCCCTTCCGGCACCTCGGTGTTGGCGGCGGGCACCTGCGTGAGCACGACGGCCTGCGCTTCCGATGTGGTGTAGATGGCCTCCGGGAAGCCGGCGCGCTCGAGGATATAGGAGGCGCGCTCGGCCGTTTCGCCGACCACGTTCGGCACCGTCACGGTCTCGGTCTCGGTGTTGGGCATGATGCCGTAATACTGCACGAGGTTCGACAGCGTGCGCTGCACGAACGGCGCGGCGACCGTGCTGCCGTAGATCACGGGCACGCGCGGCTCGTCGACCATGACGAGGCAGATGAGCTCCGGGTCGTCCGCCGGCACAAAGCCGATGAACGAGGCGATCAGCAGCGTGCTGGACACCTTGCCGTTCTCGTCGTACTTCTGCGCGGTGCCGGTCTTGCCGCCGACCGTATAGCCGGTGATCTGCGCGTTGCTGCCGCTGCCCTCGTCCACGACCGACTGGAGGATCTCGCGCACCTTGGCGGAGGTCTCGGAGCTGATCACGCGCCGCAGTTCCGTCGGTTCGTTGTGCTCGATGACGGAGGTCAGCCCGTCGTCGTCGGTGGCGGTGATCGAATCGATCACGTAGGGCTGCATGAGCACCCCGCCGTTGATGGCGGCCGCCGCGGCGGAGAGCATTTGCAGCGGCGTGGTGGTGATGCTCTGGCCAAAGCCGATGCGCGCCAGATCCGTGTCGCGGATGTACTTGCGGTGGATGACTTCCCCGGTGTCCTCGCCGGGGATGCCGCTCTCGGTCGTGGTGCCGAAGCCGAAGGCGTAGATGTAGTCGTAGAACGTGTCCACGCCCATCGCGAGCGCCATCTGCATGAACGCGCAGTTGCACGAGTTCTGGCACGCCTCGGCGAGCGTCTGGTGCCCGTGCCCGCCCTTCTTCCAGCAGTGGATCGTGTCTGTGCGGAAGGTCAGCGAGCCGGAGCACTCGAACGTGCTGTCCATCGTCACCGCGCCGGAGTCCAGCGCGGCTGCAAGCGTGATGATCTTGAAGATCGAGCCCGGTTCAAACGTGTCCGTGACCGAACGGTTGCGCGACATGGCCATCAACGAGGTGACGTCACTGCGGTCCGGGTTGTTCAGGTCAAACGTCGGGTTGGTGCCCGTGGCCAGGATGCGTCCAGTGGACGGATCCATGACGATGCCGGTGACCGTGCTCGCGTTGTTGACCGACATGCACTCGGCGAGCGCCGTCTCCAGGTAGCCCTGCACGGCCACATCGGTGGTCAGCGTGACGTCGTAGCCGTTGGTCGGGGCGATGTATTCCTCCTCGCCGTAGGCGAGCGGGTTGCCGCGGGCGTCCTTTGGCGTGACGATGCGGCCGTTGACGCCGGCCAGGTATTTGTCCAGCGACGCTTCAATGCCGGTCTGCCCTTCGCCGTCGATGCCGGTGAACCCGATCAGCTGCGCAAACAGGTTGCCGTTGGAGTATTTGCGCGTCATGTCGGTCGAAAAGCTGATGATGCCGTTGCCGAAGTTCAGCGCAATGATCTCGTCGACCACATCGCTCGACACCTGCCGCTTGAGCACCAGCTGCGACCGGTCGGTGCGGGACACCTTGGCATAGACTTCGTCATAGCTCATGTCCAGGATGTCCGACACGAGGATGGACACGCGCACGCGCTCCGATTCGGCGTCGTCGCCGTCGAGCACCTGCGGGTTGACCAGCACGCGGTAGGAGGTGCCGCTCTGCGCGAGCACGGTGCCGTTCGTGTCGAGGATCCGGCCGCGCTGGGCCTGGATAGCGCTTTGCCGCGTCTGCTGTTTCAGCGCCATGCTCTGCAGCCTGGGGCCGTCGATAATCTGCACCTGAAACAACCGGAACACGAGCAGTAAAAACAGGACCGCCGCGAATCCCAGCAGGATCATCAGGCGTTTTTTCAGTTGTGGCGCAGGTGCTGCCATGCCTTGGCTCCTTCCTGCGGGCGGATCCGCTATCCGCCGTCCGTAGCCTTACGGTACGGCGGGCGTATCCTCGTCCGGCGTCTGCCCGGTGGGATCCTCCCCGTCCGGCGTCGTCCCGTCCGGCGCGTCCCCGGAGGGGGTGGTGCTGCCGGTGATGGGGATCGGACTGCCCGATTGCAAGTATTGCGACTGTACCGGATAGCGCATGCCATGGCTTTCGGCGTATTGCTGGGCGTCCTCGAGCGTCACGGCGCATTCGATGTCGGCCTCCAGCGTGTTGATGTGGAGCTGGATCTCCTCGATCGAATCGTTCAACGTGTTGATCTGGGCGTAGGCGCGGGAAATGCGCTCATACCCGGACAGGACGAACACCAGCATGCCGGCGAACACAAAGGCGCAGAACATGATGCCGATGCGCGAACTGAGCTTCATCTCGGTGCGCGGGCGGAGGGCGACCGGGGTCGCCTTCAGCGGCGCGGCTTTGAGCTTTTCTCCGGTTTCGGGATCGTATGCGTAGGCCCCACTGTCGCGGGTGGGCGCATACAGCCTTGTCGGCGGGGCGCCGTTTCGCCGCTCGTCGCGTTCAAAGCGGATTTTCTCCATGCAGATCCCTCACTATCTCTATGCGGTCAATGGCACAAATTAGCACGCGCTTTCTGCCGGCGCCGGCGGTTCAGGCCCGCGGCGCTGCCGCGTCCAGCTTTTCGATCGCGCGCAGCTTGGCGCACGTGGCGCGGCTGTTTTCCTTTGCCTCTTCCGGCGTGCACGAAAGGGGCTTGCGGGTGAGCACCCTGGCCGTGGGCTGCCTGCCGCAGGTGCAGATGGGCGCCTTGGGCGGGCAGGTGCAGGGGTGCTCGTAGGCGCGGAACGCCTGCTTTACGATGCGGTCCTCGAGCGAGTGGAACGTGAGGATCACGAGCCGGCCGCCGGGGGCGAGCAGGTCGTGCGCATCGTCGATGGCGGCGCGCAGGCCGTCCAGCTCGCCGTTGACGGCGATGCGGATGGCTTGGAACGTGCGGCGGGCCGGGTGCTGCGCCTCGTGGCGGCTTTTGGCCGGCATGGCCGCGGCAACCAGGCGGGCGAGCTGCCCGGTCGTCTCGATGGGCGCCTTTTCGCGCTCGCGTACAATGCGGTCCGCAATGCGCGCGGCATAGCGCTCTTCGCCGTAGTCGCGCAGGATGTGGCACAGCGTCTCAAACGAGCTGCCGTTTACCACGTCGCGCGCCGAGAGCGGGGCCTTCTGATCCATGCGCATGTCCAGCGGGGCGTCGGCATGGTAGGAAAAGCCGCGTTCCGGCGTGTCGAGCTGGTGGCTCGATACCCCGAGGTCCAGCAGGATGCCGTCCGCGGCGTGGACGCCGAGCGGCGAGAGCAGCTCCCGCATCTGAAAAAAATTGCCATGAACAGCGAGGAAACGGGCGCCAAAGGCCCGCAGTCTTTCCTCCGATGCTGTCACGGCTTCCCAATCCCGGTCGATTCCGATCAGCCGGCCCGTCTCCGGCATGCGGCTGAGCACCAGCTCCGCGTGGCCGCCGCCGCCCAGCGTCCCATCCACAAACAGGCCGCCCCGCTCCGGCCGCAGATATTCCAATACCTCCCGCGACAGGACGGGAACGTGCGAAAAACTCATATGCCCAGCTGCTGCAGGTGCTGCAGCGCGTCCGCAAAGCCGGCGTCTGCCGCTTCGCTGTGGCGGCGCAGCTGATCCGGATCCCAGAACTCGATGCGGTTGCCCACGCCGATCAGCGTGGCCTCGCGCGTGAGGCCGGCGATCTCCCGCAGCTGTGCCGGGATGAGCACGCGGCCCTGCTTGTCCGTCTCGCACGCGGCGGCCATGGCGTACAGCCGCCGGCGCACCGCCTGGCCCGCCATGTCCGTGACCGGCAGGGAGGCGAGCTTTTCGGAAAACAGCTCCCATTCGGACACCGACATGCCAAACAGGCAGGTGGCGTCGCCGCCGCCGAGCAGGCCGAGCGTCACGATGAGCACGTCGCCCACGTCGTCGCGCCATTTGGCGGGGACGAACACGCGCCCTTTTGCGTCGAGCGTGTGCGAAAAAGAACCGATCAACATGGCGCGTTCCCCCTTTCCAAGCGGCGGTATCGGGCGGCATGCCCGCCCGCGCGGGGCGCCGGCGACGGCCGAGACGGCCGACACTTTCACCCTCTTGTGCAGTAAGTATACACCACTTTGCCCCATTTGTCACCACCTACACGGTCAATTTGTCCGTTTTTTTTGAACAAATTATAAATTCGACAAAAAACCCCCGTTTCTCGCGCCACGCAAGGCGGGACGGGGGGATTCGCAAGCGCACAATTTGTGGTATACTATTGTTCCGGTAAGACATAGATGTGGGGGTATCCATGGCAAAGACATATACCGTATCGGATATTCAGGTGATCGAGGGGCTGGATGCGGTCCGCATGCGGCCGGGCATGTACATCGGCTCGACCGGGCAGCGCGGGCTGCACCACCTGCTCTGGGAAATTGTAGACAATTCCATCGACGAGGCGGCCAACGGCTATGCGTCCGAGGTGAGCGTCACGCTCAACCGCGACGGGTCGGTCACCGTGGCGGACAACGGGCGCGGCATCCCGGTCGGCATCCACGAAAAGCTGGGCGTGTCGGGCGTGGAGGTCGTGTTCACGCAGCTGCACGCCGGCGGCAAGTTCGGCAACGACAGCTACGGCTATTCGGGCGGCCTGCACGGCGTGGGCGCGTCGGTGGTCAACGCGCTGTCGGAGTGGCTGACGGTCGAGGTGTTCTATGAGAACCGCGCGTACAAGATGGAGTTTGAGAGCGTGGACGACGGCACGGGGCACATCGTCTCCGGCAGGCCGAAATACCCGCTCACGGAGGTCGGGCGGACGCGCCGGCAGGGCACGGTGGTCACGTTCAAGCCGGACGCGCGCGTGTTTGAGACGGTGGAGATGAACTATGACGTCGTGTCGCGCCGGCTGCGGGAGCTGGCGTACCTGAACCGCGGTGTGCGCATGGTGCTGACCGACAACCGGCGGCGCAGCGCCGCCGAGGACGGCGAGGAGCGGCCGCGCACGGTGGAATACCGGTTCGACGGCGGCCTGTCGGACTTTGTCACGTTTTTGAATGCGGACAAGACGGCGCTGTACGAGCCGCCGATCCACGTGCAGGGCAGCAGCGGCGGCATCGTGGTGGAGCTGGCGCTGCAGCACAACGACGGCTATGCCGACAGCCTCTTTTCCTATGTGAATAACATCCCGACCACCGAGGGCGGCACGCACGAGACGGGGTTCAAGGCCGCCTTCACGAAGGTAATGAACGACTACTGCCGCCGCACCGGCATTTTGAAGGAGAAGGACGCGTCGCTCGCGGGCGAGGATTTCCGCGAGGGCATCACGGCGGTGCTGAGCCTCAAGATGCGCTCCATCCAGTTTGAGGGCCAGACCAAGACGAAGCTGGGCAACACGGAGGCGCGGCCGGCCGTCGAGGCCGTGGTGGGCGAGGAGCTCACGCGGTTTCTCGAGGACCTGAAGCACGCCGCCGTGGGCAACGCCATCGCGGAAAAGGCGGTCAAATCGGCCAAGGTGCGCGAGGCGGCGCGCAAGGCCAAGGCCACCGCGCGCGAGAAGAACAAGCTGGAAAACGCGCCGCTCGTGGGCAAGCTGTCCAGCTGCACCGGCCGCAACGCGGCGGTGAACGAGCTGTTCATCGTCGAGGGCGACTCCGCGGGCGGCAGCGCCAAGCAGGGGCGCGACCGCCGCTTCCAGGCGATTTTGCCGCTGCGGGGCAAGCCGCTCAACGTCGAAAAAAAGCGGCTCGACCAGGTGTTGCAGAACGAGGAGTTCCGCTCCATGATCACGGCCATCGGCACCGGCATCGGCGAGGATTTCGACATCCGTTCGCTCCGGTACGACAAGATCATCATCCTGGCCGACGCGGACCAGGACGGCGCGCACATCCGCTCCATCCTGCTCACGTTCTTCTACCGGTACATGAAGCCGCTCATCACCGAGGGGCACGTGTACATCGGCCGGCCGCCGCTCTACAAGGTGCAAAAGGGCGGCAAGTCCGTCTACTGCTACGACGACGACGAGCTGCGGCAGGCCACGCGCAGCGTGGGCCGCGGCTATACGCTCCAGCGTTACAAGGGGCTGGGCGAGATGAACCCGGAGCAGCTCTGGGAGACGACGATGAACCCGCAGAACCGGCAGCTCATCCGCGTCACGATCGAGGACGCGGCGGACGTGGAGCACCTGGTCACCGTGCTCATGGGCGACAAGGTGCAGTCCCGCAAGGAGTACATCTTCGAGTATGCGGATTTCAACCGCCGGCGCGACGACGTGTTTGAAAAGATGGCCAACCGACAGTAAAGGACGACGATATGCCAAAGACGACGGAACCGATCCAGGAAAAGATCCTGCTGAGCAGCATGGACGAGGTCATGCACAACTCCATGATGCCCTATGCCGAGCACGTCATTCTGGAGCGCGCGCTGCCGCGCGTGGAGGACGGGCTCAAGCCCGTGCAGCGCCGCATCCTGTTCACGATGCTCGAGCTGGGGCTTACCCAGGACAAGCCGCACCGCAAGAGCGCGCGCATCGTGGGCGACTGCCTGGGCAAGTACCACCCGCACGGCGACTCTTCCGTGTACGACGCCATGGTGCGCATGGCGCAGCCGTTCAACATGCGCGTGCCGCTCGTGGACGGGCACGGCAACTTCGGCTCGGTCGACGGCGACACGGCCGCCGCCATGCGCTATACCGAGGCGCGCATGACGGAGGCGGCCGCGCAGCTGCTGCGGGACATCGACCGGGACACCGTGCCGTTTGTGTTCAACTTTGACGACACGACCAAGGAGCCGGAGCTGCTGCCGGGGCGGTTTCCAAACCTGCTCATCAACGGCGCGTCCGGTATCGCGGTCGGGCTCGCGACGAACATCCCGCCGCACAACCCGGCCGAGGCGATCGACGCGGTCATCGCCACGATGGAAAACCCGCGCATCCCGCTGGACGAGCTGATGCGCATTTTGCCCGCGCCGGATTTCCCGACGGGCGGCTTCCTGCTCGCGTCGGACGAGATCCGCCGCGCGTACGAGACGGGCCGCGGCAAGCTGACCATGCGCGCGCGCACGCATTTTGAGGAGCAGAAGAACGGCAAGACGCTCATCGTCGTCACCGAGCTGCCGTATCAGGTCAACAAGGCGGCGGCGCTCGAGAAGATCCTGGCCGTCAGCCAGGAGAAGAAGACGCTGTTCCAGGGCATCGGCGACATCCGGGACGAGAGCGACCGGCAGGGCATGCGCGCCGTCATCGAGGTCAAGAAGGACGGCGACCCGGAGAAGATCCTGCAATATCTGTACAAGTATTCCGACCTGCAGTGCACGTTTGGCGTGAACATGGTCGCCATCGCGGGCGGCAAGCCGCAGCAGATGGGCCTGAAGGAGATTTTGCAGCACTACATCCGCCACCAGCGCGACGTGGTCACGCGCCGCACGAAAAACGAGCTGGAGACGGCGGAGCGGCGGGAGCACACGCTGGCCGGGCTGATGATCGCCGTGAACCACCTCGACCGCGTGATCGCGCTCATCCGCGCGTCCAAATCCCCGCGCGAGGCCAAGGAAGGGCTCATGGCGGAGTTCCGGCTCACCGAGCTGCAGGCGCAGGCGATCCTCGACCTTCGGCTGCAGCGGCTCACGAACCTGGAGCTGCGGGCCATCGAGCGCGAGTACGCGGAGGTCGTCAAGCTCATTGGCGAGCTGCGCGCCATCCTGGCGTCGGACAAAAAGCTCGTCGCGCTGATCAAAAAGGAGCTGCTGGCCATCCGCGCGCAGCTGGCCGACCCGCGCCGCACGCAGGTCATCGAGGGCGAGGCGGCCATCGCCGTGGACGCGGAGGAGCTCTCCACCGCGGAGGACGTGACGGTCGCCGTATGCGAGGGGCTCAAGGTGCGCCGCTGCCCCACGCGGCTGTTCAATTTGTCGCAGATCGCCGAGGACCGGCCGCTGTTCGTCGTGGAGACGCGCTCCGACCGGCGCATCCGCCTGTTTACCGATCAGGGCGCGGTGCTTTCGCTCACCGCGGACGAGATCCCGGAGACGCGCGCCACGGCGCGCGCGGCCAACCTCGCGTCCCTGCTGCCGTTTGAGAAGAACGAGCGCATTGTGGCCGCCTTCCCGGACGAGGAGGAGGGGGAGTACCTGTTTTATACGCGCAGCGGCAACGTCAAGCGCACGGCCGCGGCCGAATACCGGCTGCGCGTCAAGCGCACGGCGGCCATCGCGCTCAAGGAGCGGGACGCCGTGTTTGGCGTGGAGCGCCTCACCGGCGACACGCTGCTGCTCGTCACGCGGCTGGGCATGAGCATCCGCTTTACGACCGAGTCCATCCCCGCGATGGGGCGCGTGAGCGGCGGCGTCAAGTGCATCAAGCTGGACGAGGGGGACGCGGTGTGCTTTGCCGGGCAGCTGCCGGACGAGGGCGAGCTGCTGGTCGTCACCGACCGGGGCTATGGCAAGCGCAGCTTCCTGTTCGATTACGAGGTGCAGGGGCGCAACGGCAAGGGTGTCAAGACGTTTGACTTTAAAAAGAACGGCGCGAACGGCAACTGCATCCAGGCAGTGTTCCACGTGTGCGAGCCGTTCCCGATCACGCTCGTGCAGCGCCACGGCGCGGAGACGACGATCTCGACCGAATCGGTGCACATCGAGCCGCGCGCGGGCCGCGGGGCGATGCTCGTGGCCGTCGTGCTCGACGACGACGTGGTCGAGGTGCGCAGGGGATAACGCCGCGCGCGGTGGGCGCGATCCGGCGGACGCCTTGCATGCGCCGGGCTGCGCCCCCGGGCGGCGATGTGCGCGGGCGGGCTGGGAACGCGCTTTTCGGCCGGGCCTGCTGGCGCGGCCGACGGGAAAAGCGCCGTGCAGCTGGGCAAAGGCGCGGGGCAGGCGCCCGGAACGTGTTGCCGGGAAGGGCGAAGGGGGCGCCGCGGCTGGTGGACGGCTGCAGTGCCCCGTTTGTGCCCGATGCAACCAGACGCAACCGCCGGTTGCGGCATTGCAAGGCACGGCGTATGGCTTTGCCACGGCTACGCCGGATAGAATGGAGAAAACCACATATCTGGGGAGGATCCTATGAAGCTATCGGAAAAGATCTACTATTGCCGCAAAAAGGCCGGCAAATCGCAGGAGGAGCTGGCGGCGCTGCTGGGCGTGTCGCGGCAGGCGGTCAGCAAGTGGGAGACGGGCGACGCGGAGCCGGAGATCGGCAAGCTGCGCCTGCTGTCGGAGACGTTCGGCGTGTCGGTCGACTGGCTGCTGTCGGAGGAGGAGCCGCAGGGCGCGCCGGAGGGCGCGCAGGCGGCGCCGGCGCAGGGCGGCAGGGCGGACTGGGTGGACGCGTTGCCGGGGATGCTCGGGCGGCTGTTCCGGCGGTACGGCTGGCTTGCCGGCGTGTATATCGCGCTCACGGGCGCGGGCTTTGCGCTCGTGGGCGGGCTGGCGCGCGGCATCAGCCGGAGCATGTTTTCCTCCTTTTCCGGCGTGGTGAACGACCCGTTTGGCAGCCTTGGCGGGGGCATGTCCGGCTGGACGGTGTCCGGCGACCTGCCGTGGGACGCGGTGAACGGCGGCATGGCGGGCTTTGTGCGTAACAACCCCGTCACGGTGTTCGGCACGGTGCTCCTGGTCGTCGGGCTGTGCCTCATCGTGGCGGGCGTGGTGCTCGCGGTCGTGCTGAAGCGCCGGGCGCGCTCCTGACGTTTCGCGCGCAAAGCGCCGGCCCCGCCCCCGTTTGCCGGGGTGGGGCCGGCGTATTTTTGGCCCGTGGCCTCACGGTTCCGTCCAGAAATGGGTAATCTCCCCGGTGGCGGCGTCCACGACCAGCCGGCAGACGAACGGGCCCTGCGGCTGATACACCTTCAGCAGATATTGCCCTGTCGGCTCGCTCTCCAGCAGCGACACCGAGCAGGGTGCGCTGTGAAACTGCTCCGCCATTGCGCCGCCTGTTGCGTCGCAATGGTCGCTTACGCGCTGTAGAATGGCAGACGCCCATCCGCTTTGCCGGAACAGCGTGCGGGCGTCCGGCCCGAGCCCCTGCAGGCTCTGCGTCTCGTGGCCTGCCAGCCTGTCCGGCTCCAGAACAAACGTGCTGGACACGATGTATCCCGAATGCGCAAGGTACTCCACCGCATATCGCTCGCCGACGAGCCAGTTTGTCCGGGACGAATCCACCCCGTCGAGCAGCCAGCGCCCATCCAGCAGGCAACGGCCGGAGCCTTTGTAGAAGAAGCCGGGCTTTCGAGCCTCCAGCGTTGCCACCGTCCGGCAGGTGCCGGTCGCCTGTAAATCCAGGCGGAGCAGGCCGTACTGCCGGGCCGTCCCCGCAAATCCCGCCAGGCAGATGGCCAGCAGCACGCCGGCGGTGCACAGCAGCCCGGCCAGGCGATACAGCCGTTTTGCGGCGTGCCGCCGCCGCAGCCTGCGGATGCCCCAGAAAAACAGCAGGCCCAGCAGCAGTATGGCGCCGCCGCACAGGAGCATGGCGTGCGCGTCCCGCTCTTGCAGCGTGTGAATCAGCTGTGCCGGTTGCATGGCCTCCCTCCTCTGTCGCGGTGCAGGTCAGTCAGTGCCGGTCAGGCATATTTGCCGGGCCGGTTGCCGGCAGGCGCGTCTTTTCGTCCAGCAGGCGGGCGATGCGCTTGTGCGTTGCGCCCCGCAGGCAGCAGAACACGATGCACACCACGAGCGACGGCGGGAACAGCAGCAGCGCAGGTATGGCCAGCTCGTCCGGCACGTTCCCCTCCAGCCCCTGGACCAGCAGCGCCAGCGTCGCCGCGGTCGCAATGGCGGACCAAAGCCGCCACACGTACTGCCGCGCGTACCGCGCGTTCAGCGCTGTCAGCGCGGGGTCCGTCTCCAGCAGGCGCTGCTGCGCCCTGCACGTGCGCAGGTCAAAGCCGCAGCGCGGGCAGAAGTCGGCGTCCGGCGGTACCGGGGCTTCACAGCCGGGGCAGCAGTCCGCGTCGTCGCCGGCGTACGCTTCGGCAAACGCGGCCGCTGCGGCCGCGTCCGGAGCGCCGCCCGGCGTCCCTGCCGCCTGGTATCCGGCGTCCGGCCGCGCGCCGCCCTCCGTCCCCGCGGGGGCGGACGCGCCTGCCGCGGGCGCGGGTGGCACGGTTGACGCGCCGTCTTCCGCCAGGCCGGGGAAGCAGGCCGGCAGCCGGAACCGCCGCTGCCGCCCGTCCGCCGTCTCGTATGCGTATAGCGTGCAGCGCCGGGCGGTCCGGAGCACGAATGGCCGGCGCAGCTCCGTCACGCGCACGTCGCCGCCGGTCCATATGTTGTATCGGTTTTCGCCGCGCCGGTAGCGCTCCACTTCGGACACGATCACGGCGCCGATCCGCGCCAGCCGGCCCTGCCGCCTGGCGTTTTCGAGGTTGTGGGCCGCGGCGGCGGCGCGCGTGGCGGCGTCAAAGCCCACGTCGGTGTCGCCGGTCAGCGTCACATAGTACAGCGTGTCGGACCGGTGCTCGCGCACGACGGCGGACTGACGCGCGAGAAAATACCGGCGGGACAGGCAGGTGTCCACGACGAGCGCCGCCACGCCGGCAAACGACAGCAGCAGGCCGGCGAGCATCCACCCGTCGCCAAAGAACAGGAGCACCAGCGGGCAAAGCACATAGGCCAGCCCGCGGCCGAGCAACCGCCCGAACGTGACGCAGGCGCCCCGCTGCCGCGCGTAGGCGGCGTCATAGGCAAAGATGTCGTATCGCTCGGCAGCCGTGCCGGGCTGCCCGGCGCCGCACCGGCCGCAAAAGAAAGCGCCTGCCGGCAGCGTGGCGCTGCAGTGGGGGCAAAGCGCCGCGTGTGCGGATTCCATACCGTCACCTCCGCATATATTGTACCATGGCCGCACGGACCCGGCAATGTGTAGTGCAAATGCCGCCAATTGTGACAAAAGTTTGACTTTTTGGGGTGTTTCCGATATAGTAATATCGCTATCATAGCGCCTGATGTTATGATGGCGTGATATCATACTTTTATATGAATAGGAATGGACGACCGTATGGAACACATGGAGAAAAAACCCAAGCGCCGCCGGGGCGACCGGCGGGACGGCGTATGGCTGCGCGATCTCGACGCGCTGCACGGGTTTACGCCGTACCTGTTCCCCAACCGCGCGGACAACGAGGCTTTCATTGAAGAACAGATCGACCTGACGAACATCCTGGCCTATCTGGAAAAGAAAAACGCCGGGCAGCCGCAGTACCGGTACACGATTTTCCACGTCATCGCCGCGGCGGCGGTGAAGTGTTTCGTGCTCCGGCCGAAGATGAACCGCTTCATCCAGGGCAGCCGCATGTACCAGCGCAAGGTGCTGACGCTCTCGTTCGTGGTCAAAAAGCAGTTCAACGACGAGTCGCACGAGGCGCTGGCCTTCCAGTATTGCGACGGGAACACGACGATCGACACGCTGCACGAGGCGATCATGAAGGAGATCACGGAGTTTCGCGGCGGCAAGACGGACAATTCCACCGACGGCATGGATATGCTGCTCAAGCTCCCGCGCTGGCTGCTGACCATCGTCATCCACCTGCTGCACACGCTGGATTATTACGGCCGCGTGCCGGAGTTTCTCGTCAAGACCGACCCGAACTATGCGTCGATCTTCATCTCCAACCTGGGTTCGATCAAGCTCAACGCCGGGTATCACCATCTGACCAACTGGGGGACGACGTCGTTTTTCGCCGTCATCGGCGAAAAGCACATGGCGCACGTGGTCGACGCGGAGGGGAACGACAGCATCCGGCCGGTGCTCGATCTCGGGCTGACGCTCGACGAGCGCATTGCCGACGGCTACTACTACTCCAAAACGGTCCGGTTGCTCAAGTACCTGCTGCAGCATCCGGAGCTGCTGGAGCTGCCCGCAGGCACGGAGGTAGATTATGAACAGTCCCATTGAAAACCGCCCGGAACCGAAGGCGCCCTGGCTGCGCTTTTACGGCAAGGTGCCGGCGCACCTCGAGTACCCCACCGGGTCCATGATGGACGCGGTGACCGCCGTGGCCGAAAAGTACCCGCAGCAGACGGCGTATACGTTCCAGGGCGTCAAGACCACCTACCGGGAGCTCGTGGAGCAGGCGCACCGCGTCGCGCGTGCGTTTGCGGCGGCGGGCGTGCAAAAGGACGACCGCGTAACCATTTGCCTGCCCAACTGCCCGCAGGCGGTACTGTGCTTTTACGGCCTGAACCTCATCGGCGCGGTGGCCACGATGATCCATCCGCTTTCGAGCGTGGGCGAGATCGCGTTTTTCCTGCGCGACTCGGGCTCGAAGGTCGCCGTCACGCTGGACCAGTTTTACGGTAAATTCCAGGACGTGATGCGCGAGCAGCCGCTCGACCGGCTGATCGTGGCGAACGTGGGAGACGCGCTGTCGCCGGTGCTGCGCGCCGGTTACTGGCTCACGCAGGGGCGCAAGCTCCACGTGCCGCAGATCGTTGCGCCGGCCATGAAGTGGCGCGCGTTTTTGCAGCAGGGCGACGTGTACGAGCAGCCGTACCTCATCAAACGGGACGCGGAGGAGCCGGCGGTGATCCTCTTCTCCGGCGGCACCACGGGCGTGACGAAGGGCATCCTGCTCTCCAATCTCAACTTCAACGCGCTGGGGCTGCAGACCATCGCGATGGCCACGACGTTTGAGCCGGGGCAGCGCATGCTGGCGGCCATGCCCGTGTTCCACGGGTTTGGGCTCGGCGTGTGCATCCACACGATGCTCATCGCGGGGGGCACGTGCATCCTGGTGCCGCGCGTCTCGGTCGAAAGCTACGCAAAGCTGCTCAAGAAGGAGAAGCCGAACTATATTGCCGGCGTGCCCACGCTCTTTGAGGGCATCACGCGCAACCCGTACATGGACGGCGTGGATCTCTCGTGCCTCAAGGGCGTGTTCTCGGGCGGCGATTCGCTCTCGATCGAGCTCAAGAAGAAATTCGACCTGTTCCTCAAGCAGCACGGCGCGACCGTGCAGGTGCGCGAGGGATACGGCACGACGGAGTGCGTGACCGCGAGCTGCCTGACGCCGTACGACATGTACCGCGAGGGCAGCATCGGCCTGCCGTTCCCGGACACGTATTACAAGATCGTCAAGGTCGGCACGACCGACGAGGTGCCGTATGGCGAGGAGGGCGAGATCTGCCTGACCGGCCCGTCGATGATGATGGGCTATGTCAACCAGCCGGAAGAGACGGCCCACACCATGCAGGTGCATGCGGACGGCCGTACCTGGGTGCACACGGGCGACCTGGGGCTCATGGACGAGGATGGGTTCGTGTATTTCCGCCAGCGCATCAAGCGCATGATCGTGACGAGCGGCTACAACGTGTATCCCTCGCAGCTGGAGAATATCCTCGATGCGCACGAGGCCGTGCAGATGAGCTGCGTCATCGGCGTGCGCGACAGCTACAAGATGCAGAAGGTCAAGGCGTTCATCGTGCTCCGGCCCGGGCTGCAGGAGACGCCGGAGCTCATGGAGTCGATCTGGGAGCACTGCCGCCGGCACATCGCCAAATATGCGATGCCGTACGAGATCGAGGTGCGCGACTCGCTGCCCAAGACGCTCGTGGGCAAGGTCGCCTATACCGTGCTGGAAAAGGAGGAGCTGGCGCGACAGTCTGCCTGAGGATGGCGCGCACGGGCATGTGCAGTATGGCGGGGGAGCCTGTGGGGCGCCCCCGCTGCTTTTCCGGCGCGCTTGCATTTGCGGCTGTGTGTGGTATACTGAACCTGGGATCAGAGGAAAGGGGAGTATCACCGTTATGGTAACAATCAGGGAAGCGGTGCGGCGCAGGGACATCGTCCGGTTCATGGAGTTTCCCAACCGCCTGTACCGCGGCAATCCATATTATGTGCCGGACATGCTCGACAGCCAGGTGGCGGACATGATGCGCGACAAGAACCCCGCGTTTGAATATTGCGAGGCCAAGTGCTTTCTGGCCTACCGTGGGAAAGAGATCGTCGGGCGCATCGCCTGCATTCTCAACCGGCGCGCCAATGCGAAGTTCCAAAAGGAATATATGAACATCTCTCACATCGATTTTATCGACGACGACGAGGTGGTCGACGCGCTGTTCGACGCGGCGGAGGCGTATGCGCGGGAGCTCGGCTGCGTGGCCGTCCACGGCCCGCTCGGGTTTTCCGACATGGACCGGGAGGGCATGCTCATCCATGGGTTTGACAAGCCCAGCCTGTTTTACACCTATTACAACCATCCGTATTATGTCACGCAGATGGAGCGCCGCGGCTACGTCAAGGAAGTCGACTGGCTCGAATACCGCGTCACCATTCCGGACAAGCCGGTGGAGCGCATCGACCGCATGGCGGACATGATCCGCAAGCGCTATCATCTCCACACGATCGATCTCGACCATCTCGACCGCCCGCTGTCGCGCCTGGTAGAGGATGTGTTCAAGCTCTATAACGAGACGTACCTGGCGCTGTTCGGCGTCGTGGCGCTCACGCCCAAACAGGTGGAGAAGTATGTGCGGGAGTTTCTGCCCATGGTACAGGGACGCACCACCTCATTTGTGTACAACGACAAGGACGAACTCGTGGCATTCGGCATCTGCTGTCCGTCGCTCGACCGGGCGCAGCAGAAGAATGGCGGCCGGCTGTTCCCGTTCGGCTGGATCCCGCTGCTGCGGGCGCTCAAGAGCCGCAAAAACGAGCAGCTCGACATGCTGCTCGTGGCGGTCAAGCCGGAGTTGCAGGGCTGCGGCATCAACGCCGCCATCATGGGCGACATGATGCACAAGGTGATCGCCTCCGGGTTCCGCTTTGCAGAGACGGGGCCGCAGCTGGAGTACAACACCAAGGTGCAGTCCCAGTGGAAGTTTTTCCCGGTGGAACAGCACAAGCGGCGCCGCTGCTGGGTGAAGGAGCTGTCCGGTGGAGCCGGCGACGGAGACGGCACGGTCTGAACAAGGAAAGGGTACGCCCGGCGGGCCGAAAGGCTCGCCGGGTGTTTTGCAAAAAGGAGGGCGTGGGGTGAAGCGCGCGATCGGCTCTGTATTGGTAGGGTATGGCCTGTGGGGGCTGCTGCCCATGTTCTGGAAGCAGTTCCACACGCTGGACGCGGTGTACCTGCTGGCGGTGCGCATCGTGATGTCCATGGTTTTCTGCCTGCTGCTCGTGGCGGTGACGCGGCGCTTTGACGCGCTGCGGGCGGTGCTGCGGGATCGCCGCGTGTGCCTGCGCCTTGCGGTTTGCGGCGTGGTCATCACGGCCAACTGGTGGATGTACATCTATGCCGTGAGCAGCAACCACATCCTCGATGGGAGCCTTGCGTTTTACATCAGCCCGCTGTTGTCCATCCTGATCGGACGGCTGGCGTTTGGCGAGCGGCTGGCCCGGGAGCAGTGGGCGGCGGTGGGGCTTGCGCTGCTGGGGGTACTCGTGCCGGTGGTGGAGTCCGGCCGGCCGCCGCTGCTGGCGCTGGGCATCGGCGCGACATTTTCCGTCTATGGGGCCATCAAAAAGCAGCTGGCCGTGGACAGCATCGTGTCGCTGACGGTGGAGACGCTGTGCATGACGCCGCCGGCGCTGTTGTTTGTGGCCTGGATGGAGCGGGACGGCGGCTATCTCTTTTCGGGCGCGGTGCCGGATGGGGAACTGGCGCTGCTGTTGCTCACCGGCGTGGCCACGTCCGTGCCGCTGCTGTTTTTCGCTGCGGGCGTGCACCGGCTGCCCGTTTCGCTTTCCGGCATGCTGCTGTATCTCAATCCCACGCTGCAGCTGCTGCTGGGCGTGCTGGTGTATCGCGAGCCGTTTACCGGCACGGACGCGGTCATGTTCGCGCTGGTGTTCGCCGCAGTGGCGCTGTTCCTGCTCGGCGGCAGGCGCCGGGGCAAAGCGCTGCCCGGGTGACGACCGGCCCCGGGCGGGCGCGTTCGGTTATGACGGCTTTCCACGGGACAGGGCCACGGGGCGGCCAAACGGCACAAATTGGGGGGAAGGAGCAGAGGGAACATGGGACTGACGATCGGAAGCCTGCACATGATGGGAACGCTGACGCAGGAGCAGCAGGCAGCAAACCCATACCGCCTGGAACGGGATGGGAGGGTCAGCCTGTATAACCTCGACTGGGACAATCCTCTTATCTTGTATGCGGATGCAGAGACGCTTTCGTGCGAGACGGGCAAAGACGTGCTGGCCTTTTACTGCTTCGATGAAGACGCGGTGGCGCTGGTGCTCTACCGGGACGGCAAAGCGGTGGCTGGCGGCGCATCGTCGCTGGATGAAGGGCTCTCTCAACCGCCGAAGAACATGGGCTTGATCGCGGCGGCGTTCGTCGTAGAAGATGCGGGCGGCGCGACACTGGAGCGGCTGATGACGGACGCCCCGGTGGATACGATGCAGCAGATTGACGAACTGGCGGCGTATCTACGGCTGCCGCTGCTGCCGGACGCGGCGCCGGCAGAGCAGATGGAGAACGGCGAGCAGGAGCGAAAGCGTCCGGCCGCTGCGCAGAGACTGGATGCAGGGGCGCAGGAAAAGCAGGTGGCGGAGCGTGTGGGGGGGAAAGAGCAGGGAAACATGAGGCTGACGATCGGGAGCCTGCACATGATGGGGACGTTGACGAAGGAGCAGCGGGCAGCAAACCCGTACCGATACGAACGGGATGGGCGGGTCAGCCTGTATGACCACAATTGGGATAGTTGGCATATCCTTCTCAGGGATGCAGAGACGTTTTCACTCAAAACCGGCAAAGACGTGCTGGTCTTTTACTGCCACAATGAAGACTCGGTGGCATTGGTGCTCTACCGGGGCGGCAAAGCGGTGGCTGGCGGTATGTCATCGCTGGATGAAGGGCGCTCTCAAACGCCGAAGCGCATGGGCTTGATCGCGGCGGCATTCGGCATCGAAGATGCGGGCGGCGCAAAGCTGGAGCGGCTGATGACGGTCGCGCGGGCGGATGTGATGCGGCAGATTGACGAGCTGGCGGAGCATCTCAAGCTGCCGCTGTTGCCGGGCACAGCGCTGGCAGAGCAGATGGAGGCGGACGAGCGGGAGCGGAAGCAAAAGCTGCCGACCGGTGCGAAGAGACTGGATGCAGAGGCGCAGGAAATCTTTGGGGAGCGGATGGCGGCGCTGGGGTTTCAAACTTTCAAATATCATCGGTGGTATAAGCTGATCTGCGACGAGGTGCTGCTGTCGTTCGGACTGGTGCCATATAACGGATCATTTGACATGCTGATCGGCATTCAGCCTACCTTCGTGCCATATTTGGGCTCTTTTATGACCGAAAAATTGGAGAGTTTGCCGTATGTCATGAGTGTTCAAGATACGCCAAATGAAATGCAGAACTGGCGTCATGATTCGCGTTCGGTTCATTATATTTTTTCTTGCGACGATCTCCACCTAACCAAATGGACAAGGTATACGGTGGAGGAGATATTCGGCAAGGTGGTGGAACCGATGCTACGCAGGATCACCAACGTGCAGGATGCGGTGAAGGAACTGCAGTGGTGGATGTTTGTCATGTGCAGACAGTACAACTGGGATCAACAGGTATCTGGGGGTAAGGTGAGGCTACCGACGGTAGAGAACTATGAACCGCGGGGAGAGCCGGTACATATCGTATTCAACCAGTATTGCTTTTTCCGGATGTATGAGGAACTGTGGCATAAGACGCTGCGAGATGAAAGCGGATATTCCGTTTCCCGCCCGACGCCGGGCGTGCGCGGCTGGGACGACTACGAGGGGATGGAGCGCGTGATCGAGGCAAAGGAGAACAAACGGGAGGAATACCTGCTGCTGAAGAACCGGGACGAGGCGGCGATAGAGGAGCGGCTGCATCGGGCGTATGAGGAAAACCTGAAACTGATCAAGCGGCGGCTGAAGCTGACGCCGGATTGCAGCGACACGATCTGGGACCGGGACTACCGGCATCCGTACGACATCAAGCAGATGCTGCAGGAGCGGTATGAGCGGTGCGCCCCGCGTATGCACGAGGGAGACTATACCATCGACTTTATCTGACAGACCAGCGGAGAGCGAGGCAATGGATCGCGAAAGGGAACGTATGAAGCGGCTTTTTGCAAACGGGCGCGGCCTGCGAATCATACCGGCAATCATGGTAGTGTTCACAGGATTGGTCGTGGCAGGATTGACCAGCTGGAGCCGCAGCCAGAATGACGCGCTGGCGGAGAACGCATATGCGCAGTTGCCGCTCGGTGCGCTCACACGAATTGAAATGATACGATATATCACGGAACAAGGCGGGGAGGCCATTACCACTAACCATGCGGACAATTTTTACCGCATGAGAATGGGAGATGATTATCTTGTCCTTGTGTGTGGCTCGAAGGGGACAATCGACGCAACTGCCGTCTATTCGGAAACGGGAGATTTGCTTGATACCAACGGAATTGATCCGATCTCATTTGATCGCGAGTACGTTCCGCAGACATATGCCGAGCTGTGTGAAAGATATGGCGCTCCGCATGGCGAGCGCGGTTCAGGATTGTATTACGCATGTTATTTGACCGATGAAGCGCAGATCGTTGCATTTCGTATGGAACCTTCGGCCGAATCATATTTTGTCGGAGATGATGATACGGGTGAGCAACAGGACGAGTTGGTCATACGTTCCATATATGTTGAGAACATTGCGACGATGGAGGATAATAGGCAATATATTTTAGAACCATGAATGCGAGATCTTTTGACGCGCAGCCGACTTGTGCGGCGGCGCGGCAAAGGGAGAGGGGGCCGGCAGATACTGCCGGCCCCCTGTTGCGCCCGGCCGCGGGGCCGGGCGGGGTGTTTGGCTGCCGTGCGGCGCTTACCGCCGCTGCCGCGGCGGATACTCGCCGCCGCGCTGCTGCGCCTGCATGCGGCGCTGCTGTTCGAGCCGGCGCTGCCGCCTGCGGCGCGCGGCGGCGCGCCTGCGCGCGCGGACGATGGCCAGCGCGACGATGAGGATGACGAGCAGCGCGACGAGCGCGATCAGCAGGTACACGAGGAAGCCGGGCCCGTTCTGCCCCGCGGGCGCGCCGTCCTGGGAGGGCGGCGTGAGCAGGGAACTGTCGCCGGTGTTGCCGGGGCCGTCCGTCGCGTCCGGCTGCACGATGGCGGCTTCCAGGATGTCGCTGGTGGTCGTGAGCGGGATGGAGTAGATGCACTCGCCGTTGAGCATATAGCGGACGGTGCCCAGCGTCTCGCCCGCGCTGATCGGCGCGGACAGCGCGTCGCGCCACTCCACTTCAGCGACGATGTTGCCGGCGTTAGCCTTGTATTGCGCGGCCACGGCCGGCAGCGCGCGGAGCTGGAGCTGGCTCACGTCGGCGGTCAGCACATACTGCCCGTCGGCGTTCAGGTCCTCCTGGCGCGCGCCGGCAATGGACACGGCAAATTCCGTCTGGAGCTGCAGGTCCGCGCCGCTCAGCACGGTGTATTTTTCGGTAAAGACGCTTTCAAAGATGCCGGCCGCCGCGTGGAAGCGGGTATATTGCGCGTCGTTGGCGTCGCCAAAGAGCACGATGATGGCGGTCGCGCCGTCCTTTTCGGCGGCGGCGACGAGGCACTTGCCGGCCATGGTCGTGTCGCCGGTCTTGACGCCGATGGCGTATTCGTACAGGCAGCTCTCCGTGTCGGTCGCGAGCGTGTGGATGAGTTTGTTGGTGTTTTCGAGCGTCAGGGGCGTGGCGCGCAGGTTGGACGCGTCAACCGTGTAGGAGCCCGTGGAGACGATGCTGCGGAACTGCTCGTTCTTCAGCGCGTAGGCGGTGAGCCGCGCCATGTCGCGCGCGGTGGTGTAGTGGTCGTCGTTGTGTACGCCATGGGGGTTCACAAAATGGGTGCTGGTCATGCCGAGCTCGGCGGCCTTGCTGTTCATGCGGTCGGCGAACGCCTCGATGGAGCCGGCCAGGTGGACGGCGATGGCGGCCGCCGCGTCGTTGCCCGAGACGAGCATGAGCCCGTAGAGCAGGTCGCGCAGGCTGACCGTCTCGCCGATCTCCAGCCCCATGAGCGAGCTGTGCTCGGTAAAGCCCTTCTTGACCTCTTCGCCCACGGTGACCTGCGTGTCCAGATCTTCGCCGCTTTCAAGCGTCAGGATGCACGTCATAATCTTCGTGGTGCTGGCCGGGTAGGCGCGCTCGTCCGCGGCGCGCTCATAGAACACCTGGCTGGGGTCGTTCCCGTCGGTCACGATCATCTTGGGGGTGGGAACGGTGCTGTAATCGTATTCGGCAAGCGCGGCGGCAGGCAGCGCGAGAGACAGCGCCGCCGCCAGCAGCATGCAGAGAAGTCGTTTTTTCATGTCGTTCTCCCATCTTGTCCAAAGCCGGACAGAATTCGGTATTTTAGTATAGCAACATCCCGCTAATTTGTACAGTTTTCCTTGAAAAAAACCCATTTTGGCGCTATAATACCCCACGAAAAGACAGAATAAAAGGAGGATGCACCTATGAAGAAGTTTCGTTGTCCCGTCTGCGGTTACATCCATGAGGGCGATACCCCGCCCGAGTTTTGCCCCCAGTGCAAGGCGCCCGGCAGCAAGTTTGTCGAGGTCGTGAACGAGGAAAAGACCTATGCCGCGGAGCATGTCGTCGGCGTGGCCGCCGGCTGCGACCCGGAGATCCTGGCCGGCCTGCGCGCCAACTTCGAGGGCGAGTGCAGCGAAGTGGGCATGTATCTGGCCATGAGCCGCGTGGCGGAGCGCGAGGGCTATCCCGAGGTGGCCGAGGCGTTCAAGCGCTATGCGCTGGAAGAGGCGGAGCACGCCGCCAAGTTTGCCGAGCTGCTCGGTGAGGTGGTGACCACGTCCACCAAGAAGAACCTGGAGCTGCGCGCGGAGGCTGAGTTTGGCGCGTGCCTCGGCAAGACGGAGCTGGCCAAACTGGCCAAGCAGCAGAACCTGGACGCCATTCACGACACCGTGCACGAGATGGCGCGCGACGAAGCCCGCCACGGCAAGGGCTTTGAGGGCCTGCTGCGCCGCTACTTCTGAGCGGACGGCCGGACAACCGAAAATGCTATCGAGCGCGGCGGCGCGGCGATATTCGCTGCGCCGCCGCTCGCTTTCTGTCCGCCCTGTCCGGGTGGACTTTTTTTCGGCGATCCGGTATAATAGAGCACGGTTGTACGGCAGGGCCTGCGGCCTGCCCGTGCGACGACGAAGAGACAAGAGAGGTTTGACACACGATGGATTACGAACTGGCAGCCAAGATCGACCACACCCTGCTCAAGGCGGACGCCACGCGCGCGGACATTCTGCGCGTATGTGAGGAGGCCAAGACCTATCATACCGCGAGCGTATGCGTCAATGCGTTCTGGGTGCCCGTCGTTGCAAAAGCGCTTGCAGGCAGCGGCGTCAAGACGTGCTGTGTGGTCGGGTTTCCGCTGGGGGCGATGAGCTCTGCCGCCAAGGCGTTTGAGGCGCGCGAGGCGGTCGCCGCCGGCGCGCAGGAGGTGGACATGGTGCTCAACGTCGGGCTCGCCCGCGGGGGCGAGTGGGACGCGGTCGAGGCGGACATCGCGGCCGTCGTGCAGGCGGCCGGGCAGGCGACCGTGAAGGTCATCCTGGAGACGTGCCTGCTCACGGACGCGCAGAAGCGCCGCGCGTGCGAGGCCGCCAAAGCGGCAGGCGCCGGGTTTGTCAAGACGTCGACCGGGTTTTCCACCGGCGGGGCGACGGAAGCGGACGTGCGCCTGATGCGCGAGGCCGTAGGCCCGGTCATGGGCGTGAAGGCGTCTGGCGGCATCCGCACCCGCGAGGACGCCGAGCGCATGCTGGCGGCGGGCGCCAACCGCATCGGCGCGAGCGCCACGGGCAAGATCGTCGGCTGAGCCGCCCGAAGGCGCGTCAGAGCTGCCGGAGAAAGGCGCGCGCCCGCGCGAGCGCGGCGTCGCGCGTCGCTGGCGTGACTGCGTACAGCGCCACGTTTGCGTGGCCGCGCAGGTAGCAGAGCAGCGGCGTGTCCTTGTCCGCGCGGCACACGCCCAGGATATGGACGTCCGTCCGGTCGAGCAGTGCGCGCACCAGCGCGGAAAAGCCGGCGGCGTCCCGCTCCAAAAAACCGATTTCATCCATCAGTACCAGGCTGCCGGGCCGGATGTGCCCGAGGAGTGCGGCGCCGAGCGCGTCAAAGCGCGCCGCGTCCGCGACTGGGGGGCGTGCCGAGATGCAGGCGACGCGGTGCGCCGCATCCTCCGGCGCGGGCGCGCCGGCCGGGCCGAGGTACACAAAGCCGTCTGCGGCCTTGTGGGAGCGGAACCCACAGACCGGCAGCTCCCGTTCCGCAATCGCCTGCTCGAGGGCAAAGCTCTTTCCTGCGCCGCTTGGGCCGTGAAAAAACAGGTGTTTCATGCAGGAACCCTTTCGTATCCACGCAAAATCCGTCGCTTTTTTTGGTATCAAATCTATATATAGCATGAAACCGGGAAAACCACCACAACATTTACACTTTATCCATAAATTCTTCACAATTTATTGTAAGAATTCCTGCAGGGTTATTGGTACACTAAGATTGCAACAATGAGCGGCTCTCTGCCTTTGTGCCGCTGTTCCACATGGTTGAAGGGGAATTGTTTACTGAAGGAGAGGTAAAAAATGGAAGAACAGGAATACAGACCCAGGAGGAAAAAACGCCGCAGCCGGTTTGTACGCCGCCTTCGGGCGTTTGTACGGCATATGGCAGAGCTGCCCGCGCAGACGCTGCTCGTCATCGGCGGCAGCATTGCCGTCATCCTGATTGCCGTCATCCTGCTGGTCGTGCTGTTGCCGCGTGGCGAACAGGTGGTGGACGGGGATGTGAACGCGTCGGCCGCGCCGTCCGAATCGCCGGCCCTGCCCACGTTCACGCCAGCGCCCACGGTTCCGCCAACGGCGACGCCGCACCCGCTGACCGGCATCGGCACGCAGGGGGAGTACGGCTGGTATTTACAGCTGAACGTGGTGGACGACATCGTGGCGGACATCCAGACGCGCCTGATCGAGCTGGGCTACATGGAGACGCCGGTCGTAGACGGCGTGGCCCAGGTGACCACGACCTATGGCCCGGCCACGCGCAAGGCGGTGCAGATGTTCCAGGCGATCAACGACATCGAGATCGACGGCTGTGTCGGCGAATCCACATACGACCTGCTCATGAGCGAGAACGCCAAGGGAATGACGCTCAAGCGCGGGCTGGACGCCACGCTGTTTGAGGAAGACGTGACCAAGCTGCAGAACCGGCTGATCGAGCTGGGCTACATGACCGGTACGGCCACGGGGCGGTATGGCGACACGACCATCAAGGCGGTCACCGACTTCCAGACGGCCAACGCGCTCGCGGCGGACGGCATTGCCGGCCCGGACACGCTGCAGCTCATTTACAGCGACCAGGCGCTGCCAAAGGGCAGCGCGGCGGCGAACCCAGCGCCGGCGACCACCTCGCCGGATACGGCTGCCTCGCCCGACACCGCGGCGACGCCCGATACCGTGACCTCGCCCAACCCGTAAATTCCGAAAAGCAGAGCAAACCGACGCGCGGCGGCGCCGCCCGACGGCCATTGGCCGGGGGCGGCGCCGTTTTTTGCCGCGAAACGGGTTGCCCGCTGCGCCGGGGCGGAGACATGCCGTATGCGCTGGGGCACCCCTGCCCGTGTTTGGCCCGGGGGCGTTGCGGGGCGCGCCCGGCCGGCGCCCGAAGGGCCCGCAAGCCGGCGCGGCGCCCGGGGCGCCCACGGTTGCTGCGGCGCGCGCCGGCTCCTCCGGCGGGGGACAAAAAAGGCCGCCGCATGTGCGGCAGCCCTGCCAACGTTCCTCGTAAGGGGTCTTTTGCGGGTTTTGCGGTTCAGTCTGCCACGTAGGGCAGCAGAGCCACGATGCGCGCGCGCTTGATGGCGATGGCCAGGTCGCGCTGGTGCTTGGCGCAGACGCCGCTCATGCGGCGCGGCATGATCTTGCCGCGCTCGGTCACGAACTTTTCCAGCGTGCGGACGTCTTTGTAATCGATGCTCGTTGCCTTATCCACGCAGAACTTGCAGACCTTGCGGCGGCTCCGTCTCGGACGGGGACGCATTTTTCTCTCTTCCATGGTGCAAGCCTCCTATTGCTCAGAAATTAAAAGGGGATGTCGTCGGACTGGATGTCGGTAAACCCGGCCAGGTCCTGCGGCGCGGCGGTCTGGCGCGGCGCGGGCGCGCCGCCCTCGTCCTGCCCGCGCGGGGACAGGAACTCGACCTCGTCTGCCGACACGTCGAGCGACATGCGGGTGGTGCCGTCCGTGCCCTGGTAGGTGCGGGCCTGCAGCTCGCCGACGACCGCAACCTTGCGCCCCTTGGAGAGGTAGCGCGCGCACGTTTCGCCGAGCTGGCGCCACGCGTTGATGCGGAAGAAGTCGGTCTGCTTTTCGCCGCCCTGCTGGGCGAAACGGCGGTTCACGGCGATGGTGAAGGAGCATACCGTTACGCCGCTGGGCGTGGAACGCAATTCCGGATCGCGCGTCAGATTCCCGATGAGCATAATCTTATTCATGCCGTCTTACCATCCTTTCCGTCCTGTCTGTTCAGGCTTCCTTGCGGGTAACCATGTACCGCATGATGCGCTCGTCGTTCTTGAAGTTGCGCTCGAGCTCCGCGGGGAATTCCGGCGCGCTGTTGAACGACATCAGCACGTAATAGCCTTCCGTCTTGTAGTCGATCGGGTAGGCCAGGCGGCGCTTGCCCCACTCGTCCACGCCGGCGACTTCGCCCGCGTTGGATTCGACGATGCCCTTGAACTTTTCGATGGTGGCCTTGGTGGCCTCCTCGTCCAGCTCGGGGACGATGATGTACAACGCTTCGTAGGGATTCATTCGTTTCACCTCCTCATGGTCTGTTGGCCCCGCCCGCCGGGCGGAGCAAGAAGGACGTTAGCTTTCAAAGTATAGCACAGGCGGACAGCCTGCGCAAGCGGTTTTTTGCCGTCTGGCGGCATTTTTTGCGGTGGTCACGCCTGTTTTCCGGCCAGCAGTGCAATGGCTTCCGCCATGACGGCCGTGTTGAAGCGCAGATCCTCCACGGCGATCGACTCGTTCGGCATGTGGCAGCAGCTTGTCTGCCCTTCGCGGAGGATGCCGAACCCGACGGCGTTGCGGAAGGCGCGCGCGTAGGTGCCGCCGCCGATCGACAGCGGCTTGGCGGCGTGGCCGGCGTGGCGCTCATAGACGGACAGGAGCGTCTGCACGAGCTCGCTCTTCGGGTCGATGAAGTGGCCCGCCTTGCACTCCGCCGAGGCGCGGGCAAAGCCGATGGCGCCAAACGCCGTGTCGAGCGCCGCCAGCAGGCGCTCCTGCGTCACGGCGAACGGGAAGCGGCAGTCCAGCGTGAGCGACGCGCCCTGCGCGTCCACGTGCAGCATGGTCGGCGCGAGCGTGAGCGTGCCGGAGGCGTCCGTCACGTCGAGGCCAAACCCTTCGCCGTGCAGGTCAAAGTCGAGCAGCGCGTGGAGGCTGGTCACGAGCGACAGCGCCTCCGCGTCGAGCGGCTGCTGCGCAAGCGCCGCCAGCAGGCCCTGCAGGGCGTTGCGCGCGAGCTCCGGGCTTGCGGCGTGCCCGCCAAAGCCCTTGACGCGCACGGTGTGCCCGTCCGTCTCGACCGCCATGCCGGAAGGCGCGTCGCACGGCACGGCGGGGCAGGGCAGCGTCGCCGCCGCTTCGCCGGGCACGACGTTGGACGCCGTGCCGCAGTCGATGGACAGGCCGCAGCCGGACAGCGCCCGCGTGTAGACCGCGTGGCAGATGCCCATCTCCGAGTGGACGAGCGGATAGTCCGCGTCCGGCGTAAACGCGAGGTCCGGCTCCGGCTCGGTCTCCTTGTAGCGGTCGATGCACCGCCAGCCGGCCTCTTCGTCGCACCCGAGCAGGATGCGCACGCGCCGGCGCATGGGGATGCCGGCGGCCTTGACCGCGGCGAGCGCGTACAGCGCCGACACGGCCGCGCCCTTGTCGTCCGCCGTGCCGCGGCCAAATACGCGCCCGTCACGCAGCTCGCCGGAAAACGGGTCGCCGTCCCAGCCGGCGCCGGCCGGCACCACGTCCAGATGCGCCATGATGCAGAGCATCTCGTCGCCCTCGCCGTAGTCGACGAGGCCGCACAGCCCGTCCAGCGAGCGCGTGTCGGCAAAGCCCAGCCGGTTGGCCAGCGCGAGCGCGGCCGTCAGCGCGTCGTGCACGCCCTGGCCGAGCGGCATGCCCTCTTGGGGCTCGCCCCGGCTCACGCTCGGGATGCGCACCAGCGCCTGCAGGTCGCGTACCTGCGCGTCCAGCGTGTCGTCGATCCATTTTGTAAACATCGGTCTATCCTCCTGTGTCGCATATGGAAGCGGCGTGCGCGGGAAGGGCGCCGCCGTCAGTTGTTCGGGGTGAAGCCGCGGCCCACGACCTCGCGCGTGTCGATGATCGAGAACATGGCGCGCGGGTCGACGTCCAGCACGATGCGGCGGATGGCGGCCAGCTCCGTGGTGCGCGCGATCACGTAGACCACGGTCTTGTCCTTGCCGGTGTAGGCGCCCTTGGCCGGGATCAGCGTCACGCCGCGGTGTACCTCCTTGAGCACGTGCGGGGCGATCTCCTCCCAGCGGTCGGAGATGATGAACAGCGTCTTGGTGCGGTTGAGCCCCTGCAACACGTTGTTGAACGCGGTGCTGGAGACGAACATCACGAGGATGGCCAGCGCGGCCACGTCCAGCCCGTTGACAAAGGCCAGCGCGCCGGTGACCAATACGTTGAACACATAGCTGATCGTGCCCATCGGGAAGGAGAAGCGCTTCATCAGCAGCAGCGACACGATGTCCATGCCGCCCGTCGAGGCGCCGCGCCGCACGATCGGCGCGCCGACCGCGCCGCAGATCACGGCGCCGAGCAGCGCGCTGGTCAGCTGCGAAAGCGGGTTTGCAAAGTCGAACGGGATGCGGATGCCCGCCGTAAACGCCATGGCGGCGGAAAAGTAGACCGACGCGACGATCGTATACAGCGTGAACTTGAAGTGCAGCTTCCACACCGCAAGCGCGAGCAGCGGGATGTTGAGCAGCAGGATGGACAGCCAGGAGGGGAAGCCGGTGATATACTCGATCAGCATGCCGACGCCGGTGACGCCGCCGCTGATCAGGCCGTTCGGCTTGTACAGCCCGTTGATGGCGACGCACTGGATGGTGATCATCGACAAAATGGTCGCGAGCGTGAGCAGCTCCGACTTCCAGTCCCAGTGTTCCGTTTTCCATGGCCAGCGGCCGGCGGCCGGCGCGGCGCCCGGCGCGGTTGGTTGCTTCTTCATAACTTGGAGTATAGCAGAAACCGGCAAAAAAGCAACCGCGAAAACGCGCCCCGCGGCGCGGGGCCGGGGGCGCGGGCAGGATGAGGCTCTTTTCGGCCGGCGGCGTCACTCTGCCAGCAGCTGTTCGCACGGACGCAGGCTCGCCTCAAGCGCGTGCAGATAGTCCGTCAGGTCGCCCGTGCGCACGACGGCCGCCTGGCGCAGAAAGTCCGTGTTGATACGCACGAGCGAGCGGAATGCCGCGCACAGCGCGTCGTAGCGCTCCTGCTGCTGTTGGAGCTGCTCGCGGAGCGCGGGGGCTTCGTCCGCGCCGCCGTCCGCCGCTGCGCCGCCCCGCACGGCCTGCAGCGCGAGCGTGCCCAGGGCGGACAGGAACGCCTGCACGTCCAGCCCCTCCACCTGTTCCAAACGGGATACCACGTCCGCCGCGGCCATGCGCTGTTCCTGCTTTTTGGGTCGCCCGGCGTGCCGCCCGTTGCCGCGGGCATACGGGTCGAATGCCGGCACGCCGCGCCCGGCCAGTTCCGAGAGCACGCTGCGCACGAGCGCCGGCTTGCTGCGGATGAGCGAACGGTATTTGTTCTGGTAGCGCAGCATGGCGCTCTGGTCGCCCTCGCCGAGGCGCAGCGTGCAGGCGCGGACGGATTCGCCGGCGGCCTGGGCGGACAGCACCGCTTCCAATAGCGCGCGCGTCTCCGCCTCCGTGAAGGGGATGAACGCCGGGGTGTGGCGGTATGTGCCGCCGCCTTCCTTGACGCGGGCGTAGTAGTAATTGCGCACGCTGTTGGGGCGGCGCCCGGTCTGCCGGGCCACGTCGTCGAACACCGCCTTGAGGGGCGCGCCCTCCGCCTGCGCCCGGGCCGCCTGCTCAAACAGCAGCGCGTTTTCGGCTGCGTTCCAGCCGGCGTGCGGCCGCGGCGCGCGCGCCTCCGCCTGCCCGGTTTGCAAAGTTGACATGTTTTCCATCGAACGTTCACCTCGCTGTTGTTGTTGCATCGAGTATGGACAGCATGTTGTATGTCTATACCTATGTTCTGCCCGGCTTGTCTGATGCTGGCGGCGCCGCGGATTTTTTTCGCCCTGCATGCCGCGCCCGTACCCCACGATGTGTGCAAAAAAACGCCCCGCGCCGTTTCAGGCGGGGGCGGTGGGAACGGGGCCGGCCGTGCGGCGGGCAGGGGAGGCCGGGGCGTCAGAGCCCCAGCGCCTCGTGCACGGCGCGCATGCCTTCGATGCTCTCGGCGATCACGTCGTCGAGCGTCATGCCGAGCATGTCGCAGCCGGAGAGGATCACGTCGCGGTTGACGCCGGCGGCGAAGTGCTTGTCCTTGAATTTCTTTTTGACGCTCTTGACCTCCATGTCCATCACGCTGCGCGATGGGCGCATGAGCGCCGCAGCCGTGATGAGCCCGGTCAGCTCGTCGATGGTATAGATGGTCTTTTCCACCGGCAGCTCCGGCTTGACGTCTGTGCAAAGGCCGTAGCCGTGCGCGCACACGGCGCGGATAAACGCCTCGTCAAATCCCGCTTCCTTTAAGATCCGGGGCGCGACCTGCAGATGTTCGTCCGGCCACTTTTCATAGTCCACGTCGTGCAGCAGGCCGACCAGGCCCCACGCGTCCGGGTCCTCGCCAAAGCGCGCGGCAAAGCGGCGCATGACCGCCTCCACGGCATAGGCGTGCTTGAGCAGCGCGTCGCTCTCGTTGTACTGCTTGAGCAGGGATAGCGCCTCTTCGCGTGTCTTCATCGGGATCGCCCTCGCTTTCCGGTATGATAACCAAATTATTGTATCGGAACGGGCAAAAAATAGCAATATATTTCGCAAATTTCCCTTGACAACTTGATTTCCTGCTGATATCATACAAAATTGACTTATGATGGATATACTGTGGTAATATGCCCAAAATGGTCTTTCTCATGCGTCCCGGACGCATGGAAAAGACAGGAAATGGGCATCCTCCACGGTGGATCCTGTGGGAAAAACAGCAAATTGATGCGCTGCGACGCATCGGCAAGGGGTGAACGCGATGATGCATGACGTGCAAATGGGTCAAAGGACGCGCAAGAGCTTCTCGAGGATACAGGAAGTTCTGGACATGCCCGACCTGATTGAGGTGCAGAAGAACTCGTACTATCGCTTTTTAAAGGAGGATCTCAGAGAGGTACTCGACGACATTTCCCCGATCACCGACTATTCCGGCAAACTGGTGCTGGAGTTTGTGGACTACAAAATCGACCTGGACCACCCGAAGTACTCCATGGAGGAGAGCAAGGAGCGCGACGTCAATTATGCGGCGCCCCTGCGCGTGAGCGTCCGCCTGATCAACAAGGAGACGGGGGAAGTCAAGCAGCAGGAAGTGTTCATGGGCGATTTTCCGCTCATGACCCCGCAGGGCACGTTTATCATCAACGGTGCGGAGCGCGTCATCGTGTCGCAGCTGGTCCGCTCCCCCGGCGTCTATTTTTCCGAGAGTTTCGACAAGGTCGGCAAACAGCTGTTTGCGGCGCAGGTGATCCCCAACCGCGGCGCGTGGCTCGAGTATGAGACCGATTCCAACGGCGTGCTGTACGTCAAGATCGACCGCCAGCGCAAGGTGCATATCACCGCGCTGCTGCGCGCCATCGGCTATGGCACGAACGCGGAGATCCTTGAGCTGCTGGGCGACGACGAGCGCCTGTCCGCCACGCTCGCCAAGGACCCGACGCGTTCCGTCGCGGAGGGCCTGATCGAGATCTACAAGCGGCAGCGCCCCGGCGAGCCGCCGACGGAGGAGAGCGCGCGCACGCTGCTCAACGGCCTGTTCTTTGACAAGCGCTATGACCTGGCGCGCGTCGGCCGTTATAAGTTTAATAAGAAGCTGGCGCTCAAGGCGCGCCTGGCGGGCCGCGTGGCGGACGAGGACGTGATCTCGCCCGTGACCGGCGAGCTGCTGTGCGAAGCCGGCCAGAAGATCGACCACGAGATGGCCGAGGCCATCCAGAACGCCGGCGTGAACGCCGTGTGGGTGCGCGCGGGCGAATCGCGCACGAAGGTCGTGGGCAACAACTTTGCCTCCGCGGCTGGCTTTTTGCCGTTTGCGCCCATCGAGGCCGGCCTGAACGAGGACGTGCATATCCCGACGCTGCTCGCCCTGCTGCCCGAGATGGAGGGCATGGACGAGGCGGCGCAGAAGGCGTTCCTGCACCGGCACTATTACGACCTGATCCCGCGGCACATCGTGCCGGACGACATGGTCGCGTCGATCTCCTATCTGATCGGCATGCCGTACGGCATCGGCCATACGGACGACATCGACCACCTGGGCAACCGCCGCATCCGCAGCGTGGGCGAGCTGCTGCAAAACCAGATCCGCGTCGGCCTGACGCGGCTCGAGCGCGTCGTGCGCGAGCGCATGGGGCTGCAGGACATGGACGTGGCCATGCCATCGAACCTCATCAACATCCGCCCCGTGACCGCGGCGATCAAGGAGTTCTTCGGCTCGTCGCAGCTGTCGCAGTTCATGGACCAGACGAACCCGCTTGCGGAGCTGACGCACAAGCGCCGCCTGTCCGCGCTCGGGCCGGGCGGCCTGAACCGCGAGCGCGCCACGTTCGAGGTGCGCGACGTGCACTATTCGCACTACGGCCGCATGTGCCCGATCGAGACGCCGGAAGGTCCGAACATCGGCCTCATCAACTCGCTGTCCACCTATGCGCGGATCAACGAGTACGGCTTTATCGAGGCGCCCTACCGCAAGGTGGACGCCAAGAACCGCATCATCACCGACGACATCGTGTACCTGACCGCCGACGAGGAGGACAACTTCATCGTGGCCCAGGCCAACGAGCCGATCGACGAGAATACGCACTGGTTCAAGCGCGACCGCGTCTCTGCGCGCCTGCTCGACCAGATCATCGAGATCAAGAACACCGACGTGGACTACATGGACGTGTCGCCCAAGCAGCTCGTCTCGGTGGCGACGGCCATGATCCCGTTCCTCGAGAACGACGACGCGAACCGCGCGCTCATGGGTTCCAACATGCAGCGCCAGGCGGTGCCGTTGCTCATGCCGGAGGCGCCGATCGTGGGCACGGGCATGGAATACAAGGCGGCGGCGGACTCGGGCATCGTGGTGCTCGCCGCCGAGGACGGCACGGTCAGCCACGTGAGCGCGCGGCAGATCAGCATCCGCGACGACAACGGCGTGGAGCACGTGTACCACCTGACGAAGTTCCAGCGCAGCAACCAGGGCACCTGCCTGAACCAGCGCCCGATCGTCAAGAAGGGCGCGCGCGTGAAGAAGGGCGACGTCATTGCCGACGGCGCGTCGACCGACGGCGGCGAGATCGCGCTCGGCCGCAACATCCTCATCGGGTTCATGACCTGGGAGGGCTACAACTACGAGGACGCCGTCCTCATCAGCGAAAAGCTCGTCAAGGACGACGTGTTCACCTCCATCCACATCGAGGAACACGAGGTGGAGGCCCGCGACACGAAGCTCGGGCCGGAGGAGATCACCCGCGATATCCCGAACATCGGCGAGGACGCGCTGGCGCAGCTCGACGAGTTCGGCATCATCCGTCCCGGCGCAGAGGTGCGCGCGGGCGACATCCTGGTCGGCAAGGTTACGCCCAAGGGCGAGACGGAGCTGACGGCGGAGGAGCGCCTGCTGCGCGCGATCTTTGGCGAAAAGGCGCGCGACGTGCGCGACACGTCGCTGCGCGTGCCGCACGGCGAGGGCGGCGTGGTCGTGGACGTGAAGGTGTTCACCCGCGAGAACAAGGACGAGCTGAGCCCGGGCGTGAACCAGATGGTGCGCGTCTACATCGCGCAAAAGCGCAAGATCAGCGTAGGCGACAAGATGGCGGGCCGCCACGGCAACAAGGGCGTCGTGTCCCGCATTTTGCCGGAGGAGGATATGCCGTTCCTGCCGGACGGCACGCCGCTGCAGATCGTGCTGAACCCGCTCGGCGTCCCGTCGCGCATGAACATCGGCCAGGTGCTCGAGCTGCACCTGGGCATGGCGTGCAAGTCGCTCGGCATCCGCATTGCGACGCCGGTGTTCGACGGCGCGACCGAGCAGGACATCAAGGAGCTGCTCGTCAAGGCCGGCTGCGACGAAGACGGCAAGACCGTGCTCTACGACGGCCGTACCGGCGAACCGTTTGAAAACCGGATTTCCGTCGGCTATATGTACTATCTCAAGCTGCACCACCTCGTGGACGACAAGATCCATGCCCGCTCGACCGGCCCGTACTCGCTGGTCACGCAGCAGCCGCTCGGCGGCAAGGCGCAGTTTGGCGGCCAGCGCTTTGGCGAGATGGAAGTCTGGGCGCTCGAGGCGTACGGCGCGGCGAACACGCTGCAGGAGATCCTGACCGTCAAGTCGGACGACGTGGTGGGCCGCGTCAAGACGTACGAGGCCATTGTCAAGGGCGAGAACGTGCCGCCCGCCGGCGTGCCGGAGTCGTTTAAGGTGCTCATCAAGGAGCTGCAGTCGCTGGCGCTCGACATCAAGGTCCTGTCCGACACGCGCGAGGAGATCATCATCGGCGAGGACGACGACGACGATATCGTGCCGCTCGACGTCAATATTTCGGGTCTTGAGGACGCGCCGCCGATGGCGCCTGCGGCTGAGGAGGCCGGCGAGGACTTTGAAGAATTCGAGGAGTTCGACGATTTCGGGGACGACTTTGCCGACGTGCCGGAACCGCTCGAGGACGACGCGCTCGACGAGTTCGACGACGACCTGTCCCTCGACACCGACCTCGACGACGACGACGACCTGAAGGACTGACACCTGCGACGGGGCAATATGCCCGAAGGGAGATAGGATATCGTGTTTGAATTGACGAATTTTGACGCGCTGCAAATTGGACTGGCTTCGCCGGAGAAGATCCTCGAGTGGTCGCACGGCGAGGTGAAAAAGCCGGAAACGATCAATTACCGCACGTTGAAACCGGAGCGCGACGGCCTGTTCTGCGAGCGCATTTTCGGGCCGACCAAGGACTGGGAGTGCCATTGCGGCCGGTATAAGCGCGGCCGTTACAAGGGCATCGTGTGCGACAAGTGCGGCGTGGAAGTCACGCGCGCCAAGGTGCGCCGCGAGCGCATGGGCCACATCGAGCTGGCCGTGCCCGTGAGCCACATCTGGTATTTCAAGGGCATCCCGTGCCGCATGAAGATGCTGCTGGACATGAGCCCACGCGCGCTGGAGCAGGTGCTCTACTTTGCCGCGTACGTCGTGACCGACCCCGGCGAGACCAACCTCCAGTACAAGCAGGTGCTGACCGACAAGGAATACCGCGAGGCGCAGGAGATCTACGGCCCCAAGGCGTTCAAGGCCGGCATGGGCGCGGAGGCGATCCGCGAGCTGCTGTGTGACCTCGACCTTGAAAAGCTCGAGAAGGAGCTGCGCGAGGAGATTGCCGGTTCGTCCGGCCAGAAGCGCGCCAACGCCATCAAGCGGCTCGAGGTCGTGGAGGCGTTTCTCAAGAGCGGCAACCGGCCGGAGTGGATCATCCTCACGGTCATCCCGGTCATCCCGCCGGAGCTGCGCCCGATGGTACAGCTCGACGGTGGCCGCTTCGCCACGAGCGATTTGAACGACCTGTACCGCCGCGTCATCAACCGCAACAACCGCCTGAAGCGGCTGCTGGAGCTGCGCGCGCCGGACATCATCGTGCGCAACGAGAAGCGCATGCTGCAGGAGGCCGTGGACTCGCTCATCGACAACGGCCGGCGCAGCCGCCCGGTCACGGGCCCCGGCAACCGCCCGCTCAAGTCGCTGTCCGACATGCTGCGCGGCAAGCAGGGGCGTTTCCGCCAGAACCTGCTCGGCAAGCGCGTGGACTATTCCGGCCGCAGCGTCATCGTCGTCGGCCCGGAGCTGAAGATGTATCAGTGCGGCCTGCCCAAGGAGATGGCGCTCGAGCTGTTCAAGCCGTTCGTCATGAAAAAGCTCGTCAAGGGCGGCTTTGCGCAGAACGTCAAGGGCGCCAAGCGCATGGTCGAGCGCGTGTCCCCGGAGGTCTGGGGCGTGCTCGAGGACGTCATCAAGGACCATCCGGTCATGCTGAACCGCGCGCCGACGTTGCACCGCCTGGGCATCCAGGCGTTTGAGCCGGTGCTCGTCGAGGGCCGCGCCATCAAGCTGCATCCGCTCGTGTGCACCGCGTTCAACGCCGACTTTGACGGCGACCAGATGGCCGTGCACGTGCCGCTTTCCGTGGAGGCGCAGGCGGAAGCCCGCTTCCTCATGCTGGCGAGCAACAACATTTTGAAGCCGCAGGACGGCCGCCCCGTCGTGTCTCCGACGCAGGACATGGTCATCGGCTGCTACTATCTGACCATGGAGCGCCCGGGCGCCAAGGGCGAGGGCAAGATCTTCTCGTCCGAGGACGAGGCGATCATGGCGTACCAGACGGGCGCCGTGTCGCTGCAGGCCAAGGTCAAGGTCCGCATTGCGCGCGAATGGGAGGGCCAGACGCATCACAAGGTGATCGACACGACCGTCGGCCGCCTGATCTTCAACAACGCGATCCCGCAGGATCTTGGGTTTGTGGAGCGCAACACGCTGGACGAGATGTTCCGGCTCGAGATCGACCACCTGGTCGTGAAGAAGGACCTCGGCAACATCGTGGACCGCTGCTACCGCAAGTACGGCCCGACCAAGACCTCCGAGACGCTGGACCGCATCAAGAAACTGGGCTTCACGTATTCCACCCGCGGTGGCGTGACCGTCGGCTTCCAGGACATCCAGGTGCCGGAGGAGAAAAAGGCCTACATCGCCGAGGCCGAAAAGCAGGTGGAGGAGATCGACAACCTGTTCCGCATGGGCCTGCTGTCCAACAAGGAGCGGCGTGACCGCGTCATCAAGGTCTGGGAAGGGACGACCGAAAAGGTCTCCAAGGCGCTGATGGACTCGCTCGACCCGTTCAACCCCATCTACATGATGGCCAACTCGGGCGCGCGCGGTTCCACCGCGCAGATCCGCCAGCTGGCGGGCATGCGCGGCCTGATGGCCGACCCGTCCGGCCAGATCATCGAGGTGCCGATCCGCGCGAACTTCCGCGAGGGCCTGTCCGTGCTCGAGTTCTTCATCTCGTCGCACGGCGCGAGAAAGGGCCTGGCCGATACGGCGCTGCGCACCGCGGACTCCGGCTATCTGACGCGCCGCCTGGTCGATGTGTCGCAGGAGGTCATCGTCCGCGAGGAGGATTGCTACGCCGCGCGCGGCGAGGCGCCCAAGGGCATGGTCATCACGGAGATCCGCGAGGGCAACAAGCTTATCGAGCCGCTCAAGGCGCGCATCCTCGGCCGGTACACGGTCGAGCCGGTCGTCGATCCGAACACCGGCGAGCTGATCGTGGGCGCGGACGAGATGATCTCGTTCGAGCAGGCGGAGCGCATTGAAAAGGCGGGCATCCAGAGCGTGGTGTGCCGCAGCGTGTTCACCTGCCGGTCCGACCACGGCGTGTGCGCCAAGTGCTACGGCGCGAACCTGGCCACCGGCGGGCACGTGGACATCGGCGAGGCCGTCGGCATCATTGCCGCGCAGGCCATCGGCGAGCCGGGCACGCAGCTCACCATGCGTACGTTCCACACCGGCGGCGTCGCTTCCGCCGAGGATATCACGCAGGGCCTTCCCCGCGTCGAGGAGCTGTTTGAGGCCAGAAAGCCGAAGGGCCTGGCCGTCATCACGGAGATCAACGGCGTCGTGCACATCGACGATTCGAAAAAGCGCCGCGAGGCCGTGGTTACGAGCGAGGACGGCGAAAGCGAGAGCTATCTGATCCCGTTCGGCTCCAAGCTCAAGGTCAAGGATGGCGACGTGGTCGAGGCCGGCGACGAGCTGACCGAAGGCTCGGTCAACCCGCACGACATCCTGAAGATCAAGGGCATCAAGGGCGTGCAGGCGTATCTGCTCAAGGAAGTGCAGAGCGTGTACCGCCTGCAGGGCGTGGAGATCTCCGACAAGCACATCGAGGTGATCATCCGCCAGATGCTGCGCAAGGTGCAGATCGAGGATGCCGGCGACACGACCATGCTGCCGGGCGAGCTGATCGACATCTTCCGCTTCGAGGAGGAGAACGAGAAGGTCGTGGCGAACGACGGCCAGCCGGCCATCGCCAAGCGCAAGCTGCTCGGCATCACGAAGGCGGCGCTGGCCACGGATTCGTTCCTGTCGGCCGCGTCGTTCCAGGAGACCACGCGCGTGCTGACCGAGGCTGCCATCAAGGGCAAGGTCGATCCGCTCGTGGGCCTGAAGGAAAACGTCATCCTCGGCAAGCTGATCCCGGCCGGCATCGGCCTCAAGCGCTACCGCAACGTCGAGGTGCACGAGAAGTCCGCCATGATCGAGTAGGCGGCAAAACGGCCGGAAAGGGGGAGGGGCGCGCGTGGACAGGACGATCGATAACCGGGATTGCCCGCTGTATGGCACGCATTACTGTGAATTGCTGCATATGCGGGAGTGCGGCCAGTGCCCGCTCACCCGCCCGTCGTCGGACGTGACGCCGGAGAGCCTGCGCAGCGACCTGGACCTCTATGAGTCGCTGTTGCCGGAGGGGGGTGTGGCCCCGCTGTTTGAGGCGAAGACGTGCCGCTTCTGCCGCGACGAAGCTGCCGCGCGCAGGCGGCAGGGCTACGCCATCTTCAACATGGCGCACCCGGAGCCGAAGCGGATGCAGAACGGGCTGCTCTTTGGCAAGCGGCGCGCGGCGGTGGGCACGATGATCCCCGTGCAGGTCGCCATCTGCCCGCACTGCCGTCGGCGGCTGCTGCTGCTCGAGTACCTGCCGGTGCTGCTGCCGCTCGTCGTGGGCGCGGCGTTCCTGCTGCTGCTCACGCTTTCCGACGTGGGCGATGCGCTCATCCGCGTGGCGCCCGTGCTGCCGTTTGTGATCTGGGTGGCGGGCATGGCACTCGCTTGGGGCGTGGCAAAGCTGCTGCGCGTCGCGCTCAAACGGCGCTTTGCGCACGACATGTACGTGGACATCCTGGAGCATCCCACGCTGCGGCGAATGCTTGAGAAGGGCTGGTTCCCGGTGCCCAACCAGGGAGGCGTGCGGCCGGTGTTCAGCAAGAGCCGCCTGCAGCGGGGGCTGGGCACGGCGCCGTCGCAGACGGCCGGGCAGCGCGCGGCGGGGACCGCGCCGGAGAATCATTGACAAGCGCGGCGGATGCTGATACAATACATGTTTGGCGGCATGCGCCCGGAAATGGGGAAAGCGATGCAGACCGATGCATGGAAAAGCCGGATTGTGGGCATGAAACAGGTGTTGCGTGCTCTGGAAGCGGACGAAGTTGCCGCCGTCTATCTAGCCGATGATGCGGAGACGCGCATCCGCGAACGCGTGGAGGCCGCGTGCGCGGCGCACGCGGTGGAGGTGCGGCACGTGCCGTCCATGCGCGAACTGGGCCGCATGTGCGGCATTGACGTGGGCGCTGCCTGCGCGGGTGAAATGCGCGCGCGGTGAAGGCGCTGCCCGGCGCGCCGGTTTCCGGCGCGGTTTGGGCGTTTTGGCAGGACAATCATCCCTACAGTCGGGTTGCAGGGAGTTGTAAGATATAGATATAGAATTTGAAAAGATACAGGAGGAACATCCATGCCGACCATTAACCAGTTGGTTCGCAAGGGAAGAGAGCAGGTGGAGTACAAGTCCACCGCGCCGATTCTGAAACAGTGCCCGCAGCGCCGCGGCGTTTGCACGGCGGTGCGTACCATGACCCCCAAAAAGCCGAACTCCGCGCTGCGCAAGATCGCCCGTATCCGTCTGAGCGACGGCCTCGAGGGTACCGCGTACATCCCGGGCATCGGCCACAACCTGCAGGAGCACTCCGTGGTGCTCATCCGCGGCGGCCGTGTCAAGGACCTGCCCGGCGTGCGTTACCACATCATCCGCGGCGCGCTCGACACCGCCGGTGTCGCCAACCGCAAGCAGAGCCGCTCGCTCTATGGCGCGAAGCGCCCGAAGAAGTAAGGGGGGAAAAGAGCTATGCCGAGAAGAGGATTTATCCCCAAGCGGGAAGTGTTGGCCGATCCGATCTACAACAGCGTCACCGTGACCAAGCTCATCAACCAGGTCATGCTCGACGGCAAGCGCGGCGTCGCCCAGAAGGCGGTCTACGAAGCGTTTGACATCATCAAGGAAAAGACCGGCGTGGAGCCGCTCGACGCGTTCGAGCAGGCGATGAACAACGTCATGCCCGTGCTCGAGGTCAAGGCGCGCCGCGTCGGCGGTTCGACCTATCAGGTGCCGATCGAGATCCGCCCGGAGCGCCGGCAGACGCTCGGCCTGCGCTGGCTGGTGTCCTATGCGCGCGCCCGCGGCGAGCGGACGATGCGCGAGCGCCTGGCCGGCGAGATCATGGACGCCATGAACTCCCAGGGCAACGCCTTCAAGAAGAAGGAAGACACCCACAAGATGGCCGAGGCGAACAAGGCGTTTGCCCATTACAGATGGTAAGGTAGACTGTTTTGCCAAGAGATACTGCACTTGAATTAACCAGAAATATCGGCATCATGGCCCACATTGACGCGGGCAAGACGACGACGACCGAACGGATCCTGTTCTACACGGGTAAGATCCACAAGATCGGCGAGACGCACGAGGGCGCGGCCACCATGGACTACATGGTGCAGGAGCAGGAGCGTGGCATCACGATCACCTCCGCCGCGACCACCGCCTACTGGCGCGGCCATCGGATCAACATCATCGACACGCCGGGGCATGTCGACTTCACCGTCGAGGTGGAGCGCTCGCTTCGCGTGCTCGACGGTGCCGTTGCCGTGTTCTGCGCAAAGGGCGGCGTGGAGCCGCAGTCGGAGACCGTCTGGCACCAGGCGGTCAAGTATGGCGTGCCCCGCATTGCCTATGTCAACAAGATGGACATCACGGGCGCAGACTTTTTCAACGTCTGCAACATGATGCGCGAGCGCCTGGGCGCCAATCCGGTGCCCGTGCAGCTGCCCATCGGCACGGAGGCGGACTTCCGCGGCATTATCGACCTGGTGACCATGAAGGCCGAGGTCTACTATAATGACGACGGTACCGACATCCGAGAGGAAGAGATCCCCGCTGAATACCAGGCGCAGGCGGAGGAATACCGCCAGTCGCTGCTCGACAACGTCCTGGGTGAGGACGACGCGGTCATGGAACGCTATCTGGAGGGCGAGGAGGTCTCGGAGGACGAGATCCGTGCCTGCATCCGCAAGGCGACGCTGGCCGGAAGCGCCATCCCGGTGACGTGCGGCACTTCGTACCGCAACAAGGGCGTGCAGCCGCTGCTCAACGCGATCGTCGACTACCTGCCTTCCCCGCTGGACGTGCCGCCTGCAAAGGGCACGTCGATCGACGGGGAGAGGGAGATCGAAGCGTTGCCGGATGACAACGCGCCGTTTGCCGCGCTGGCGTTCAAGATCGTGACGGACCCCTATGTGGGCAAGCTGGCGTTCATCCGCGTGTACAGCGGTACGCTCAAAAACGGCTCCTACGTCTACAACGCGAGCAAGCGCAAGCGCGAGCGTGTCGGGCGTATCATGCTCATGCACGCCGACCACCGCACCGAGGTGGAGGAAATCCACGCGGGCGACATCGTCGCGCTCGTCGGCATGAAGGAGACGACGACGGGTGATACGCTCTGCACGGAAAACCATCCGCTGTTGCTCGAGTCCATGACGTTCCCGGAGCCGGTCATCCGCGTGGCCATCGAGCCCAAGACCAAGGCAGGCCAGGAGCGCATGACGCTGGCACTGGTCAAGCTGGCGGAGGAGGATCCGACGTTCAAGACGTATACCGACCAGGAGACGGGCCAGACCATCATCGCCGGCATGGGCGAGCTGCATCTGGAGATCATCGTCGACCGCCTGATCCGCGAGTTCCACGTGGAGGCGACGGTTGGCAACCCGCAGGTGGCCTATAAGGAGACGATCACCAAGTCCGTCAAGGTCGAGGGGCGGTACGTCCGCCAGACCGGCGGCCATGGCCAGTTCGGCCACGTGGTGGTCGAGTTCGAGCCGCAGGAGCCAGGCGCCGGCTACCTGTTCGAGGACAAGATCGTCGGCGGCGTCGTGCCGCGCGAGTACATTCCGGCCGTGGACCGCGGCATCCGCGAGGCGCTGCAGTCCGGCTCGCTTGGCTATGAGGTCGTGGACGTCAAGGCCACGCTCGTGGACGGCTCGTATCACGAGGTCGACTCGTCTGAGCTTGCGTTCCAGATCGCCGGCTCGCTGGCGGTCAAGGAGGCGCTGCCGAAGGCGGGCGCCGTGCTGCTCGAGCCGATGATGAAGGTCGAAGTGCTCGTGCCGGACGAATATCTGGGCGACGTGATGGGCAACCTGAATGCGCGCCGCGGCCGCGTGAGCGGCATGGACATGCGGCAGGGGATGCAGGTGGTGCACGCCATCTGCCCGTTGTCCGAGATGTTCGGCTATGCGACCGACCTCAGGTCCAGAACGCAGGGGCGCGGCACGTTCACGATGCAGTTCGAGCGCTATGAGGAAGCGCCTGCGTTTGTGACGGAAAAGCTATTGAACCGCTATGGCAAGCGGTTTTGACGACTGACATTTACAACACTGTTTGGAGTATGGAGGAGAGAAAAGCACATGGCAAAGGCAAAGTTTGAAAGAACAAAGCCGCACGTGAACATCGGGACGATCGGGCACGTGGACCACGGCAAGAC
>CALVKN010000069.1 GCA_944332715.1 uncultured Bacilli bacterium
AACCAGCCGTGCGGGCGCGTCGCCCGCCCCGGCGCGGCGCGGGTTTGAAGGCGCGTGAGGCGCGATCAGCCGTGCGGGCGCGCCGCCCGCCCCGGCGCGGCGGGGGTTTGAAGGCGCGTGAGGCGCAAACAGCCGTGCGGGCGCGTCGCCCGCCCCGGCGCGGCGCGGGTTTGAGGGCGCGTGAGGCGCAAACAGCCGGGCGGGCGCGTCGCCCGCCCCGGCGCGGCGCAATTCCCGAAGAAAGGACGGGTTCGCAACGGCGAACCGAAGGGGGACAACCATGATGAGAACCCAGACGGAACAGAGGCAACAGCTGGCCGACCGGGCCTACGAGCTGTTCAGGGAGTTCCGCAGCGCGTACACGGGCGAGTGGCAGCGCCTGGCCAACTGCGAGCGCATGTACCGCGGCGACCACTGGCACGACGTGCCGGTGCGCGACCCGAACGAGCCGCGGCCCGTGACGCCGGTCATCCAGTCCACGGTGGAGAACATCGGCGCGGAGCTGATGGACCGCATCCCCGAGGCGGTCATCGCCCCGGAGACGCCGGAGGACGCGCAGGTCGCGCGCGTGCTGGAGGCGGTCATCCGCCAGAACCACGACGCCGCGTGCTATGCGCGCGAATACCGCCGCCTCGTGCACGACCTGCTCGTGAGCGGCTACTGCGTGCAGGAGGTGGGCTTTGACCCGCAGGCGGCGGGCGGCCTCGGCGCCGCGTTCATCCGCCACGTGGACGCGCGCAGCATCCTGTTCGACCCGGCCGCCACCGACCTGCAGGACGGCCGCGCGGTGTTCAAGCTCGGCCTGCGCACGCGCGCCTTCATGGAGCAGCACTTCCCGGAGCACGCCGCGTTTCTGACCGACGACGGCTTCCGCGCGTGCGACGCCGCGGAGGACGACGTGCTGCTGTGCGACCGGCGCGACACGGTGCTGTTTCTCGAGTACTGGTGGCGCGAATACGACGCGGCGGCCGGCGTCAGCCGCGTGCACATGGCGCAGCTGTGCGCCGGGCGCGTGCTGCGCGACAGCCGGGACACCAAGCCCGAGGGGTATTTTGCCCACGGCCTGTACCCGTTCGTGCTCACGCCGCTGTTCCCGCGGCGCGGCTCGTGCCTCGGGCTCGGCTATGTGGACATGTTCGAGACGCAGCAGCGCTATGCCGACAAGCTCGACCAGATCGTGCTCAAAAACGCGCTCATGGCCTCGCACAACAAGCTGCTCGTCACCGAGGCGTCCGGCTTCGACGTGGAGGACCTCCGGGACTGGTCCAAGGACGTCCACCGCGGCGAGAGCCTGTCGGGCGTCACGTGGTTCACGACGCCGGCGCTGCCGGCCTACCTCGTGGACTACATCCAGTCCATCCGCGAGAGCATCAAGCAGGAGAGCGGCGCGAACGACTTTTCGCGCGGGCAGGTGACGGCCGGCGTCACGGCGGCCTCCGCCATCGCGGCGCTGCAGGAGATGAGCAACAAGCGCGCGCGCACCGCCTCCCGGCTGCTGCACGAGGCGTTCCGCGACGCGGTGCGGCTCGAGATCGAGGTGGAGCGCGAATTCTCGCTGTTCTCCCGCCGCGTGACGGTCGAGCTCGACGGCAGGCGCGTGCCCTGCACGTTTGAAAGCGCCATGCTGCTGCGCGAGGCGCCCGGGCGCGTGCTGCTGCCGGTCGAGTTCTACGTCTCGGTCAAGGCGCAGCAGGAGACGCGCACCACCGCCATGAGCCAGAACGAGCTGGCGCTGCAGATGTTGCAGGCGGGCATCATCCGCCCCGAACAGGCGGCCGCGATGATGGTGTTCGACGGCAAGGAGCAGGTGCTCAAGGAGCTGCGCGAGCAGCGGGAGACGACCGCCGGCGCGGGGCAGGCGACCCGCGGCGCGGCGGACAGGACAACGGAAGGAGAGAGAGCATGAACCGCAACAGACGGACGGACGGCGCTTCGAGCGCCATTGAACGGCAGCTCACCGGCGCGCCCCAGGCGGCGGCGGAGCCGGCGGGCGCGCAGCCCGGCGCGGCGCAGGCCGCGCCGGAGACGGACGGCGCGCCGGAATTTGGCCGGATGGTCAACGAGCTGGCCGAGCTGATGCGCTCCGGCGCGCTGCCGGAGGGCTTTGACCTGCAGGCGGCCTGCCAGGACGCCGCGTTTTTGCAGCTGACGATGGAGCTGCCGCTCGCCGCGGCCGTGCGCGTGTACGCCGCCGAGCAGCGCGCCTCGCAGGCCGATGCGCGCGCAAAGGCCGAGCTTTCCGAGCAGATGCAGCGGCGCGCCGCGCTGCCGCAGGCCATCCGCGGCACGGGCGGGGCCGGCGTCACGCGCGACTACGCCGGCATGTCGAGCGAGGAGTTTCGCGCGCTCGAACAGCAGTACCGCCGCGCGGCGCAGCGCGGCATCCGCGTCAGGCTGTGACGCTGCCCGACGACAGAAAGGGAGGATCACATGAGCAACAGCAACACCACCATCAACACCGCGTCCACGACGTTCCTGAACAAGGAATACTACGACCGCAAGCTGCTCGAGACGGCCAAGACCCGGCTCGTCCACGCCCAGTACGGGCAAAAGCGCAGCATCCCGCCCCACAGCGGCAAGCGCGTGGAGTTCCGCCGCTATGAGCTGTTCACGCCAGACGCCGACCGCCTGACGCTGACCGAGGGCGTGACGCCCGACGGGCAGAGCCTCGAGCAGTCCCGCGTGGAGGCGGAGGTCAAGCAGTACGGCGCGTACATCGAGGTGTCCGACCTGCTCGACATGACCGGCTTTGACACCGTGATCAACGACGGCGCGGAGCTGCTCGGCGAGCAGCTGGGCACCGTGATCGAGTGGGTCACGCGCGACGCCATGTGCGCCGGCACGAACGTGCAGTATGCCGGCGGCAAGACCCGGCGCGACGCGCTGACCGCCACCGACACGCTGACCGTGGCCGAGGTGCGCAAGGCCGTCCGCACGCTGAAAAAGGCCAAGGCGCGCACGTTCAGCCTGACCGAGGGCGGCGCGAAAAAGCCGCACTTCATCTGCATCTGCTCGCCGGACGCGACGTACGACCTGCAGAGCGACCCGCTCTGGCAGGACGTGTCCAAGTACGCCGGCGCGGAGGCCATCTACAGCGGCGAGATCGGCCGGATGTTCGGCGTCGTGTTCGTCGAGAGCACGGAGGCCAAGGTCTTTTCCCAGAGCGTGTACACGACCGTCGCCGCGCACGAGGCCGGCAGCGCCGACGTGCAGCTCGCCGCCGTGACCGACGCCGCGGCCGCCTATCTCAAGCCGGGCGCACAGCTGACCATCGGCGACACGGCGTACACGGTCGCGTCGCTCGACCGCGGCAGCGCGACCGTCACGCTGTCCGAGGCCGTGAGCACCGCCATCGCCGCCGGCACGAAGGCCTACAGCGCCGACGCCGGCGCCCTGGACGGCGACCAGCGCGGCGCGGACGTGCACGCCACGCTCGTGTTCGGCGCGGACGCCTACGGCGTGGTGGACGTGGCCGGCGGCGGCGTGCTGCGCACGATCGTCAAGCCGTGCGGCAGCGCCGGCGCGGCCGACCCGCTCGACCAGCGCTCCACCGTGGGCGCGAAGGTGGACGCGTACGCCGCGACCATCCTGAACGACCTGTGGCTCGTGCGCATCGAGCACTGCGTCACGGCCTGACGGCCTGACGGACCGGCGGGCGGCGCGGCAACCCTGCCGCGCCGCCCCGACAACATGCCCCCCGGGGCCCGGGGGACGGGAGCAAGGAGGGACGGACGATGCAATATCCATCGGAAACGGAACTGCGGCAGGCCGTGGAGACGACCTGCGAGGCGCTCAGGCGCGACGCGCGCGTCACGATCCGCATTGCGCCGCTCAACGGCGAGACGCACTGGGAGGGCGGCATCAACGGCCACTTTTTCCGCATCCCGACCGGCGTGCCGGTCGAGGTGCCGGAGAGCCTGGCGCTGCTGATCGCCGCCGGCGAGCGCGTGCGCGTGGAGAGCGCGGCGCGCCTCGACGGCTACCGCCGCAGCGGCGGCAAGCGCATTGGCTGACGCCGCCCGCGCCGCAACCACACGCGACGGCCGGCCGCGGGCCGGCCGGGGAGGAGGGAGACCCACGTGACACTACAGGAACTGTTGACCGCGGCGCTGCAGCAGCTCGACCGCAGCACGGACGCGCAGACGCTCGAGACGTGGCGCGACAAGCTGACGCGCTACCTGAACGACGCGATCGTCGACCTGGCGGGCGAACTGCGCCCGCGGCGCACCGAGACGGCCCAGATCAGCGGGCGCACGCTCGACCTGACGCTGCTGGAGCGGCCGTGCATCAAGGTGCTCGCGCTCCGGCAGGACGGGCGGCGGCTGCCGTTTTACTACGGCGCGTGCACGGCCTCGCTGCACGTGCCGGGCGGGACGGACGGGCCGGCCGAAATTACCTATCAATATATGCCGCTCATGCTCGCGGCCGATACCGACGTGCCGGAGCTGCCCGAGCGGTGCCACGGCGCGCTCGTGACCTACGCGGTGGCGCGCGAGCGCGCCGCGGGCGACGCGACGGCGGCGGCGCAGACCGGCTTTGCGCTGTACCACCAGATGCGGCGGGCGCTGCGCGCCAACTGCGGCGAGCTGGACAGCTACCGCATTGAAAACGCGTACTGAGGGGGTGCGGCCATGGCCTTGCAGCAATACCGCATCCCGCAGTTTCTCGGCCTGAACCAGGGCGCGTGCGAAAACGGCATCGACGCGGGCGAGAGCCCCGACGCGCGCAACATGGACACGGCGGGCGGGCAGCTGCGCGTGGCGCGCGGCTATGTGCGCCACCACGAGGCGGCGCACCCGGCGCCCGGCGACGTGCTGGGCATGGCCGTGTGGCGCCGCGGCGACGTCCGCCGCTTTCTGACCGCGACGCCGACGGGCTACCAGGTGCTCGCGGAGGACGGCACGGCGTTTTCCACCGTGTACACCTCCGACACGGCCATTGCCCAGGCCGACTTCCAGACGGTGAAGCTCGGCAGCACGGAGCACATGCTGCTCGCCGGCGGCGGGCGGCAGATCGTCAAGTGGGACGGGGAGGGCGAGGCGGCCGCCTTCGGCAGCGCCGAACAGCTTTCGGACGTGCCGGTGTCGCTGCTCGAGCTGTACTACAGCCGCCTGTTCGCCGCGGGCGACCCGGAACACCCGTGCCGCCTGTACTGGAGCTGCGCGCCGGGCGACGCGCGCACCGTGGAGGACTGGTCGCAGGCGGAGGCCTCGGCCAACGTCGGCGGCGGGCACGTGGAGGTCGGCACCGACAGCGACCCGATCACCGGGCTGTTCGCGCTGTCCAACCAGCTGCTGATCTTCAAGCGCGACTCGCTCTACCGCCTGCTCGGCGACCGGCCGGCGAACTTCCGCATCTACCCGGTCAGCGCGTCGATGGCGCAGCCGGTGCACACCGCCTGCGTGCGCGTGGCGGACGTGCTGTACTTCCTCACGGACATGGGGCTGTATTACTTCGACGGGCAGACCGTGCTGCGCGCGCCGGACGCGGACAAGATCCAGACGTTCCTCGCGGGCGCCGACCTGTCCGACTGCCGCGCCGCCGCCTGCCGCGACCGGCTGTACTTTGCCGTGCGCACCGGCGGCAGCACGGTGAACAACGCGCTCGTGGTGTACGACCTGTCCCGGCGCGTGTACATGGTCCGCGACGGCTTTGCCGTGCACGGCCTGTGCGCCGACGGCGGCGTGCTGTTCCTGCTTGCGGGCAACGGCACGATCTGCCGCTTTGACGAGGGCGACACGTACGACGGCGCGCCCATCGCCGCCTACTGGCGCACGCCGATGACCGACCTTGGCGGCAAGCTCGCCGTCAAGCAGCTCAAGGAGCTGTACCTGCGCGGCAGCGGCGGCGTAATCACGGTCGAGGCCATCTCCAACGGGCTGACCGTGTTCTTCGACCGGCTCATGCCGGCCACGCTCAGCGACGTGCTCGAGGCGCGGCTGGCCGGCGACGGGCGCGCGTTCTGCCTGCGCCTGTCCAACGAGCACGGCACGCGCTTCACGATCGACGGCGGCGTGGAGCTGCTGCTCGACGCGCAGCGCCGCGTGCTGTGACGAAGGAAGGGGGGACGTGCCGTGGCCTATGAACCCACCGGCGTGCAGACGATGTTCCCGGTCTATCTGCAGCGCATGATCCGCTCCGGGCAGGCGCGCGAGGACTACGACATCGCCGTGGCCCAGAACGAGGCCAACCTGAACCAGAACCTCGAGACGCTGTACCGCAAGCTCCTGGAGATCGAGGAGTACCTTGCGTCGCAGCCATGACAAAGGAGGGCACACATGCTCAAGAACAACCTGTTGAAGAGCGCCGGCGTGCGGCTGCCGACGACGACCGGCGTGAAGGGCACCGGCATCGACCTCGGCAAGCTGACCGGCGGCAAGGCATCCGGCACCGCGAACCAGGGCGCGGGCAGCAAGGGCACGGGCGGCTCCGGCTCCGCCGGGAAGGGGACCGGCGGCCTCAGCGACGCCGACCAGAAGGTGCTGGACGGGTACGTGCAAAAGCTCTACAGCGCCTACCGCCCGGAAAAGCTGACGTATGAGGCGCTGGACGAGGACACGCTGCGCGACCAGATCGCCGCGTGGCTGCGCCCCGGCTACGACAGCGCCATTGCCGCCCGGCGCGACCAGACCGCCGCCTACCGCGCCGAGCTGGACGCGGACGCCATCGCCCGCGGCATGGGCAGCTCCACGTACGTGACCGACGTCAAGAGCCGCCAGCTCGCCGACGAGGCGGAGGACATCGCCACGCTCGAGGGCGAGTACGGCGCGCAGCTCGGCAAGCTGACGATGGAGGCGGCCGAGGCCGAGCGCGAGCGCGAGCTGGAGGTCGCCATCGAGAACCAGAAGCAGGACCAGGCCGCCTATATGGAGGCGTACCAGGCGGCGCTCGGGCTGTTTGACACGTATCTCAAGTCCCGCGGCGGCGGGGGCGGGGGCCGCGGCGGCAGCGCCGCGGCGGACGTGTCCGGCACGACGAAGCGCAACTGCGAACTGTTTCTCGAGGGGCTGACCGGCGCGGAACGCTACGACGTGTACACCGGCACCGACGAGCAGAACACGCGCTACCGCAACGAGCTGATCGCCTCCGTCGGGTACGACGGGTACCTGACGCTGATGACGCGCTATCCGTTCTGGGGCTGAGCGGGACGGCGCCGGGCGGCGGGCGGACGCCCGCCCGCCCCGCCCGGCCGCCCGTACGGGACGCCGCCGCACAAAACCGGCGGCTTTTTTTGCATTTCGACGGTTCCTGTGATATGATGAATAGAAACCATTTGCGCAGGACGTGCGCGGGAGAACGGGAGGCGCGTTGACCTTGGCCGACACACACATCATCTGGAACCCGATTGCCGGCAACGGCGCGGCGCGCGCGGTGTTCGCGCGCGTGCAGGAGCGGCTGCGGGCGCTGGGCGAGGATTTTTCCGCGTCCATGAGCGAATATGCCGGCCATGCCGTGGAGCTGGCCCGCGCCGCGGCGGCGGGGCACGGCCGCGTGATCGCGCTCGGCGGAGACGGCACGGTGCGGGAGGTGGCGATGGGCCTGGCGGGTTGCGCGACGCCGCTGGCGCTGCTGCCGTGCGGCACCGGCAACGACCTGGCGCGCGCGCTGCGCCTGCCGACCGACCCGGAGCAGGCGCTCGACGTGGCGCTGCACGGGCAGGTGCGCGACATGGACGCCGCCATGGCCAACGACGAGATGTATTTCAACGTCGCCGGGTTCGGCTTCGACGTGGACGTGCTCGACGAGACGGAATTTTTCAAGACCCGCACGAAAAACGGCTCGCTCGCCTATCTGCGCGGGCTGTTTGCCGCCGTGCGCAAGCTCCGCCTGCGCAGGACGCACATCACCTGGGAGGGCGGCGAGCTGGACCGCGACGTGCTGCTCATCGCCGCGGGCAACGGCACGCACTTTGGCGGCGGCATGAACGTCACGCCGCAGGCCGACCCGTTCGACGGGCTGCTGGACATCTGCGTGATCCACGACGTGTCCAAGCTGACGCTCGTCACCGTGCTGCCGCGCTTTTTGAAGGGGCATCACCTGGGGACGCGCTTTGTGACGTATTTCCGCGCGCGGGAGGTGACCGCCGTGTGCGACCCGGTGTCGCGCATCGAGGTGGACGGCGAGGTGCTGCCGGGCACGCCGGTCACGTTCCGCGTGCTGCCAAAGCGCGTGCGCGTCGTCGTGCCGGCATAGGAACCCGCCGGGCCCGGGCGCAAGCGGGCGACGGGCGGCGCGGCGCAAACGGGCGTTGCCGCCGAGGCACGGCCCGCCCGCGTGACGAAATGGACACAAAATGTTTGCTTTACACCGGGGCGGAACTCTGGTAAGGTGTGAGAAACGGTATGGAATACAGAAGATCGCAGCAACAACCGGGCATGCGCGCCCCGCGCGCGCAGGGGACGCCGCCGCGCCGCCGCCGCAGGCGCGCGTCGCGCACGCTCCTGTTCACGGGGTTGATGCTCCTGCTCATCGCCGCGGCGCTGGTCGTCTACCTGCTGTTCTTCACCGAGCGCGAGCGGACGATCTCCATGACCGCCACGCCCATCACCGCCGGCGTGACCAAGCTGAACACCGGCAGCGGCATGCTCTACCAGTCGAACGGCCACATTTACTACTACGACTGGAGCAACCAGAACCGCAACTACAGCTATGAGATGCAGGCCGACATCCGCATGAGCGGCAGCACGAAGCTGTCGGTCGTGTACACGGACACGATGCTCCAGATCGTCGGCCAGGACGAGCCGATCACGTTTACCGGCGAGATCCTCTCCGTCGAGTGCGGCGAAACGTACATCGCGGTGCTTCGGCGCGACAGCGGCGGCGGCGAGAGCGTGCTCGTGCTCACGTCCGCCGGGGAGCAGGTGGATCAGCTCCTGCCGGACGACCAGTACATCGTCGATTTCGGGTTCTACACGACCACGGGCGAGATGCTCTGGATCCAGACGCTGTCGGCCACGGCCGGCGTGCCGACCACGCGCATCACCACGTATGATTTGAGCCGCCGCGCCAGCATCGGCGTCATGCAGGTGCAGGACCAGCTGATCGACGCGCTGTACATCACCGAAAACAGCTTGTTCGCCGTCGGCACGAACCAGATCATCCGCTACACGCACGACGGCAACAAGGAGATCTACCGCGAGATGGTCTACGGCTACAAGGTGCTGGATTTCTCGAACGCGTCCGGCACGCCCACGTTCCTGCTCGCCCCGCGCGACGGGAACATGCACGCCGTCAAGCTGCTCACGCTCGAGGAGGCGGACGAGGCCGGCGCCGTGGAGACGCACCTGCAGCTGCCGGGCGAGGGCGTGGCCGGCTACATCATGAACGGCGCGCTCGTGGTCGTCGCCCGCGAAAAGCTCTTCACCTATTCGCTGCGCGGCCAGCTTTCGAGCACCGCCACGCTCGAGCTGCCCGTGGACGAGGCCATCAAGCTGTCCGACACGACGCTGCTGCTGCTGAGCAGCGGCGCCTACTACACCGCCAAAGTGCGGTAACGCCCGGCCGCCTTTGCCCGCGCGTCCGGCGCCCGTGTTTTTTGCCGGCAGGCGCAAAAAAGACGCAACCCTGCCCGCTGATACGGATATATATGAGAGTGTGGGGCGCGTCCACCCGGCAGCGGCTGCCGGCGCGCCCGCCCGCAAGGGCCGCGCTTTCGGCCCGCGCCATACCGCACGGCGCGACGCGCGATCCGCACGCGCCCGCGCGGCAAGGAGGTAGCGTTTATGAACGTCGTAGATATCGCCATCGTGCTGATCCTGGCCATCACCATCCTCGGCGGCTGGTACCGGGGCTTCGTCTCCGCCGCGCTCGGGGTCATGGCCACGCTGCTGGCGTGGCTCATCGGCGTGGCCTGCATCGGCCCGGTGTCCAACATGGTCAAGGGCAACGAGGAGCTGTACAACGTCATGCTGTACTACACCGAGGGCGCCGAGTATGTGGCCGTCACCGACGTGGAGCTCACGCGCACGCCAATCAGCGAAGTGTCGCTCGAACAGCTCAACACCGTGATCGAAAACGCCGACATGCCGCTGCCGATGGGCAACCGCGTGGCGCACAACGTGGCGGTCGAGGCCTTTGCCGCCGACGGCATCACGACCCTCGGCGACTATTTTAACCAGACCATCGTGTGCGTGGTCATCAACATCGTGTCGCTCGTGGCCGTGTTCCTGCTCTCGCGGCTCGTGATCGGGTTCATCATCGAGTGCGTGGCGCACGGGCGCGGCGGCTTTCCCGCGCTTGCCAGGCTCGACGGCGTGCTCGGCGCCGGCGTGGGGCTGATCCACGGCGTGCTCATCGTGTTCCTGCTGTTCCTGCTCGTGCCCATCGCGCTGACGGTGCTGCCCAAGCTCTACACGTTCATCGAGGAGTCGTTCTTCGGCGAGTTTTTCTACCGCGCGAACGTGTTCCTCTCGCTGATCCCCGGCACGTGACGTGCCCGCCCGGCGGCGCATGGCCCGCCCGGCGGCCCGCCCTGCAAACACAGGCGCCCCGGCTGACTTTCCGTCAGCCGGGGCGCCTTTCGCTTGCCGTGCCCGCGCGCTTTCCGCGCCCGGAAACGCCGCTACCGCGATTCGCGCCGGATGCGCGCGCCGAGCGCCGTCAGTTTCTGATCCAGATATTCGTAGCCGCGGTCGATATAGCCGATGTTGTGCACCTGCGTCGTGCCCTCCGCCGCCAGCCCTGCCACGATCAGCGACGCGCCCGCGCGCAGGTCGCTCGCGTAGATCTGCGCGCCGTGCAGCGCGTTCACGCCCTTGATGCGCGCCACCCGCTCCCGCAGGCTGATCGACGCGCCCATGCGCCGCAGCTCGCGCACGTGGTTGAACCGCGCCTCAAAGATGTTTTCCGTCACCGTGGACAGGCCCGCCGCCGTCGTCAGGTACGCCATCATCGGCTGTTGCAGGTCGGTCGGGAAGCCGGGATACACCATCGTCTTGATGTTCACCGGCCGCGGCCGGTCGTCCATGACCACGCGCAGGTAAAAGTCGCGCCCGTCGTCGCCCTCGATCACGCGCGCGCCGCTCTCCATCAGCTTGGCCGAGATGGCCTCCATGTGCGTCGGGATCACGTTTTTGATGACCACGTCGCCGCGCGTGGCCGCCGCCGCGATCATGAACGTGCCCGTCTCGATCTGGTCCGGGATCACCGCGTAGCCGCAGCCGTGCAGCTTTGGCCGGCCGCTGATGCGGATCACGTCCGTGCCCGCGCCGCGCACCGACGCGCCCATCATGTTCAAAAAGTTCGCCACGTCCACGACGTGCGGCTCCTTCGCCACGTTGGACAGGATCGTCTGCCCCTCCGCGCGGCACGCCGCCAGCATGACGTTGATCGTCGCGCCTACCGACACCACGTCGAAAAAGATCTCCGCGCCCTTCAGCCGCCGCGCCCGCGCCGTCAGCATGTTCGTCTCCGGATCGACCGAGACTTCCGCGCCCAGCGCCCGCATGCCCTTGATGTGCTGGTCGATCGGCCGCGGGCCGATCACGCAGCCGCCCGGCAGCGCCAGCTCCACCTCGCCGTACCGCCCGAGCAGTGCGCCCAGCAGATAGTAGGACGCGCGCATGGCCGAGACCGCCGGGAACGTCGCCCGCGTCGTCGTGATCGTCGTCGGGTCGATGCGCATGCAGTCCCCCGACGTGAAGTCCACCGTCGCGCCCAGCCCCTCCAGAATGCTCTTGAGCGACTGCACGTCCTGGATGTGCGGCAGGTTTTCCAGTATGCAGCATTCCCCCGCGAGGATCGCCGCGGGGATCATGGCCACGGCGGCGTTTTTCGCGCCGCTGATCGTGACGGTGCCCTCCAGGCGCCGCCCGCCTTCAATTGTGTACCACTGCTTCTGCATATCAAAAATAGTTTATCCGAATTGCCGCCCAAAGTCAAGGCGCGCCCCCGCGCCCACGCGCCCGGCGCGTTGCTGGTTGTTTTCCTTTTTTCTCTTCTCTTCTCTTCTTTTCTTTTTCTAGAAAAAGAAAAGAAGCAAAAGAAAAAGTCAACATACCAATAAAACAAAGGGAGCCACGCCGGATATGCCTTTGTTTTCTGACCGTTGTTGACTTTCTTTTTGGTTCTTTTTCTTTCTTCCGAAAGAAAAAGAACAGAAAAAACCCGCTTCAAAGGAAGCGGGGCGGGAAATAGAAAAATAGCCTATCCGTTCGCGACTTTCTTTTGCTTACTTTTCTTTCTAGAAAGAAAAGTAAGGCTAGAAAGAAAAGTAGGTTTTAGAAAGAAAAGGAGGAAATGTCGTGAGCGAGGGCGGCGAGGCGGGCGGGGGTATTGTCCTCGGGGCGGCGGGCGCAGTGCAGCAGCAGCGCGCGCTTGACCTGTCCGACGCGCGGGCCGGGGCCGATGCCGAGCGCGCGCATGATGCCGGCGCCGTCGATGGCGAGCTCGGCTTCGGAAAAGGGGGTGCCGTCGGCGGCCATTTCGGCGAGCAGGGCGCGCCAGCGGGAGTGGACATAGTCCGTGCGGTAGCCGCAGCCGCGGATATCGGCCTCGCGCAGGGCGATGAGCTGTTCGGTGAACGGGCGGCCCCAGCAGACGAACCGGGTGCGGAGGGTGGCGGTATGCGCGGTGCCCTGGATGTCGTACATGTGGTGCCGCACGAGCGCGGCGACCTGGGAAACGACGGCGCGCGGGTAGCGCAGGGCGGGGAGCCGCTCTTGCACGATGGCCTCGCCATAGCGGTCGTGCGCCCACAGCCGCCCGGTGGCGGCGAGGCAGGCCGGCTTGCCGATGTCGTGCAGCAGCGCGGCGAGGCGCAGCACGGGCGTGGCGGGTGCGGCGGCGCAGGCGTGGAACAGGTGTTCCATGACGGGATAGCGGTGGTGATCCGGCCGCTGCGCCTGGCTGCGGCCGGCCTCCACTTCGGGGACGAGGCACGGCCACGCGCCGAGCGCATCGAGCAGGCGCAGCGCGCGCAGCACGCTCCGCGCTTCGTCGCGGCCGGCGGCGGGGTAGCGCGCGTCGCACACGAGGATCCGGTCCAGCTCTTCGCGGCGGCGCTCCGGGGCGATGTCCGGCAGCGCGCCGGCGTGCGCGCGCGCGGCGTCAAAGGTGGCCGGTTCGATGTCGAACCCCAGCTCGCACGCGAGGCGGACCAGGCGCAGCACGCGCAGCGCGTCGCTCTCGAGCGTGCGGGGGCCCGCCTGGCGCAGCGTGTGCGCGGCGACGTCGGGCAGGCCGCCGAGCGGGTCCGTCACCGCGCCGCTCCTGCAGTCGGCATACAGCGCGTTGCACGTGAAGTCGCGCCGGGCGGCGTCCTCTTCGAGGGTCGCGCCAAACTGCACGCTCTCCGGCCGGTGCGCGCCGCCGGGCGCATACCGTTCGGCGCGGAACGCGGTGTATTCGAGCGTCTCGCCGTCCACGCGCACGGCGGTGGTGCCGAGCGCGCGGCTGCGCGGCTCCACGGCAAAGCCGGCGGCGCGGCAGCGGTCCGCCACGGCCTCCGGCGGCAGCGCGCCCGCGACGTCGAGATCGGCGCCGGGCAGGCCGAGCAGCGCGTTTCGCACCGCGCCGCCGACGAGATAGACCGGCGCGCCGACGGCGGCGGCAAAGCGCCGCGCCGGGGCGGGGACGGGTATCTGCATGGCGGGCCTCCTTTCGCGTGCAGGGTGGTGGGTATCATGCGCGAGGGCGGCGCTCATGCGGCCGGCAAGGAGGGCCGGCAGAGAGATGCACAGAACCCGGGAATGGCGCTGGTATGGCCGTGTTCTCCGGCATGTAACGGCACCGTAAAACGGCTTTCAAGTTAGGGATACATGCATATGCGGCTGAAGTCGTTCCAGTAACCGAGGTTGGCGGCGCCATAAAAGGGATCGTACACGAGGAAGTCCGCACTTGTCAGGTCGTTCGGGTCTCCCTGGAACCCGTAGCAGAGGACAGCGCGTTTCTTCTGGCCCTCGAAGACCCAGACGATGACCGGGCGGTCCTTTTGCAAAAGGTCATAGATGGTTTGCAGGGAGAAATCCGCGCCGACGTACGGCGCATACAGATCGCACGAGAACAACAGGCCGCCGCTGCCGTCAAACTGTGCGCGGCCGCTGTTTATGAGAGTGGCCGGGGTTTCGGCCTTGCCTAAGCGATAGGACTCGTACATCGCAAGACACGTGATCAGCCCGCCGCTATCGCCAACGGTATAGGAACTCTTCCCAAGAGAGAGGTCGCGCCATGCGGGATCGTTGGCGGCCAGGTAGGTCACGTCCAACAGCACTGCCGAATGGGCGGCAGAGCTTTCCGTTGGCGCTGGCGTGGGCGAGGGCGAGGGCGAGGGCGAAGACGTGGGCGAGGGCGAAGGCGAGGGCGAAGGCGAGGGCGAACCGGAGCCGGATCCGGAGGACGGGGGATTGCATATTGCGCAGCTGCTCTGATACGTTGGCTGGTCCTGCATGACTTTGGTGGCGCCGCAGCCGGAGCAGCGGTAAACGCGGTAATGCGGGTGCTGTGCTTCACAGTAGACAAACGTGTCAAATGTGCATTGATGTGGCTGGGGATAACACTCGGGACAGTCGACCCGTTTCGCTGTGGCGTTCAATCGAACTGCGACACGGCCGCAGATCAGGCACTTGATGCAAGCCTGGTGCGGATGCTCCGTTTCATATCGCGTCGAATACCTGTGCGAGCAGTATTGGCTCAGCTCGCTGACGGGGGCGACATTGCCAGAATATATATATCCGCCGTCATAGGCGCCCCCGGAAATCTTGTACCAGACATTGCCCAGGTGGTTCACGATTTTTGCGGACACGTTGAGCTGCAACCCCTGGAGCAAACAGATGCCATCGGTCAGCTTCGTGCTTTCGTTGGAATACGGCCGGTTCCAGATGGGGACGTTCCCCTTTTTGGTGACGACGGTTTCCTGGATGGCGGTTTCCTGGCACACATAAGCCTGGCCGCACTCCGTACAATAGCCGGCGACATTCCATGTATGCGTATGCGTCTCGACGGGCGTCAGGCTGTAGGGCTCCAGCACCATGGTGACCCGATTCAGCATCTCAGTCTGTGTGGTGTTGGCTTTTTCGAAAAGAATGCGTTCTCCGCCCTGCGATCTCCCCGGGTCGTTCACATAGAGCACGCCGTTTTTATACCCGACCACAACGACCATGTGTCCTCTTGCGCCGCTGTTGTAATACACAAGCACGCCGAACAGAGACGACTTCAGGCTGTCCACGATGATCTGCAGTTTTTGGTCGGCGCTGTAATTCCGATAATACTTGGAGTTGGAAGACAGGGACGAAATGAGGGTGCGGTCCCCCATGCCAAACTTGGACAGCGTTGACCAGTTCATGTTATCTGTTGAACCATTGGCATGGTACATTGCTTGAAACCCGGTATAACTGCCATTTTTATCCGAGAACACAAATTCTTCCCCGATCATTGCCTTATAGTTTGCGACGACCATGGCACACGAAGCAATCACGCATCCGTTTCCCGTTTCTTGTTGAAAATAGTGGGGATTTTCGATCCAGTATTCCTCGTCCTCTGCATACGATAGGGAAGGGATAAGACACATCAAAAGGACAACTGCGACACACAAGGCGGCAAAGCTCTGTTTAAAGCGTTTCATGGCACCGGTCTTCCTCCTGAAGAATTTTTCGATAGGGTGGCTTTAATTATCCGCAACAAAAACAATTAATATTATTATATCACAAAGATACAAACAATCAAAGGATAAAAAATGCCTTATGGAACGATGGCGCAATCCTGCCATTTGTCTCAACCAAGTACAAACGGAGAAGCGGGAAGTGGGGGCGCAGGGAGACGCAAACGCCGGGAGCCGACCGGCTCCCGGCGTGGTGGGGGGTTGTCAGGCCTCGCCGCCGCCCTCGTTCTCGTCCGTCTGTTCCTGGTGTGGCACGAGCGCGACGGACGCGATGCGCGTCCCTTCGTCCACGCGCATGAGCCGCACGCCCTGCGTGTAGCGCGAGATGACCGACACCTGGTCGACCGGCATGCGCATGACGGTGCCGTCGTCGCGGATGAGCATGAGGTCCTGGTCGTCGCCGACCATGCGCAGGCAGGCCAGGTCGCCCGTCCTGTCGGTCAGCTGCATGGCCCACACGCCCTTGCCGCCGCGGCGGTGCGCCGGGTACTGGTCCTCCGGCGTGCGCTTGCCCATGCCGCGCTCCGTGACGGCCAGCACCTGGCCGCCGCGCTCGATCTTGACCATGTCCACGACCTCGTCGCCGTCCTCGAGCAGCATGGCGCGCACGCCCGTGGCGGTGCGGCCCATCGGCCGCACTTCGGACTCGTCAAAGCGGACGCACTTGCCCTTTTGGGAGCCGATGAGGAACTCGTCCTCGCCGCGCGAGAACTCCACGGCGATCAGCTCGTCGCCCTCGCGCAGGCCGAGCGCGATGATGCCGCCCTTGCGGATGTTGTCGAACTCCTCGACCGGCGTCTTTTTGATGACGCCCTGGCGCGTGGCCATGACGAGATAGCCGCCGGCCGGGTCGCGCGGGAGCGGGATGGTCGCCGTGACCTTTTCGCCGCCCTGCAGCTGCAGCAGGTTCACGATCGGCAGCCCCTTGGCGCCGCGCCCCGCCTCCGGGATGGCGTAACACTTGATCTTCAGCACGCGGCCGAGGTTTGTGAAGAACAGGATGGGCGCGTGCGTGCTGGTGACGAACAGCGACTCGACGAAGTCCTCCTCGCGCGTGGCCTGGCCGATCACGCCGCGGCCGCCGCGCCGCTGCGCGCGGTATGTGTCGGGCGAGAGGCGCTTGATGTAGCCAAAGTGCGTCATCGTGACGGCCATGTCCTCTTCCTGGATCACGTCGTCGAGGTCGATGTCGTCGATCATCTGCGTGATCTCGGTGCGGCGCGGGTCGCTGTAGCGCGCGCGGATGGCCAGCGCCTCTTCCTTGATGATGCCGAGCAGCTTGCCCTCGTCGTCGAGCACGCCCTGCAGGTAGGCCGCGCGCTCGCGCAGCTGCGCGTCCTCCTCGAGGATCCGGTCGCGCTCGAGGCCGGTCAGCCGCTGCAGGCGCATGTCGAGGATCGCCTGCGCCTGTTTTTCCGACAGCTGGAACCGGGCGGTCAGCCGCTCCTTGGCCTCCTGCGGGTTGGCGGAGGTCTTGATGAGCTCCACGATCTCGTCGATGTTGTCGAGCGCGATCAGCAGGCCCTCGAGGATGTGCAGCCGCTCCCGGGCGCGGTTCAGGTCGAAGCGCGTGCGGCGCGTGACGACCTGCTTCTGGTGCTCCAGGTAGTGGTAGAGCATCTCCTTGAGCGTGAGCACCTTCGGCTCGCCGTCCACGAGCGCGAGCATGATCGCGCCGAACGTCTCCTGCATGGACGTGTGCTTGTAGAGCAGGTTCAGCACGACGTTCGCGTTCACGTCGCGCTTGAGCTCGATGACGATGCGCGTGCCGTTGCGGTCCGTCTCGTCGCGCAGGTCGGAGATGCCTTCGATCTTCTTTTCGTGCACGAGCTCCGCGATGCGCTCCACGAGCCGCGCCTTGTTCACCTGGTACGGGATCTCCGTCACGATGATGCGGCTGTGGTTGGCCGCGTACTGTTCGATCTCCGCCTTTGCGCGCACGACGATGCGGCCGCGGCCGGTGCGGTATGCGCTCGCGATGCCCATCTTGCCCATGATGATGCCGCCGGTCGGGAAGTCCGGCCCCGGCAGATACTGCATCAGCTCGTCGACCGTGATGTCCGGCCGGTCGATCAGCGCCACCAGCGCGTCGATCGTCTCGCCGAGGTTGTGCGGCGGGATGTTCGTCGCCATGCCGACCGCGATGCCGCCCGAGCCGTTGACCAGCAGGTTGGGGAAGCGCGCCGGCAGCACCTGCGGCTGCATGAGCGTCTCGTCGAAGTTCGGGTAAAAATCGACCGTGTCCTTGTCGATGTCCGCCATCATCTCGGTCGCCATCTTCGACAGCCGCGCCTCCGTGTAGCGCATGGCGGCCGCGCCGTCGCCGTCGACGGAGCCGAAGTTGCCGTGGCCCTCCACGAGCATGTACCGCATGTTGAACGGCTGCGCGAGGCGCACCATCGCGTCGTACACCGAGGAGTCGCCGTGCGGGTGATACTTACCCAGCACGTCGCCCACGATGCGCGCGCTCTTGCGGAACGGCTTGTCCGGCTGCAGCCCCAGCTCGTCCATCGAGTACAGGATGCGCCGGTGCACGGGCTTGAGCCCGTCGCGCACGTCCGGCAGCGCGCGGTCGATGATGACCGCCATGGCGTAGGCGATGAAGCTCGTCTTCATCTCCTGCTCCAGGTGCATCGGCTGGATGCGTTCCAAACTGTTTTCGCTCATGTTATGCTCCTTTGCCTATCGCTTCCCTCCCCTTTGGACGCGGGGCGGGGAAGCGGACGAAAATCCGGTGGTGGGTGGGGGCCGGAGGGCGCAATCGCCCCGTGGCGCTTGCGTCCCTTGCCGGCGCTTGCCCCGAAAAAGAGGGCGCGGGCCGGGCGGCGCGGGGCCGCGCTGCGGCGGCTTACACGTCGAGGTTGGCCACGAGCTTGGAGTTCTGCTCGATGAACTCGCGCCGAGGCTCCACCTTGTCGCCCATGAGCAGGGTGAACAGCTCGTCGGCGGCCATGGCGTCGTCGATCGTGACGCGCTTCATGACGCGGCGCTCCGGGTCCATGGTCGTCTCCCAGAGCTGCTCGGGGTTCATCTCGCCGAGGCCCTTGTAGCGCTGGATGTCCGGCTTGGGGTCGCGGCCGATCTCCTGCAGCGTCTCCTCAAGCTCCTCGTCGGTGTAGACGTAGCGCTCAAACTTGTTGCGCTTGACGAGGTAGAGCGGCGGCTGCGCGATGTAGACGTAGCCCTCCTCGATGAGCGGGCGCATGTGCCGGAAGAAGAACGTCAGCAACAGGATGCGAATGTGGCTGCCGTCCACGTCGGCATCGGTCATGCAGATGATCTTGTGGTAGCGGAGCTTGGCGGTGTCGAAGTCGGCGTCGAGGCCGCCGCCGAAGGCGGTGATCATCGCCTTGATCTCCGCGTTTTGCAGGATGCGGTCGAGCCGCGCCTTCTCGACGTTCAAAATCTTGCCCCGCAGCGGCAGGATGGCCTGGAACATGCGGTCGCGGCCCTGCTTGGCGCTGCCGCCGGCGGAATCGCCCTCGACGATGAAGATCTCGCACTTGGAGGCGTCCTTCTCCTGGCAGTCGGCCAGCTTGCCCGGCAGCGACGTGGCGTCGAGCGCGGACTTGCGCCGCGTGAGCTCGCGCGCCTTGCGCGCGGCGTCGCGCGCGCGGGAGGCGGTGATGCACTTTTCGACCACGGTCTTGGCGATGGCGGGGTTCTCGTCGAGGAACGTGGTCAGCCCGTCCGTCACGGCGCCGGAGACGAGCGGCCGGATGTCGGCGTTCCCCAGCTTGGTCTTGGTCTGGCCCTCGAACTGCGGCTCGGTCAGCTTGACGGAGACGATGGCGGTGAGCCCCTCGCGGATGTCCTCGCCGGAGAGCGAGGCGTCCTTCTCCTTGAGCAGGCCGGTGCGCTTGGCGTAGTCGTTGACGACGCGCGTGAGCGCGAGCTTGAACCCCTCGAGGTGCGCGCCGCCCTCATGCGTGCCGATGTTGTTGGCAAAGGTGAAGATGGACTCGGCGTAACCGTCGTTGTACTGCATGGCGACCTCGACGGACGCGGTCTGCGCGCCGTCCTGCTCGCGCGTGGCGGTGAAGTAGATCGGCTCGGGGTGCAGCACCTCTTTGTTCTTGTTCAGGTGCCGGACGAACGAGACGATGCCGCCCTCGTAGCAGAACACCTTCTTGACCGGCGGTTCCGGCCGCTCGTCGACGGCGGTGATGTGGATGCCGGCGTTCAAAAAGGCCAGCTCGCGCAGGCGGGCGGTCATGGTGTCGAACTGGAAATCCACCGCGTCGAAGATCTGGGCGTCGGGCAGGAAGGAGATCGTCGTGCCGGTCTCCTCGTCCGGCTGCATGTCGCGCACGACGGTCACGTCGCTGGTCTCCTTGCCGCGGGAAAACGTCTGCCGGTAGACCTTGCGGTCGCCGCTGTAGCGCACCTCGGCGACCATCCACTCGGACAGCGCGTTGACGCAGCTGACGCCCACGCCGTGCAGGCCGCCGGAGACCTTGTAGCCCCCGCCGCCGAACTTGCCGCCGGCGTGCAGCATGGTCAGCGCGACGGTGAGCGCGTTTTTGCCGGTCTTTTCGTGGTAGCCCACGGGGATGCCGCGGCCGTTGTCGCGCACGGTGACGGAGTTGTCGCCGTGCACGGTGATCTCGATGTGCGTACAAAAGCCCGCGAGCGCCTCGTCGATCGAGTTGTCCACGACCTCGGTCACCAGGTGGTGCAGCCCGCGCGTATCGGTCGAGCCGATGTACATGCCGGGGCGGCGCCGGACGGCCTCCAGCCCCTCCAGCACCTGGATTTGCGAAGCGTCATAGGTCTGATGCTGTTCCATGTGTCTCCCTTTCTTCCAAGGCCCCCGCGGGGCCGGTTCGTTTGCCCGGCGCGACCGCCGAAGGCTGTCAAGGCGCGCAGGCCCCCCGCGGGGCCGGCTGGCCTGTCATTCCGCCGCCGTAACGGACAGCACGGCGAGTTCCCACAGCTGCTCGTGCAGGCAGGCGCTCTTCCAGCGCCGCTGCAGCGTGGCCGGGGCGATGACGGACTCGTACACCGTCTCGCGCCCGTGCCGGCCGAGCAGCACGAGATAGGACCGGGGCGCGCCGGGGCAGCCCTGGTAGCGGTGTTCCTGTCGCGCGCGCTCCACCAGCCGGCGCGAATCCGCCGAGAGTGTGCGCGCGTCCAGCACGCAGATGAGGCTGGCCAGCGGCACGCTGACACCGCCGCCGATGTGCAACAACATGGCGCTTGCGCTCCTTTCGGCCGGACGCGGCGCCCGGCGCACAAAAAAAGAACGCGCCCGGCTTCCGGCAGGTATAGTTTCGACGGGGACGCCCGGTTACAATCCGTTTTTTTCCAGCGCCACGCCCGGTTTTGACGGTTTTTCGCAATCCCCGCGCCGGCTTGGCGGCCTGACGTGATCCGCGCGTCGGCTCACACCTCGATCACGTTGCCGGCGGACACGCTGTACACCTGCATCTGCAGCGCGCCGGCGGCGGAGAGCTCTTCGAGGTGCGTGCAGGTGAGGAACGTCTGGCAGCCCTGCACCGCGTCGAGCAGCATGCGCTGCCGGCGCCGGTCGAGCTCGGAAAACACGTCGTCGAGCAGCAGCACGGGCGATTCGCCGCGCAGCTGCCGCATGATCTGCAGCTCCGACAGCTTGAGGCTGAGCACCACCGTGCGCTGCTGCCCCTGCGAGCCGTAGACCCGCACGTCGCTGCCGTCGAGCGCCATGGCCACGTCGTCCCGGTGCGGCCCCACCGACGTGCTGCCGCGGAACCGGTCGCGCTCCAGCGCGTCGAACAGCCGCTCGCGCATCGCGGCGGCCAGCCGGTCCGGCTCCGCGTCCGGCAGGTTCGGCTGGTAGGCCAGCAACAGCGTCTCCCGGCCGCCCGAAAGCTGCAGGTGCAGCCGCGACGCGATGCCGCCGAGCTCCGACAAAAACTGCGCCCGTTCCGCCGTGATGGCCGCGCCGAGGCGGGAGAGCTGTTCGTCCCACGGCTCGAGCAGCGCGGTTTCCGCCTCCGCCTTGAGCAGCGCGTTGCGCTGTTTGAGCGCGACGTTGTACTGCTGCAGCGTGTAGTAATACGCCGGCCTGAGCTGGGAAATCTCCATGTCGAGGAAGCGCCGCCGCTCGCCCGGGCCGCCCTTGACGAGCATCAGGTCCTCCGGCGCGAACATGACCACGTTCAAACACCCGAGCAGTTCGCCGGAGCGGGAGAGCGCCGTGCCGTCGATCAGCACGCGCTTGCGCTCGCCGGCCATGAGCTTGCAGGAGATGTTGCGCGTGCCGCCGCGCGTGTGCAGCGTGAGCGCAACCGCGCCCGCCTGCTCGGGCTCGCGGATCAGCTCCGCGTCGCGCGAGGTGCGGTGGCTGCGGCCGAGGGCGCACAGAAACACGGCCTCGAGCACGTTGGTCTTGCCCGCGGCGTTGTCGCCCGTGAGCACGCAAAGGCCCGCGTCCGGCTGCAACTGCAGCCGTGCGTAATTGCGGAAATTCGTCAATTGCAGCTGCGAAACCCACATGCCAACTTCTCCCCAAATTACAAATATTATACCATGGAAAGGCGGACTTGTAAATAAATAATAAGAAACAACCCCGGTTTTTCCGGGGAAGATTGCCGGTTTGGCGGCGGGCGGCACGCGGGCGGGGCAGACGGGCGCCGTCGGTTTTCCCGGCTGCCAACGCAGGGGCACGCCGCCCGTCGCCGCGCTCAGGGCCGCCGCGTGCAGAAAAGCGCGCGCGGGCACAGCCCGCCCGCCTCCGTGCGCACGACGTCCAATACGGCCAGGCCGGGCTGCGCGCCGAGGCAGCGCTCGAGCAGCCGCCCCTCCATCGTGTACAGCACGGCCAGCGCGCCGGGCGCGAGCAGCGCCGGCAGGCGCACCGCGAGGCCGCGGTAGAGCGCCTCGTTGCCGGCGTGGCTGCCGACGCGGTTGCCAAAGGGCAGGTTGGACAGCACGAGGTCGAACGGCGCAGACGGGGCAAAGCGGCGGCAGTCCCGCTGCAGCAGCTGCGCGGGGAGGCCGGCCGCGGCGAGGTTCGTGCGTGCGGCGCGCACGGCGGCGGGCGACACGTCCGTGCCGCACAGCGCGGCGCAGTCCAGCGCCTTTGCCGCCTCCACGAGCAGCGTGCCGCTGCCGCAGCACGGGTCGTATATGCGGAGGCCCGTCCTGCCCGGCAGGCGCATGGCGGCGGCCTGCGCGAGCGCCGCAGCCATGGCCGGGTGGATCGACGCGGGCAGCGCCGCTTTGCGATAGGCAAAGCGCGCGTCCGGCGCGGCGGACGGCTTGACGGATACGAGGGCCTGTCCGTCCGCCGTGCAGCTGACGCGCAGCTCCCATGCGTAGCCGCCCGGCCGGTTCTGCCCGCCGAGGGCGGCCGCGACGGCGTGGAGGAAGGCGGCCCGGTCGCCCGCATAGCGCCGCAGCTCGATGCGGTACGGCAGCGCGGGCGCGCCCGCGGCGTCCGCGCCGCACAGCGCCTCCCAGCCGGGGCGCGCCGCGCGGGCGACCGCCTCCGGTTCGAGCGGCACGCGCCCGCACGGCAGCAGCGCCTCAAAAAAGCAGCGCGCGGCGAACAGCGCGTCGAGGTCGCGCACGGCCTCGAGCAGCACGCCGCCGGCCGCCGCGCGCCCGTCCATGCCGTGCGCGGCAAGCTGGGCCAGCAGCGCGTCCGAAAACCCGGCCGGGCAGCGGAGCAGCACCGCGCGGGGCGCGCGCAGGGCGTGCAGCTCCACCGTGGGCGGAGGCATCAGGCGCATGAGCGCCGTTTCGTGCGCCGCTAAAATGGCGGCGCAGTGCTTTTCCTCGCCCGGGGCCTGCGGCGCGGGCGGCACGAACGCGAGCAGCGCCTCGTGGGCCGCGCTCCCGCCGATGGCGCCGAGCGCGAGCAGCAGCGACGGCACGACGAACCGCGTCCGCTCCCGCGCGAGCGCAGCCGAAAGCGCGGGCACGTCCGCCGCCGTGCCCGTGGCGGAGAGCAGGCGCGCGGCGTTTTTGCGCGCCTTGGACGCGTCCGACGCGAGCGCGGCAAGCACGTCCGCGTGGACGAAAGGCAGCGCGGCGAGTTCCCGCCGCGCTGCCGCTTTGCCACACTGCGCCGAGAGGCCGGACAGGGCCTGTGCCGCGCCCGCCCAGTCCCGCGCCGCCACGGAGGCGTGCAGCTCGTGCGCCAGACGCCGTGTCACGGCGCGGGCCTCCGCGCGTCCGAGCCGTGGGGCGCTTTTGTGCCGCGCGCCTTGCCTGCGCGTCCCAGCGCCGCCGCGGCGCGAATCTCGTGCAGCACCTGGTCGGTGCCGTCCAGCAGGTCGTCCCCGGTCATGTTGGCGCGGTATTCCAGCCGGTTTTCATACACGTGCGCCACCGCGTCGGCGATGGTGTCGGGCGTGGCGGTGTCCTGGTCGACCATGACGGCATAGCCCCGGTCCTGAAAGTATTTCGCGTTCTGGATCTGGTCGCCGCGGCTTGCGGACAGCGGCAGCGGCACGAGCACGGCCGGCTTGGCGAGCGCCAGAAACTCGAACACGGCGTTCGCGCCCGCGCGCGAGAGCACCACGTCCGCAAGCGCCAGCAGGTCCGGCAGTTCGCGGTCGATGTATTCGTATTGCAGGTACCCGTCCCGCGCGGCGGCGGCGTCCACCTTGCCGCGCCCGCACAGGTGGATCACGTCAAACACGGGCAGCAGCCGCGGCAGCGCCGCGCGCACGAGCTCGTTGAGCCGCTGCGCGCCAGAACTGCCGCCCATGACGAGCAGCACGGGCTTTTCGCCGGACAGGCCGGTGAACGCCAGCGCGCGTGCCGCGTCGCCCTCGTACAGCTCCGGGCGGATCGGCGTGCCGGTGTGGACGGCGCGGTTGCCGCTGATGTGCCTGGCCGTGTCCGCAAACGTGACGCACACGCGGTCGGCGCAGCGGCAGGCGATGCGGTTGGCGAGCCCCGGCGTGTAGTCCGACTCGTGCGCGACGACCGGGGTCTTTCCCGCCGCCATGACGACCGGGACGGACACGAAGCCGCCCTTGCTGAAGATCACGTCCGGCCGGACCCGGCGGATGATCTCCCGCGACTCGAGAAAGCCGTGCAGCACGCGGAACGGGTCCACAAAGTTTTGCCACGAAAAATACCGGCGCAGCTTGCCGCACGACACGCCGTGGTAGGTTACGCCCGGCAGCGCGCCGATCAGCTCGCGCTCGATGCCGGTCTTGGAGCCGATGTAGTCCACCTGCCAGCCCTCGGCCTGCAGGCGCCGGATCAGCGCGATGTTTGGCGTGACGTGCCCGGCCGTGCCGCCGCCCGTGAACAGAATTCGCATCCTTTTTCCATCCTCCCAAAGCGAAGGGCGGTATGTGCCGCCCTTTCAAATGTGTCTACTGTATTATACGTCAAGATTCGCGTTTTTTCTCACGTTTTTTTGCCTGTTTTTGCCGCGCGGGCGCTCAGCTTTCCTCCGTGTTGAGCGACAGCCCCTCGTTGAGTATGTCCGCCTTGAGCATGGCGCGCGCGATGTCGAACTTCATCTGCTCGATCTCGGTGTCGGAGGGGATCTTCTGGTTGACGAGGTCGAGCTCGAGCATCACGCACACGAGGCGCGCCTCGTCCGCCTCCACGCCGTCGCGCCAGCAGATGAACCAGGCGAGCTCCTCCGTCTTGTCGTTGCCGATCTCCGCCGTGCCCGTCTTGCCCGCCATCGTGTAGCCGAGGTCGAAGAACGAGCCCTTGACGATGAAGCTCTCGGTCAGGTTCGCGGCGGTGCCGTTCGGCACGAAGGGCGAGCTCTGGCCGCGCACGCACACGCGCTGCAGCGCGTAGTGGAGCTGGTCCACGGTGCTCTGCTGGAAGGCGTGCTTCCACACGCGCGGCTCCGTTTCGGAGACGAGGTTGTAGTCCGTGCCGCTCGCGTGCCAGATGGAGTCCACCACGTACGGCACCATGATGTCGCCGCCGTTGGCAAAGGCGGACAGGAAACAGGCCATCTGCAGCGGGGAGACGAGCAGCTGGCCCTGGCCGTAGCCCGTGACCGCGAGGTTGTAGAACGTGCGCGCGATGTCGCCCTGCGGCTGCGCGTTCCCGTTTTCGTCGAGGATCAGCTGGCGGCGGCGCGTCTCGTAGTCGATGGCCTCGGTGCCGTCCTCATACGTGTATACCATTTCGGAGTAGATCTGCGGGATGGCGACCTGCTCCTGCAGCTCGAACTCGATGCCCTCGCGCCAGCCGAGCTTGTCCAGATAGTCGTAAAACTTGTCCCAACCGAGGCGCAGCGCGCCATAGGCGAAGAACAGGTTGTCCGACGTGATGATCGAATTTTGCATGTTCATCACGTAGCTCGGGTTGTTGCTGCGGTTGGTGCTCTCGGTCCTGCGCAGCGGGCGGTTGTTGGACTGCTCCATGAAGCCCGGCGCGAGCGACTCGGACGGCACCCACTCGTCCACGTCGATGTTCGCCTTTTCCGACTCGGGGAACACGTCGTTCATGGTCATCGTGCCGGTTTCAAGCAGCGCGGCCGCGGTCATGAGCTTGAACGTGGAGCCGGGCGGGTAGAGGCCCTGCGTCGCGCGGTTGAACAGGCGCAGCAGCGGCTGCCCGTTGGAGTCCGTCTCGGCCAGGTAGGCGGCCCACTCGTCGTCCGGCATACCGCGGGACACGTAGTTGAGGTCGAAATTCGGGAACGACGTGATCGCCTGCAGCTCGCCCGTCTGCGGGTTGAGCACGATGACCGTGCCGTGGATGTTGCTGTCGTAGACGATCGTCTCGACCACGTCCTCCAGCCGCTCCTGCAGCTCGGGGATGATCGTCAGGTGCAGGTCCTGCCCGTCCACCGCCTCCGTGCGGTACAGCACGCCGTTCGACGCGCCCGTCACGTCCTGGATGTAGGTGAAGCGGCCGTTCGTACCGGTCAGGATGTCCTCATATTCGAGCTCGAGGCCGTATTTGCCGACCCAGCTGTCGCCGTTGTAGCGCGTGTCGCCGATCGTCTCGTAGTAGATCTGCTCTTCCTTCGTGATGATCGACGCGTAACCGATGATGTGCGAGAGCGAGGAGCCGTACGGGTAGTAGCGCACGGTGCCGTAGTTGGCCGTGTCGAGCCCCAGGCCCTTGATGTCGAGGATCGTCTCGGTCAGCGTCTCGGACACCTCGTCGGGATAGAAGGTCTGGAGCTTGGCAAAGTCGTTGCGCTGGTTGTTGAGCGCCTTCATGACGTCTTTATAGGTGAGCCCCAGCTCCGGGATGTTGGCCACGATCTGCGCAAACTCCTCGCGGCTGTTGTAGCGCAGGTAGGTCTCGTCCGCCGCCGCCGCGTCGACCGACGAGGGCACGGCGTAGACGGTGTAGATGTTCACGTTCTGCGCGTAGGGCACGCCGTCGCACAGGATCTCGCCGCGCTTGGACTGCAGCACGCCCACGCGCACCGTGTCGCCCCAGTCCATCATCGGGAAGATCAGCTTGGGCGACCACTCGATCGTCCAGCGTCCCTCCACGCGGTTGGCCACGATCTCCATCTCATAGATGAGGTCGTTGCCGTCCTCCGTCTCGTGGCCGGTGTGGTACGTCAGCGTGTAGTTGACGATGGCGATGATGTCGCCGTCCTCCACGTCCTCCACGTGGTATTCCATGCCCTCGAGCTGCAGCTCGTCAAAGATGCTCTTGTATTTGTTGATGAACTCCGTGCGGGAGATGGTCTTTTCCACATACGGGTTGCCCTCCGCGTCCGGCGTGGGCGAGGGGGTGGGCGCCTCGGTGGGCGTCGCCTCCGGGGTCGATTCCGCTTCCGGCGTGGCGTTCGGGTCGGGGGTCGCGTCCGGGTCTGGCGTCGCGTCCGGGTCTGGCGTCGCGTCCGGGTCTGGCGTCGCGTCCGGGTCCGGCGTCCCTTCGGCGTTCGGGTCGGGCGTCGCGTTCGGGTCGGGCGTATCCTCGGCGGCCGGCGTTTCCTCCGCTTCCGGCGTCTCCTCTGCGGCAGGGGTGTCCGTCGCGTCCGGGTCCGGCGTGGGCGTCGGATCCGGGATCACGGTCACCTCCGGGTCGTCTGCCTTTTTGATGCTCTCGTCGATCATGTCGTAGGCGCGCGAATAGTCGCCCGCCTGTATCAGGTCGAGAAAGCGCAGGCAGTATTCGCTGCCGGAGGAGAGCACCGCGCATCCGCTCAAAAGCGGCGACAGCACAGTGGCAAGCACCAGCAGCAGCGCAAGGGTTCGTTTCATGGACATCGCTCCTGACAAAAGGGTATTCCCCACATCTCCTGATCCTTCGGTGCGCAGGACGCCGCATGGCGCGTGCGAAACCGTGATTTCAACCTATTATAGCAAACCGGCTGGCGGCTTGTCCCGCGAACCGAAAAAAGTTTAAAAAAGTGCCACAGTTGCGGGGCGCTGGGGGAGCGGGCAAGGCGCAGAGCAGCCGGGCGGCAGGGCGGGCCGGGGCGGGCAAACAGGCGCGGCGGTGCACAACGCGAAGAAGCGGGGCGGCAGGCGGGCGCTGGCGCGCCGGATTGCAATTTTCTGCAAAATCCGCCGCGCGGCGCATACAATAGAGCATCGGTCGAAGGAGGGGGTCGCATGTCCTATATCTTTGGGGTCATGTTCATCAGCGGCGTGCTGGCGCTGATCGTCACCGCCGGGGGCGACGCCGCGACGGCGTCCATGCTCGCCGGCGCAGGGGAGGCCGTTTCGCTGTGCCTGGAGCTGGCGGGGGCGTACCTGCTGTTCATGGGGCTGATGGGCGTGGCCAGGCGCGCCGGGCTGATGGACGTGCTTTCGCGCCGGCTCGCACCCGTGACGCGCTGGCTGTTTCCAAACGCGGGCGAAGCCGCCGGCCCGATCACGCTGTGCTTTGCGGCCAACATGCTCGGCATGGGCAACGCGGCCACGCCGTTCGGGCTGGAGGCCATGCGCGAGCTGGACCGGCACAACCCGCACCCGGGCGTGGCCACGGACGAGATGTGCGTGCTCATCGCCGTGAACGGCTCGGCGCTGCAGCTGCTGCCGACCGGGCTGCTCGCGCTGCGGCAGGCCGCGGGCAGCGCCGCCCCGGCGGCGGTCGTCGTGCCGTCGCTGCTGGCTTCGGCGGTCAGCACGGCCGTGGCGGTCGTGCTGTGCAGGCTGTGCACGCGGCCCGGTAGGCAGCCCGGGCGCGCGGCGCGGCGCGCGCGCCGGGCGGCGGCATGAGCGCCGCGCTCGTCCCGCTGCTGTTCGTGGCGGTGATCGGCTATGGGCTGGTGCGGCGGGTGGACGTGTACGAGGCGTTCGTCGAGGGCGCGGCGGAGGGGCTGCCCGTGCTGCTGAAGATCCTGCCGTGCCTGTCCGCGATGCTCATCGCCATCGGCACGATGCGCGACAGCGGCCTGTTCGACCTGCTGGTGCGGCTGCTTGCACCGGCCTGTGCCGGCCTGGGCTTTGACGCGTCGCTGCTGCCGCTCATCCTGCTCAGGCCCTTCTCCGGCAGCGCGGCGATGGCCACGCTCTCGGAGCTGTTCGCGGCGTACGGGCCCGACTCCCGGGCCGGCTTTACCGCCAGCGTGCTGATGGGCAGCTCGGAGACGATCTTTTACGAGGTCGCGCTCTACTTCGGCGCGGTCGGCATCCGCAAGACGCGCTTTGCCGTGCCCGTTTCGCTCGCGGCGATGGCGGCCGGCGTCGTGACGGCGCTTGCGCTGGCCGCGGTGCGGTTTTGACCGGCGCGGTGGGAGAACAACACGGCGGCAGGAGCCATTGGCTCCTGCCGCCGTGCGCGGGCAGGGGGTCAGGCGATCGTGAGCGCGACCTGCATCATGTCGTGGAAGGCGGTCTGGCGCTGCTCGGCCGTCGTGACCGAGCCGGTCTCCACGAGGTCGGAGATCGTGCAGATGCACAGCGCCTTCTTGCCGGCGCGCGCGGCGTTGGCGTACAGCGCGGCGGCCTCCATCTCGACGGCCAGCACGCCCAGCTTGCGCCACTCGAGCGTGCCGGGGATGCCGCTCTCGCCATAGAAACAGTCGGACGAGAGCAGGTTGCCGACCTTGTGCCGCAGGCCGCGCCGTTCGCACTCGGCCGCGGCGGCGCTCAGCAGGCCGTAGTCCGCGATGGGCGCGTACGTGCCGCGCGGCAGGAACTGCGAGGTGTAGGCCGAATCGGTGCAGGCGCCCTGGCCGAGCACGAGGTCGAACAGCTGGAGCGACGGGTCGATCGCGCCGGCGGAGCCGATGCGGATGATCTGTTCCACGCCGAACATGTGGAACAGCTCGTAGGAATAGATGCCGATGGACGGCATGCCCATGCCGCTGGCCATGACGGACACGCGCTTGCCCTCGAAATAGCCGGTGTAGCCCTGCACGCCGCGGACGTTGTTGACCAGCTCGCGGTCGGTCAGGTAGGTCTCGGCGATGAACTTGGCGCGAAGCGGGTCGCCCGGCATGAGCACGGTCCTGGCAAAATCCTCCGGCGCACAGGCGATGTGCGGGGTCAAATTGGCGTTGGTCACTGCTATCCCTCCATTGTCAATCGTTTTTTTCAGTATACCACAGCCGGGCGGCAAAAGTATAGCCCGGCGGCCGGGCGCGCGCATGCCTGTATCCGGCTGCGGCGGGGCGCGCGACGCGCGATTTTCCCAGTTTGTTTAAAAAATCTGTCGGACGGACGTGGTATAATGGAAGCGGCATCCCCGCCCCGGCAGCGCCCGGGCGGGAGAAGCACAGGGGGAGGGAACCGCATGGCACGCTGGAACCGCAGGCAACGCCTGGCCGTCTGCATCGCCGCCGCGCTCGCGGGGGCGCTGCTCGGGGTCGCGCTGCTCTCGTGCGGCGCGCCGCAGCACGCGCTCGGTACGCGCGCCCCGCTCACGCTGCTTGAGCAGGCGTCGCCGGCGCCGGAGGCGTCGTTCGCGTTTGTGGAGGATCCGGAGCGGCCGCTCATGGAGGACGGCTACCGGCACGCGCTCGGCACGGGCTACCCCATCGCCGGGGAGGTGCGCGCCAACTACCCGCTCACGGGCGTGACCGTGACGATCTCCTGCGCCTATCACAGCGACCCGTTTTACCCGTACCGCTACACGGTGTACTTCCCGGAGGGCAGCGAGGTCTACACCTACCGGCTGGACAGCACCGATACGCTCGAGGGCACGTCGATCACCGGGCAGCTCGACCTGGCCGAGCTGCGGACCGGCGTGCACACGCTGAAGGTCATCGCCTCGAGCGAGGGGGCCAAGTCCGTGGAGCTGCTGCGCGTGCGCTTTTACGTGATGGGCGACGCGTGGGAGCAGCTCGTCCCCGAGGACTTCAACGACTCTTACAACGAGGCGCTCGCCTTTTTCGGCGGCGATACCGACCGCTTCCGCTACCGCTACCAGTGGGTGGACCGGCGGTACATCCTGGCCGACCCGGACTGGGAGGAGACGTACATCACCACGATCGAGGGCCTGCCGGAGGGCGAGACGTGGCGCGTGCACGTGGACGCGGTGCCGTATTTTGAGCGGGCGCTCGCGTACCTGCGCGGCACATATGTGCGGGTGTCCGGCACGAACGGCGACTCCGGCCCGGTGCTGCTGGCCGACCTCGTGGGCACGTACGACGGGTGCTACGTGTCCCGCTTCACGTCCAGTTTGCAGACCATCAGCCACCACGGGTTCGGCACGGCGGTCGATCTGAACGCCTCCCTTTCGCCCAACCTCAACGAGGCGGAGAACAAGGCCGTGATCGACGGCGAGGTGCGCGACCACCTGGCGTACAACGGCATTGTGACGGTGGACGGCGTCCCCTGCTACGACTATACGTATGACGGCGCGTACGACGCGCTGCTGTGCGGCGTGCCCGAGACGGTGGTCAACTACCTGCTCTACGAGCTGGCGTTCTACCGCGCCGGCTTCCTCTGGGCGCACTACTATCGCAGCACGAGCGACGCGATGCACTTCACGCTGTCCGAGTTCGTGACCGGCACCCACGACGACGGCGGCCTGCGCAAGGTGTACGACTATCTGGAGACGCCCGCCCCGTGACGGGGACGGACGTTGCGGCATGGCAAAGGGGCGCGGCGGGAACGCCGCGCCCCTCTGCGCCTGCAAACGCCCTGCCGGGCGCTCGTCGTCAGCCATAGCGCGGACCAGCCGCCCGCGCTTGCGGGGCGCGCGCTGTCAGTAATAGCGCGGACGGCGGAACTTCGTCCAGCCGCTGCGGCTGCGCAGGCGCCTGGCCACGAAGTCGTAGCCCTGGCGGGCGGCCAGCCGGCTGAGCTGGCAGCCATACAGCTTGCCCATCCACTCGACGACGTACCCGCCGCCCACATACACGCCGATGTGGCCGTCGCGCCCGACCCAGTCGCCCGGCTGCAGCGCGGTGCGGGCGACCGCGGTGCTGTGGCTGCTGCCGCACAGGCTGTTGGCCGTTGCGTCGAACGTCGGCGCGGTGAGCTCAAAGTGGCGCATCAGCCCCACGATGCCGCCGGAGCAGTCCGCGCCGGTGGTCTTCGGGTCGGCCGCCACGGCGGCGAGCATCATCGCCTTGCTGCCGCCGCTGTAGAACTCCGGCTGGCGCCTGGCGCCGTCCTCGATGCGCGCGGCGGTGATCACGTTCAGCGTGAGGTCGGTATTGTACAGGTTTCCGCCGCGGATGTACAGGCTGTAGGGATAGCGCGCGGGCACGGCGGGGTCGAACGCATAGCGGAGCGCCTCCCGCACGAGCGCCTGCCGCGTGCCGGACAGGCCGGGCAGGTCGGCGGCGATGGCGGCGGCCGCCTGCGGGCCGATGTTGGCGGGCAGGCCGGCATCCCCCTGCGCGGGCGGCGCGTCCGGTTCTGCGGGCGGCGCGGGCGCGTCCGGCGCGTTGAGGTCGCGTTCTATGGCCGACCACGTGCGGATGCCGATGATCCCGTCGACGGTGAGCCGCCGCCCGGCCGTATCCCGGTGCGTGCGCTGGTAGGCCTTCACGGCGGCGAGCGTGTCGTCGCCGAACAGGTCGTGTGTGGACTGATACAGCTCGCCGAGCGCGACGAGCGCGTCTTTCATGTATTTGACGTCCGGGCCGGACATCATGTGTTTCAGATTTCGTGTAAACGTCATAGCAGTGGACTCCTTCCTGCCGCGCGCGCTCCGGGAGGGCGCGCGTTGCGGCGGCGGGGGGTTCCCCCCTGCTACAATATATGCTATGCTGTGAAAAAAGGACTGGGGGAGAGAGGGAAATGGCGGTATTGCGGTTGCTGGAGGGCCTGCGCACGCCCTTTTGGGACGCGGTGTTCGGCGCGCTCACCTATCTCGGGGACGAGACGCTGTTCATGGTCGTGGCCATGTGCATGTTCTGGTGCGTGGACAAGCGGCGCGGGTATTTCCTGCTGTACACCGGCTTTCTCGGCACGCTGGCCAACCAGTTTCTGAAGCTCCTGTGCTGCGTGCCGCGGCCGTGGCTGCTGGATCCGCAGTTTACGATCGTGGAGCGCGCGCGCGGCGCCGCCACGGGCTATTCGTTCCCCAGCGGCCACACGCAGAACGCCGTGGGCACCTATGGCGGCATTGCGCGCACGAGCAGGCGGCGCGCGGTGCGCGTCGCCTGTGTGGCGGCCATACTCCTCGTGGCGTTTTCGCGGCTGTATCTGGGCGTGCATACGCCGCTGGACGTGGGCGTGTCGCTCGCGCTGGGCGCGGCGCTGGTGCTGCTAATCTGGCCGCTGTTTGTGCGCGCGGAGACGGACCGGCGCGTGCTGCCGGCGCTCTTTGGCGCGCTGCTCCTCTTCTCCGTGCTGTTTGTGCTGTATGTGGAGCTGGCGCCGCCGCCCGCAAACGCGATCCCGGCGTTCCACGAGAGCGGCGAGAAGAACGCCTATACCCTGCTGGGCGTCGCCGCCGGGCTGCTGCCGGTGTATGCGCTGGACGCGGCGCGCCTCCGGTTCGACCCGCGCGCGCCGCTTATCGGGCAGGTGGCCAAGTGCGCGCTCGGGCTCGGCCTCGTCGTGGCGGTGCGGGCGCTGACCAAGGAGCCGCTGCTGCTGCTCACGGGCGGCCATGCGTCGGCGCACGCGATCCGGTATTTCCTCATGGTGCTCATGGGCGGCGCGCTGTGGCCGCTCACGTTCCGCTTCTGGGCGCGGCTCGGCGCGCGGCGCTGAGGCGGGCGGGGACCCCGGGAAAGGACAGAGCAGCGCCCCGCCGGCAACTGCCGGCGGGGCGCTTTACTATGCCTTGGCGCGGGGCGCCTGTCGCTTGCTGTACCCGGATGCGGTTATGCGTCGTCGCGGTGTGCCGGGGCCTGCGGGACGGATTCCTGCTCCTGCGCGGCCATCTGTGCCTGGCGCCGCAGCGCCTGCCGGTGCAGGCGGGCCTGCCGTTCCCGCGCGCGCCGGTCCGCGTTCCAGTCGCACACGATGAGCCGCAGCGAGGTGATGAGCGCGAATACTGCGAGTATCGCAAACACCCACTGGCTCAGTTTGCTCGTCATGAACCCCATCATCTCGTTGAACCGCTCGATTACGAAAAACGTGAGCGTCATGAGCGACAGGACGATCGTGATGTGAGGAAGTGCCCGTTTCATGTCAGTTTCCCCCTTGTGCCGCATCCGGCTCGCTGATGTAGATGGCGTTGGTCAGGCTGCGCGTGCTCGTGTTCAGCGTCTGGCTGCCGAACCGCATGGCCACGGTGCTGCCGCCGTCGAGGTTGAGCGCTTCCGTGCAGCCGAGCGAGAGGAACAGGTCCGTCAGCTCGTCGAGCGTGGCGCCCTTCGAGCCGGAGTTGCTCGCGCGCGTGCCGTCCACCATGACGAGGCAGTAGTGCCCGGGTTCATAGTAGCCGATGGCGACGCGCGGGTTGCTGGTCTGCATGCGGGCGGGCGCGCCGTCGTAGCTGCCGACCGCCTCGCCGCCCTTGACGAGCGCCGGGCCGAACGTCCACGCCTGACGGATGCCGCGCGCCACGAGCGAGTCGAAATCGGCCGTGCCCGCTTCATAGACTTCCATCGTGCCGTCGAGGTAGAGCACGGCAAAGTCGTACACGTTCGTATCGCTCGAGTAGAGCAAGCCGTCGTTTACGATGAAGCCCCACTGGCCGCTCGGGCGGTTGCGGTACTGGTCGCTGGAGCTGATCGCGAGCGCGCCGGGCAGCGCCTCGCCGATGGCGCCGATGCCCAGGTTTTCCCCAAACGCTTCCTTACACGTCACGGCGTGGAAGCTCGTGATGTCGCGCAGGTAGATATCGACGATGTGCACGAGGCTGTCATAGCGCCGCTCCTGCGTCAGCTCGAGCGCGACGTTTGCGCTGCGGTAGCTCGTCGCGTCCTGCACGACCTCGCCCGCGGTGAACTTTTCGGCGTATTTGGCGCCCAGCAGGCCGGCCGGCTCCGGCGTGGCGGCCGGCTGCTCGGACGTGGTGGCGCCGGGATCGCCCGCAGACGGGCCCGGCGTGGCCTGCACGTCCGGCGTGATGGTCGGCGCGGCGGTTTGCGACGGGGTGGGCAGCACGACCGGCTTGGTGTCCGGCTGGCGGACGTGGTGAAAATAGGCGAAGATGCAGAGCGCGAGCCCGAACGCCAGCAGGTCGACGACGACCATGCGCACGATGCGCCCGCGGCTGCCGGAGGGAATGTTTTTCATGTTGCTCCTTTCCTCCCGCGTGCGCGGGAGAGGGTCGTTGGTCTGCATGGGGGGCGCCGCTATGCCCGGTGCGCGGCGAACACGAACCGGCGCTGCAGGTAAAAGCTGACCGGGTAGAGCACCAGCTCCACGAGCAGCTTGGCCAGCCACAGCGGCAGCGGCAGCAGCACGCTCAATATCGTGAGCAGGCCATAGTTTACGGCATAGATCCCCGCCACCAGCAGATAATAACGGAGGATGCTGTCCTTCGAGCAGCCCCCGAACACCAGCTTGCCGTTGAGAAAGTAGTTGCACAGCGAGCTGACGACGCGCGCGATGGCCGTGGACACGAGCAACGGCGTGGGGATGAACGGCTCGAGCAGCTGCGGCAGCGTGAGCACGAGCACGTAGTCAAGCAGCGCCGCCGCAAGCGACGAGGCCACGAACAGCAGGATCATCTTGTAGATGCGCCAGGCGTCGCGCACCGGATGAAAGTGTGACGATGCGTTATCCTCGATGTAGACCGTCTCGATCCACACCTCGAGGATGGGCACGTGGTGGCGCGTGGCGTACAGCAGCACGTTGATCTCGTATTCGTACCGGTCGCCGTGCATCTCCAGCATCATGGGAATGCGGCTGACCGAGAACGCGCGCAGGCCGGTCTGGGTGTCGAACACCTTCACGCCGGTGGAGACGTGGAACACCTTGCGCGTGATCGCGTTGCCGGCGCGGCTCTTGAACGGCACGTTGCCGGTGAACCGGCGCGAGCCGAGCACGAGCGCCTCCGGGTGGGCGGCCCAGGCCTCGCTCACGCGGACGATGTCCGGCAGCAGGTGCTGGCCGTCCGCATCCACGGTGACGATGCCCTCGTTTTGCGGGAAGTGCTCCTGGATATAGGCAAAGGCGGTCTTGAGCGCGCGGCCCTTGCCGCGGTTCACGTCGTGGCGGAGTACCGTCACGTCAGGGTCGAGGCTGGCAAAGACGGGCTGCCGATCCGGCGTGCTGCCGTCGTCTACGACGACGATGGCATAGTCGGTATGGGCGCGCAGTTCCTCGACGGTGCGCAGCAGCTTTTCGTCCGGCTGATAGGCCGGAATGACGACGATCATGGATCGAAACTCCTTTGGTTTCTCACTGCCGGCGCGCCAGGGCACGCCAAACAGGGGGTCGCAGACCCGCGCTTGCTATTGTATCGCATTCGCGCCGATCTGAAAAGGGGGGATCGTGCCGTTTGAGCCGGTTTCGGCGCCCCAGTTTGTAAACAGTTTGTAATATCGTAAAATCGATGCTGTTTTGGTGGAAACTCTGGTATAATAGTGGGTACCTGTCAGGCACCGAGGGCGCGCCGCGCCGCGTGCCGGCCACAAGAACCGTCAGGAAAGGACGTTGTATATGGAAGATCGTCAGAACCAGCCTCCCATGCCCCAGACGCCCGAAGGGCAGGAAGAGGAGCTGCAGACCGTCGAGTCGTTTGTGCCGACGGATTATTTTCAGGAGGAGAAGCCCAAAAAGCGGATCGGCCGCGGCGGCATCATCGCCATCTGCGCCGGCGTGCTCGTGCTCGCGCTTGTGACGGCGGGGCTGCTGTATTATAACAACCTGCGCAACAACCCGGCGTCCTTCTTCCCGCTGCACGAAGGCTCGCCGTCGCCGACGGTCGCGCCCGCGACGCCGAACCCGAGCGAGGACCCGACGCCGTCGCCCACCGTGGACCCGTACACGGCGCTGGAGGAGCAGGCCGACCTGTCGATGATGAAGAACATCGTCAACGTGGCGTTCATCGGCGTGGACTACGCCGAGGAGCGGCTCACCGGCTACGGCGGCAAGGCGGAGGACAACGCGTTCCACGCGGACGTGATCCTGATCCTCGCCATCAACTTTGAGGAGAACCGCGTGGACATGATCTCCATCCCGCGCGACACCTATGCCAACATCCCGGGCGTGAAGGGCATCTACAAGATCAACGCCTCGCTGGATTGCGGCGGCGGCCTGTTTGCGGAGAACGGCGCGGGCTTTGAGAAGGTCTGCGAGGCGGCGGAGTGGATGCTGGGCGACATCCCGGTGGACTACTACTATGCCGTCACCATGCCCGCGGTCAAGGAGCTGGCGGACGCCGTCGGCGGCGTGGAATACGACCTGGAGCTCGACTTCACGATCCAGGGCCGCAGCTACAAGAAGGGCCTGCAGCACATGGACGGCCAGGCCGTGCTGGACTATCTGCGCGTGCGCAAGAACATCCCTTCGGGCATGAGCGGCGACAACAACCGCGTCAACCGCCAGAAGAAGATGATGATCGCGCTGTTCGAATCCATGAAGCAGCAGAACCTCATCCTCAAGATCCCGGAGCTGCTGTCCGCGTTTGAAGGCCAGCTCTTCACGAACACGAACCTGTCCCAGACGGCGGCGCTCGCGCTGTTTGCCTACGGCCTCGACGCCGACAACATCGGCATGTATTCGATGGGCAGCGGCTCGAGCGGCACCTCGGGCAACACGAACATCTTCAACTGGAACTTCTGCCTGACCGACCAGGCCAACCGCGTGAAGATCATCAAGGAGATCTACGGCGTGGACGTGCCGCAATACCGCGAGTACACGCGCACCTACGCGTTCTACCGCTGGTACAGCATGCTGACGGAGCAGTATCTCTCCACGTGCGAGCCGCTGACGGAATACGTCGCGGAGCTGATCGCCGCGGACGACCTGCTGCCGACCATCTCGCCCGAACCGACCGTCACGCCGGATGTGAGCATCACGCCCGACCCGATCGTGACGCCAGAGCCGACCGTGGAACCGACCGCAGAGCCGACCGCAGAGCCGACCGCGGAACCGACAGCAGAGCAGACCGCCGCGCCAACGGAGCTGCCCTCAACGGAAGGCGGCACGGCGGAGGGAGATGGCACGGGCGAAGGCGCCTCCACGGCGAGCGCCGGCATCGCCCGCCTCAGCTACCGGTTGACGGCGGAGACGGCGGTCACGCCGTTCGTCACGCAGCAGTACACCGCCGAGCAGCGCGCGCTGTACGCCGAATATCTTGAGGCGCTCGAGACGCTGCGCAACGCGGCCTCCGATGCGGAGACGCAGGCGAGCCGCTACCGCAAGGGCAACAGCAACTCGCTCTCCGGCAGCAACACGGCGGTGGAGGAGGCGCTTTCCGCCGTGAAGGAGACGGCGCTGCGCGTGGCGAGCGAGTTTGGCTACAAGACCAGCAAGCTCGTGTGGACGTATCGCTATGAGTACGACAAGAGCTTCAACGAGATCCGCGTGAACTTCAACTGACCGGAGCGGACACGCGCCGCCGCGGGCTTTTGCCCGCGGCGGCGTTTTTTGCGCCCCTGCGCCCGCCGCTTGCGCCCTGCGGGGGTTTGACCGGGCGCGGCTTTTCTGCTACTATACATTTTAGTTAGAAAGGAGCTGGAAGCGCGGCGGCCTGCGCGGGCAACCGCGTCCCGGAAGCAGCGGGGAGGGGAAGGATATGGCACAGCTGGGCTTTGGCACGATGCGCCTGCCGCAGCAGGACGGGAAGATCGACTTTGCCGCGACGGAGCGGATGTTCGACCGCTTTTTGGAGGCCGGCTGTTCCTATGTGGACACGGCCTACGGTTACCACGACTTTCAGGCGGAGATCGCCGTGCGCGAGTGCCTGGTGCGCCGCCACGCGCGCGACGCGTTTTGCCTGGCCGACAAGATGCCCATGTGGTTCGTCAAGGAGCGGGCGGACGTGGCGCGGCTGTTTGACGAGCAGCTCCAAAAGACGGGCGTCTCCTACTTTGACAACTACCTGCTGCACGCCATGAACCGGAAGAGCTTTGCGCTCGCGGAGCAGGCGGGCGTGTGGGAGGAGCTGCGCCTCCGGCAGGCGCGCGGGCAGCTCCGGCATCTCGGGTTTTCGTTCCACGACACGGCAGAGGTGCTCGAGCAGGCGCTGCAGGCGCACCCGGAGGTCACGTTTGTGCAGCTGCAGATCAACTATGCCGACTGGGAGAGCGAGCGCGTGCAGGCGCGCCTGTGCTATGAGACGGCCGAGCGGCACGGCTGCCGCGTGATCGTCATGGAGCCGGTGCGCGGCGGCGCGCTGGCCGTGCTGCCGGAGGCGGCGCGCGCGCTGCTCACTGCGGCCGCGCCGGCGGCGTCGGTCGCGTCGTGGGCGCTGCGCTTTGCCGCGTCGCTGCCGTGCGTGGACGTCGTGCTCTCCGGCATGTCGGACCTTGCGCAGATGGAGGACAATCTCAAAACGTTTTCGCCGCTCGTGCCGCTCTCCGAAGCGGAACGCGCGCTGCTGGGGCGGGTGCAGCAGATTCTCTCCGCCGCGCCGGTCGTGCCCTGCACGCGCTGCGGCTACTGCACGGAGACGTGCCCGGCCGGCATCCCGATCCCTTCCGTGCTCTCCGCGCTGAACGACTACCGCACGTTTGCCAACCCCGCCTACGCGCAGAACCGCTACACGATGTTCTGCGACGGCAAGGCGTCCGCGTCGGCCTGCACGCGCTGCGGGATGTGCGCGTCCCGCTGCCCGCAGCGCCTCGACGTGCCGGAACTGCTGCGCGAGGCGGCGGCCCTGTTTGAGCGTCCCGCGCCGTAAGGCGGCGGGGACTTTTCCGGGACACACGGACGGAAAACCGCCGGACGGCCTTGCGCCGTCCGGCGGTTTTTTGCTGCCGTGCGGGGGGCTCCCGCGGGGCTTTTTGCCGCCCGGCGGCCCTTGCGGCGGCGCCGGCAGCGTTCAAAACGGCGCGGACGGCGCGTCAGAGCAGCGCCGGCACTTCGGCGAGCGCGTCGATCAGCACGGCGCCGCAGCCGGCGAGCGCTTCGCGCGTCTGGTGCCCGCTCGTGAGCAGCGCCGCGCGGCAGCCGAGCGACGCGGCGATTTCCGCGTCGTGGTGCGTGTCGCCGACGAACAGCACGCTCTCCGGCGGCAGGCCGCGCGACGCGAGCAGCCGGCGCGCCATGTCGGCCTTGCCGGCGCCCAGGTCGTCGCGCTGGCCGAGGATCTCCGAAAAACAGTCCGCCACGCCCTTGAGCGCCGCCTCCCGCTCCAGCCGCCGCTGCGACGTGACGGAAAGCAGGATCTGCTCCACGCCCCGCGCGCGCACGGCCAGGAGCGTCTCCTTTGCGCCCGGCGTGAGCGGGCAGCCGCCCACGCCCTGCTCGTACAGCCGGTGGAACGCCACGGACACGTCGTCATAGCTCTCCGTTTCAAACGTATAGCCCATGGCGCGGTAGTAGTCGATGATCGGGAAGCGGAACACGCGCCGGTAGGCGTCCACGCCCTCGAGCGGGGGCATGCCGCGCTCGACGCGCATGCGGTTGGCGATCCCGTAGCAAAACTGCGTGTCGTCCAGCAGCGTGCCGTTCCAGTCCCAGATCAGCAGGCGGGTGCGCGTCGCGGTTACCATTTGTTGTATACCTTTTCGGCAAAGCCGAGGAAGTCCTTGAGATACAGCTCCGTGCCGTCGTCGAGCAGCGCGCGCCCGGTAAAGCGGCCGAACACCTGGTGCTGGTCGGAGCAGAGGAAGCCCGCCTGCATGCGCGCCGCACGGTCGAGGATGGGGTGGAAGTCCATTTCAAACCGCCCGTCGCACGAGGTGAACGTCCAGGGCCTGAGATATTCCTCCTTGCCGTCCGCATCGGTCGGGATACAGAAGGTCAGCCGGTCGAGCTTGTGCGCCACGCCGTCCACAAACAGCATGTTTTCCGACGCGGCCGACACGTCGCCAAACCCATAGCCGATGTTGAAGCCGACGACCCGCCCCTCGACGAGCCCCTGCGCCGCGCCCCAGTACCACGTGTTCTCATACGGCCACACGCCGCGGCCCCAGTCGAGCAGGCCGAACGAATCGGCCGCGTGGAAGGCGTGTACCTGCCCGTTGCAGGCGACGGTGCCCTCCGCGCGCATGCCGACGATCTTCTGGTTGTAGTAAAACGCGGTGGGCCTGTCCGGGAACGGCGTGGCGATGACCATGGAGTCGCGCGGCTCTTCGGCGAGCAGCAGGTCGCACGCAAACGGCTTCCCGTTCTGGAAGCGGTCCAGCTGCACGCGCAGGCGCCGCGCGCCGCCCTCGTGCGTGAACGCGAGCACCGCGTTTTTGAGCGTCTTGCGCACGTCGCCGCGCGCGGCGCTCGCCGGCATGCGCGTCTGCCCGAGCGGGAACGGGAACATGCGCGACACGGTGTGTTCCGACCGGTTTTCAAAGTCCAGGAACGAGGCCGAGAGCAGCCCCATGTACCCGTTGTCGGCGAGCGTGAGCGCCACGCCGAACGCGCCGTTGTAGACGAGATAGTAGTCCCATTCCTTGATGCGCAGGCGGCTGGCGCGGATGGCGCTGCGGTCGTAGGTGCGCACGGGGGACGTGGCATAGCCGGCCTGTGCGAGGCGCCCGTTTTCGTCGAGCAGCCTGCCGGGGGTGAGCAGGGTCTGTTTCATGGTCGCGGCCTCCGATCCGATGTGCTCTTTTGCAGTATTATATCGGAAAATTCCCCCCGCCGCAACTGCGGCTGCGGGCAATACCGCAACAACTGCGGCGGGTTGTGCCGCAACGACGGCGGCGGGGTTGCCGCGGCGGCGGGGTTGTGCTAAGATGGAGCGGCCGGCGTGCGCGGCGCGGTTCCGCGCCCCGGCGCAACACGAATGGGAACGGCGGATGGAGGGCCTGCGATGCGGCGCAAGGAACGGACGGACGGCAGATATTATCTCGTGTGCGAGCGGAACTGGATCTATTTCCTGCTCATCGGCGTGGCCGGCATCTTCGGCGCGTACACCTACCTGGAGCGCGGCGGCGTGTTCTGCAACGCGCAGACGGTCAACGTGGTGCTCATGGGGATGGCGCTCGGCACGGGAAACTGGTGCAGAGCCCTGTACTATATCGTGCCGGTCACGGCGTATGTGGCGGGCGCGTTCGTGTCCGAACTGGTGCCCGGCCCCGTCAAACGCCGCCTTTCGGTGCGCTGGGACACGCTGCTCATCCTCGTGGAACTGCTGGCGGTGGCCGCGCTCGGGCTCGTGCCGGACGCCGCGCCGGTGCAGATTTCGCAGGTGGCGGTCAACTTCATCGCCTCCATGCAGTACAACACGTTCCGGCAGGCCGAGGGCACGCCCGTGGCCACGACGTTTGCGACGAACCACATCCGGCAGATCGGCGTGGGGCTGGCGCGCGAGGTGCGGCACCGGCGCTCGCCGGACAAGTCGCACCGGGAACGGCTGCGCAAGCACTTTGTGATGCTGCTGTGCTTTGCGGCCGGGGTCGTGGCGGGGACGGTCGCGTGCGGCTGGCTGGGCGGCCGCGCGATCTGGCTGGCGCTCCCGCCGCTTGCGCTGCTCTTTGGCGTGCTGCTGCACGCGGACCTGACGACGGAAAAGGACCTGGTCTGGCAAAAGCCGGCGGGGCACTGACCCGGCGGCACAAACCGGCAAAACACGGCCGGCAAACGCCATGCGTTTGCCGGCCGTGCTGCGTCTGATGCCTGCCGGCGCGTGCTATGCCTGCCGGTGCTGCTGGAAGTGCGCGCGGATGTGCCGGAAGCTCTCCTCGCTGATGACGTGCTCGATGCGGCACGCGTCCCGGAGCGCCGTCTCCTCGTCCACGCCGAGGGCGGTCAGCATGCCGGCGATGACGCAGTGCCGCTCGTAAATCTTTTCGGCGATCTCCCGGCCGGGCGGGAGCAGCGTGAGCGTGCCGTCCGCCTCCACGCGCAGGTAGCCGTTTTCGCGCAGCTGCTTCACGGCCACGCTGACGCTGGGCTTGGAAAAGCCCAGGTAGCCCGCCACGTCCACGGAGCGCGCCTGCCCCAGCCGGCGCGTGAGCACGAGGATGGCTTCGAGATAGTTTTCCGCGCTCTCCTGAATCTTCAAGGGCGTCCACTCCTTTGCTCCCCCGCCGGCGGGCGATGGCCTGCCGGGCGCGGGGCTGTTGCCCTTATTGTAGGGGATTTCGCGCGGCTTTGCAAGCGCGGCGGTCATGGCCGGGGCGCCTCCCGCTCCCGCTGGGCCGGCGGGGCGCCGCCCGCCGCGCGGGCGGCCGGGCAGCAGCCGGCGGAGGGGCAGCCGCAGCAGCCGCCGCCGCAGCCGCCGCGCTTTGCGCGGCGGCGCGGCGCGAGCGCGCCCCAGAGCGCCAGCCCGACGAGCAGCAGCAGCGCGAGCCCCACGAGGATGGTGGCAAGGTTTTCCTGTAACAGGTGCAGCATGAGACGGTCCCCTCCTTGTCGGGTCGTTGGTTGCCCGCGCCGCCGGCCGTCCCGGGGACGTCCGGCGGCGGCGGGGGAAGCTCACGCGCCGAGCCGGACGCCGCGCGCATCGAGACGCGCCGGCGCGCGGTGCGGCCGGAGCAGCAGGTACAGCAGCAGCGCGAGCGCGGCGAGGGCCGCGACGGTCGCCGCGCCGAACGCGCCGGTCGTGAACCACAGCCCGAGCCGGTAGACGATCAGGCTCATGGCATAGGCGAACGCGCACTGATAGCCGATGGCAAACCACGTCCACGAGGCGCTGTTCATCTCGCGCCGGATCGCGCCGATGGCCGCAAAGCACGGCGCGCACAGCAGGTTGAACACGAGGAACGAGAGCGCGGACAGGCCGGTAAAGTGTGCCGCGATGGGGGAGAGGCCCTCGAACGCGCCGGATTCCACCATCTCCATCGCATCGCCGGCCACGCCGTACAGCACGCCGAACACGCTCACCACTTCTTCCTTGGCCACGAGGCCCATGACCGTCGCCACGGTGCTCTGCCAGTTGCCAAAGCCGAGCGGGGAGAAGACCCACGCCACGGCGTTGCCGATGGCCGCGAGCAGGCTCTCGTCCATGTTGTCCACCATGCCGAGCGCGCCGCCGCTCACGCCGAAGGACTTGAGGAACCAGATCAGCACGCTGGAGGCCAGGATGACCGTGCCGGCGCGCCGGATGAAGCTCCAGCCGCGCTCCCACATGCGCTTGAGGACGTTGCCGGGCGTGGGCGCGTGGTACGCGGGCAGCTCCATGACGAACGGGGCCGGCTCCCCGGCGAACCGCTGCGTCTTTTTGAGCAGGATGCCGGACACGATGACCGCCGCCACACCGATGAAATACGCCGTGGGGGCGACCCACCACGCGCCGCCGAAGATCGCGCCCGCAATAAGGCCGACGATCGGCATTTTGGCGCCGCAGGGGATGAACGTCGTCGTCATGATGGTCATGCGGCGGTCGCGCTCGTTTTCAATCGTGCGGGAGGCCATGACGCCGGGCACGCCGCAGCCGGAGCTGATGAGCATCGGGATAAAGCTCTTGCCGGAGAGGCCGAACTTGCGGAAGATGCGGTCCATGATGAACGCGACGCGCGCCATGTAGCCCACGTCCTCGAGGATGGCCAGCAGCAGGAACAGCACGAGCATCTGCGGCACGAAGCCGATCACCGCGCCCACGCCGCCGACCGCGCCGTCCACCACGAGGCCGGTGAGCCAGTCCGCCGTACCGATGGAGGAGAGCCACGCGCCGAGCGGCGCCTGGATCCACTCGCCTACGAGCGTGTCGTTCGTAAAGTTGGTCAGCAGGTCGCCGATGGTCGTGATGGAAATGTAGTAGACCACGAACATGACCGCCACGAAGATCGGCAGCGCGAGGAACCGGTTGGTGACCACGCGGTCGATGCGGTCGGACGTGGTCAGGTTGCCCCGGCGCGGCTGCTTTTGCACGCACGCGGCCATCAGGCGGGCGATGTAGGCGTAGCGCCCGTTGGTGACGAGGCTCTCCGCGTCGTCGTCCAGCGCGGTTTCGCAGTCCCGGATGTGCTGCTCGATGCAGGCGAGCCGCTCCCCGTCCAGGTGCAGCCGGGCCGCCGCCTGCTGGTCGCGCTCGAACAGCTTGACGGCAAAAAAGCGCGCCTGTGCCGGCTGTGCAAGCCCCGCAAGGCTCTCTTCAATGCGCGCGACGGCCTGCTCCACCGCGCCGCCGAACGCGGAGGGATGCGCCTGCCGCTCCCCCTGCCGCGCGGCCCGGACCGCCGCCTCCACGGCTGCGCGGGCGCCTTCGCCCCTGAGCGCGGAGGTCTCCACCACCGGGCAGCCGAGCGCGGCGGAAAGCTGTTTGACGTCGATCCTGTCGCCGTTTTTGCGCACGAGGTCGATCATGTTGAGCGCGACGACGACCGGCAGGCCAAGCTCGAGCAGCTGCGTGGTCAGGTACAGGTTCCGCTCGAGGTTCGTGCCGTCCACGACGTTCAAAATGACGTCCGGCCGTTCCTCGATCAGGTAGTTGCGCGCGATGACCTCCTCGAGCGAATAGGGCGAGAGCGAGTAGATGCCGGGCAGGTCCTGGATGAGGACGTCGCGGTCGTGGCGGTACCGTCCCTCCTTTTTCTCCACCGTGACGCCCGGCCAGTTGCCGACGTACTGGTTGCTGCCGGTCAGGTCGTTGAACAGGGTGGTCTTGCCGCTGTTCGGGTTGCCGGCGAGCGCGATTCTGGTTGCCATGTCGATATTTCCCTCCAATCCTCTGGTTATACGAGACTAACTCTTGGGCCGGATGATGCGCCGGGACGGTGGCCGCCGCCGGCGCTATTCGATCTCGACCATTTCGCAGTCCGCCTTGCGGACCGACAGTTCATACCCGCGCACGGTGACCTCGACGGGGTCGCCGAGCGGCGCCACCTTGCGCACGTAGACCGCCGCGCCGCGGGTGATGCCCATGTCCATGATGCGCCGCTTGACCGCGCCCTCCCCGTGAAGCCGGGCCACGCGCACCGTGTCCCCGACCTTTGCGTCTCTGAGCGTCTTCACTGTGTCTCCTCCCTTCCTGATCGTTCAGACCATGATGCGGTTGGCCATGTCCCGGCCCAGCGCCACGCGGGTGTCGCGGACGCACAGGATCAGGTTGCCCCCGGCCTGCGTCACCACGGCGACGGGGCTGCCGACGGCAAACCCCAGCTCCGAAAGGCGCCGGCGCACGTCGTCGCGCCCCGTGATCCTGCGGATGCAGTGCGTCTGGCCCGGCGCGGCCATGGTCAACGGTATCATGCAATCCCTCCTCTATGGGCCGGAGAGTTAGCAAAGACTAACACGCGGCCCGAAAACGCGGGTTAGCGGAAGCTAACCCGATGTACAGGGAGAATATTCCATCTGTGCGGCACGTTGTCAAGAGGGAAATTTTGCCTGCCCGCGCGGGCGCGGGTGCGCGAGGGGCAGGGCGGTCAGCTTCGCGGCGCCAGTTGGCTCTGCAGCTGCAGCAGCGCCCGCAGCTGCTGCAGCGCGTAGTCCTGCAGCGCGGGGGTCAGGCTGCAGAACAGGGAGATCGCCTCATTCAAGTCGCTGTGCAGCCGGATGTCCGAGCGAAACGGTCCCCCCGTGCCGTCCAGCAGCCAGGCCCTGTTGACGTTGTACACGTCGCACAGGTGGTTGAGGAAGACCTCCTTTGGCCGCACCCGGCCATATTCCATGTTGCCGATCACGTCACGGCTGACGCCGAGCTTTTCTCCGAATTCCGCCTGGGACAGGTGGAGCAGTTTTCGCAGCGCCCGGAGCTGGGCGCCCATCATTTCTTGCTGTTTCATACTGAAATTAAGTATATAACACATAAACACCGCCGTCAACACAATAACAATGCCATAAAAACGTTGACAACTCATTTTGGCGGTGATATATTGTGTTTATAACGCATAATTGGGAGAAGTGATGCGTCAATGACGAAAACAGAACGCGAGCTCTGCGAGGGGCTGGTCCAGCTGACGGACTGCAACAGGGCGTATTTCCTGACCATTTTAAGGTGCCTGCAGTTTGCGCAAACGCAACTGTGCGGTGCGTGCGGGGGCGAAGATGCCGAGCCAGCGGCGGGACGCGGCGAGCGCCAGCAACCCTCCTGACCGTGGGGGTACGGCGCGGTGGGGCGCGGGCGACCCCCCACGGTGCGCGAACCCGGCAGGGCGCAGGGGGACGTGTCAAGGGATGCGGACGGAACCCCGGCCGGCGGGGGCGCGGCGGTCGGGACGGCGCAGCGCCAGACGGCCGGCCAAAAGGGCAGACGGGCGGGACGGGCGCGCCAAGGGCGCGCAAGGAGCGCGTTTTGTCGGATGCGGGGCGTATACATGGGGCGAAAGGGCGCAGGAGGCACCATTCCCGTATACTCGATGCGAATCGGCATTTGTTCCCGCTTGCAGGCGAAAATGGCGTCCATATACTGAAATCATCAGGCAGGAGGTTGTCCGCGGCGCGGCGCTTTTGGGGGCGCCCGGTATAGCGTTCATGAGGAGCGCATATAGATGGAAGCGGACGGCGGACAGACCGGAAGGGAGGCGTGGAGGCCATGCATGGCAGGGCGCGCAGACGGGTCCGCGGCGCGGTGTCCACCGCGCTGGTCGCGCTGGCGGTGCTGCTGGCGGCGGCGCTGGTGGGCGTGCGCCTGGCCGGGCTGCGCCCGTACGTCATCCTGAGCGGCAGCATGGAGCCGGCCTATCCGGTCGGGTCGCTGGTGTACGTGCGTTCCGTGGCCGCGGAGACGGTCGAGGCGGGCGATCCCATCGCGTTTGTGATGAACGGCGACGGGGTCGTGGCCATCCACCGCGTCGTGTCGGTGGACGCGGCGGCGGCGACGTTTTGCACCAAGGGCGACGCCAACGACGCGCCGGACGCGGCGCCCGTGGCCTTTGCGAGCCTGATCGGCATGCCGGTGCTCTGCGTGCCGTATCTCGGCTATGTGTCGGACTATCTTACGCGCCCGCCCGGCCTGTATCTGGGCGGCGCAGCGGCGCTGCTGGCCGTGGTGCTGCTGCTTTTGCCGGACCGGGAGCGCGCCCGCGCGCGGGCGCGGCGGCGCGCCACGCAGCGCGCCATGGCGGAGGCGGAGCGCGCGCTGCGCGAAGCGGAGGCCGCCGGGCGGGGCGTGCACGGCGGCTGAACGGGCGCCGGCCGGGGCAAACGAGCTGGAACATCAGACCGGACCGCGCCGCGCGGCGCCGGCAGTACATACAGGTCTTACCCAAAAAAATACAAAAAGAGGGGGCTACTCACACCATGAAAAAGAAGACGATCATCCTGATCCTCAGCCTGGCGCTCGTCGTGGCGTTCGCCGCCACCGGCGCGGTCGCGTGGCTGACCGCCGTGACCGACCCGGTGCAGAACACGTTCACCGTCGGCAACATCGACCTCAAGCTCGAGGAGACGACCACCGACTACACGATGGTACCGGGCAACGACATTGCCAAGGATCCGAAGGTCACCGTGCTGGGCGGCAGCGAGGACTGCTGGCTGTTTGTGAAGGTGGAGGAGAGCGACAATCTCTGCACGTTCATCGAGTACGCCATAGCGGACGGCTGGACGGCGCTGCCCGGCGTAGCGGGCGTGTACTACCGTGAGGTGGCCGCGTCCGAGACCGACCAGGCGTTTGCGGTGTTGCAGGGCGACATCGTGTCCGTGCCCGATTCCGTTACGAAGGACATGATGGACGCGCTCACGGAGGAGACCGCGCCGACGCTGACCTTCACCGCATACGCGGTGCAGAAGGCCAACATCGCCACGGCGGCCGACGCCTGGGCGGCGGTGCAGCCGGCACAGCCGTGACGCGGCACGGCAAGGCGATTTGGGCATAGTCCGGCGCAGCGTCGCCGGCCCCCCGCCCGTTTGGGCGGGGGTTGCCCCGGCCACCCGGCCTGAGGCCGGATGGCCGGGGCAGCCCGCGTATCCCGCGGGGCCGCATGGCGCGCCGGCCGTCCCCGCCGCGCACCCAGGGGGCGGAGGACGGGCGACAGGCAGAAAGGGGGAAGCCAACCATGACGAGGAAGAAGAAATGGGCGCTCGTGGCCGTGGTGGCCATGTGCTGCGCGCTGCTCGGCGCGGGTTCGGCCGCGTTCTTTACCGCGAGTGCGACTGCGACCAACGTGATCACGAGCGGCAGCGTGGACATCCGGCTGAACGAGTGGGCCGCCGTGGAGCCGGAGCGGATCCCGTTTACGGATGTGACGGGCGTCATGCCCGGGCAGACGGTGCCCAAATACGTGGAGGTGGAGAACACCGGCCTTGCGCCGGCCTATGTCCGTGTACGGGTGGAAAAGCGCATCGACCTGGCCGAGGGCGCGCAGGGGACGGCCGACCCGTCGCTGATTGCGCTCGACCTGAACGGGACGGACTGGACGGAGCGCGACGGGTTTTACTATTATAACCGGCCGCTTGCGCCCGGGGAGCGGACGGCCTACCTGTTTACGGGCGTGACGTTTGCGGGGGCGATGGGCAACCTGTACCGCGGCTGCCGCGTGACGGTGGAGGTCGCCGCCCAGGCCACGCAGGTGGCGCACAACGGCGCGACCGCGCTGGAAGCCGCCGGCTGGCCGGAAGAATGAGGGAGGGACGCGCATGAGAAACCAGAAATGGGTGGCGCTGCTGCTGTGCCTGTGCCTTGTGCTGCCGCTGTGCGCCGGCCTGGGCGCGCACGGCGCGGTGGCGACCGACGCCGCGCCGCTGCCGGTGACGGATGCGCCGGAGGAGACGCCCGCGCCCGAGCAGACGCCCGTGCCGGAGGAGACGCCGGAACCGGAGCAGACGCCGGAACCGGACGGGACGCCCACGCCGGAGACGACGACCGAATCCGGGCAGACGCCGGAACCGGGCGGGACGCCCGCGCCTGAGGAGACGCCGGGACCGGAGGCGCCGGGCTGCACGTGCGGCGCGGCCGCAGAGGGCCCGCACGCGCCGGACTGCCCGCTGTACGCGCCCTCTGCGGAGGCACTGCTGGAGGAGCTGCTCGCCCTGGAGGACGCGGCCACGCTGTCGGCGGCGATCCTGGCGCTGCCGGCGGAGCAGTACGACCTGCTCGAAAACGCGCAGCTGGAGCTGCTGCGGGCGCGGCTCGCGGCGCTGGGCGGCGCGGCCGCTGCGCCGGCGCCTGACGTGCCGGCCGCGGAGAGCGAAGTGATCTACCCGAGCCGCGCCTACACGCGCGTGGCGCCGTTCCTGCCGCCCGTCGAGGGCGCGGCGGCGGCGCTGTTCCGCATGGCGCTGAGCGGCGCGGGCGGGGACAGTGACCCGGGCATGGTGCTGGACAAGACGGCGACCGACAACGGCGACGGCACGTACACCATCCGCCTCGAGGCATTTGCCACCGGCGAGCAGATCATCACGGAGGTGACGGAGGAGGTCCCGACCGACATCGTGCTCGTGCTCGACCAGTCCGGCTCGATGGCGGAGTCGTTCACCGTCGTGACCGGGGAGTCGTTTGCGGCCTATGACCGCGCGACCAACGAATATTACTATCAGAGCAGCCGCCGCGGCAACCTGTGGTACCCGCTGGACGGGGCGTATGTGCAGGTGCGCGTGCAGCGCGAGCCGGTCTATGGCTATGAGCCGTTCCCTGCGGACACGACGAACAGCACGTATTACCTGTATGGGGACGCGCTGCTCGAGCGGCTCGGCGACGGCACGTATGCGCCGGTGGACGTGACCCGCTCCGGCAACCTGATGAACCGGCGCTATACGTATTCCTTCAGCGACGGCACGCAGGCGGGGCCGTTTTCGGGCGCGAGCGGCGTGCCCGACCTTGGCGCGCACGGGCCGCTGTACCGGCAGACGCGCACGGACTACCGCTACACCTACGCCTATACGATCGACGGCGTGACCACCACGCTGCTCGCGATTGACGGGGAAGAGGCCGACACCGGGCTGACGCTGTACCGCCGCGACGTGCAGACCAGCAGCACCACGCGCGTGGCCGCGCTGCGCAGCGCGCTCGACGGGTTTGTGGCGGCGGTGCAGGAAAAGGCGGCCGGGCAGGACGGCGAGGCCGGCACGGCGGACGACGTGAGCCACCGCATCGCGGTGGTCGGGTTTGCGTCCGGCACGTGGTATGACGGCGTCAACTACAACTATGGCAACACGGAGATCCTGATCGGCAGCCGCGCGTACGGCTATGGCGCGTCCGCGCGCAGCGTGTACGGCGCCGCGCTGCAGCGCATGGACACCGCGGCGGGGCAGCGGAACGTGGCGGGCGCCATCGACGCGCTGGACACCAGCGGCGGCACGCTCACGCACCTCGGCCTCGAGATGGCCAACGGCATCCTGGCCGGGAACCCGGTGCCGGGCGGGGAAAAGCGCAACCGCGTGGTCGTCGTGTTTACGGACGGGCAGCCGGGCTGGTCCGGGTATGACGAAACGGTGGCGGCCGCGGCCGTATCGGAGGCCGGCAAGGCGAAAAACGACTATGGCGCCACGGTCTACACCGTGGGCATCTACCAGGGCGCCGACCCGACCGACACGGCCGGCAACGGGGATACGCAGCGGTCCAACCGCTACATGCTCGACATGTCCAGCGGCGCCGGCTACTTCCTGTCCGCGACCAACACGGCGGAGCTGAACAGCATCTTTGAACGCATCTCCGACCAGGTGGAGACGGGCGGCGCGTCCGTGACGCTGGGCGCGGAAGCGGTGGTGCGGGACGTGATCTCGCGCTCGTTCGAGCTGCCGGAGGGCGCGGACGCCGGGCAGATCCGACTGTCGAGCGCGCCGTGCACGGCCATCGACGCGCAGGGCAACCGCACGTGGGGGCCGGAGACGGCGGCGGCGGGCGTCACCGCGTCGGTCGCGGGCCGGGAGGTCAGCGTCACCGGGTTTGACTTTGCCGGGCAGTATGTCGGCACGGTCACGGAAAACGGCGCGGCTACCGTGCGCGGCAGCAAGCTCATCATCGAGTTCTCCGTCGTGCCGGCGCAGGGTTTTTTGGGCGGCAACGGCGTGCCGACGAACGACGCAGCCGGCGTGTATGAGACGGCGGCCGCCCCGGAGCCGGTGTTCGGCTTTCCGGAGCCCGCCGTGGACGTGCCGATCCCCGCTGTGACCGTACAGGCACAGGACCGGGACGTGTACCTGCTGGGCGGCCTCACGGAGGCGCAGCTCTGGGCGGGCGCGGCGATCCGCTGCGGCGGGGCCGTGCTGGACCCGGCGCGCGCGGACGACCCGGACGCGCCGTACGGGCTGGAGCCGTGGCAGTGCGCGTTTGTGGACATCGGCCTGTCGAGCGACCGGCCGGGCGGCCTTACGGCGCTGACGGCGGACACGGACTATACGCTGACGGCGGCCGTCGCGCCAAAGACGGACGGCAAGGCCACGGCGCAGACGGGCAGCGACGGCGCCCCCGTGCGCGTGTTCCTGCCGGAGCTGACCTATTGTGACAGCACGATCTATCTCGGGGAGACGGCGGACTATGCGGCCGAGAACGTGCCGGCGGCGCACGTTTCGTGGAAGCACGGCGGCACGGCGGCCGACGAACGGACGATGGGCGCGCCGCCCGCGCTGACGGAGCGCTTCTCCCCGGCGGCGGGCGCGCTGCAGGCCGACACCGACGTGACGGCGGCGGTCTCGATCGGCGCCACGGACGTGACCGCATACGTCACGTTCGTGAACGAGGGCGACGGGCACGGGAACAACGGCCCCGGCGCCCACCAGTTCACGGTGTTCGTGCGCGGCTGCACGCTCACGGTGCAAAAGCGCGGCAGCGGCAGCCAGACGGCGGGGACGGAGAGCCACATCTTCACCGTTTCGGGGCCGGGCGGCCTGTGCCTGCGCGTGGCGGTGCAGGGCAACGGCAGCCAGACGATCGTCAACCTGCCCGCCGGCACGTATACCGTGACGGAGGAGGACGGCTGGTCGTGGCGGTATGAGCCGGGCAGGGGCGGGACGGCCACGCTCGGGCGCGGCCAGACGTCGGCCACGGTGACCATCGTCAACGACGCGGAGGACGAACAGTGGCTCAGCGGCGATGCGTGCGCCGTGAACCGCAGCCCGGCGTGCACGCCGGATGCGGGCGGCGCAGAGCAGGAGGCGGCGCTCGTGCCAAAGGGGCGCGCCGCCGGCTCTGAATTGGCGTATGACAGGGGGGTGAGCCGATGAATGGCAAGCAGAAACGGCCGGCGCGGCGCGCGCGCCGGGGCAGGGCGGTCCTGCTGTGCTGCGTGGCGGCGTGCTTCGCGCTCGCGGCGGCGGGCGCGCTGGCGCTGCTCGTGGCCGGCACCACGCCCGTGGAAAACCGCTTCCAGCCGTCCGGCGTGACGTGCGAGGTGGAGGAGACGTTCGACGGCACGGTCAAATCGGACGTGCGCGTGCAGAACACCGGCGACGTGGACGCCTATATCCGCGTGGCGCTCGTGACCTATGCGCAAAATGCCGCCGGGCAGGTGGACGCCGCGCAGGCGGCGGCGCTGCCGGCGTTTGCGCCCGGGGACGGCTGGGTGCTGTACGGCGGGTATTATTACTACACGCTGCCGGTGCCGGCGGGCGGCACGACCGCCACGGCGCTGATCGACCGGGTGTCGCTTTCGCCCGGGCAGGTCGTGGAGGTGCTGGCCTCCGCCATCCAGAGCGCGCCCGCGCGCGCCGTGGGCGAGGCGTGGGGCGTGTCCGTGCAGCCGGGCAGCGTGACGGCATACGAGGCCGAGTGAGGAGGGGGAACGCATGAAACGCTCATTTTTCGCGCGCCTGCTGGCCGCGGCGCTCCTCGCGGCGCTCGCGTGCCCCGCGGCGCTTGCCGCCGGCAACCCGACGGTGGAATATACCGGGCAGACGGACCGCTTTGTGTTTTCGAGCGTGGGGGACGGCTCGCCGACGGACCTGTTCGCGGCGTTCAAGCTCGTCATGCCCGGCGATACGCTGACGCAGCAGATCGACGTGCGCAACACGAGCGACGCCACCGTGTGCATCTATCTCCGGCAGGAGCCGGCGGACGAGGCGCACCGCGCGTTCCTCGAGCAGATGCGGCTGTCGGTCGTGAGCGACGTGGGACCCACCGAGCTGTATGAAGCGCCGCCGGACGACCAGGACGGCCTGGCGCAAAACGTGCTGCTCGGCACGTTCCTGCCCGGCGCGAAGCTCACGCTGACGGCGACGCTGACCGTGCCGGTGACGGTCGGCAACGAGTTTGCAGACCGCCGCGGCGACGTGGTGTGGGTGTTTACCGTGGAAGAAGTGCCGGAGCCGACGCCCGTCCCCACCCCCACGCCGCCGCCGCCGCCGGGGCCTGTCACGGGCGACGCGGCCAACCCGCTGCCGTGGCTGCTTGGGGCGCTCGGCTTTGCGGCCGCGCTTGCGGTATTTGCAGTGCTCGCACGCCGCAGCCGTGGGCGCGAGTAGGCGCGCGCGCGGCGCGCGCCGGCGGCGCTTTGGCGTGCCCATGGCGGCCTGCGCGCTTGCGCTCGCCGGCTGCCTTGCCATGGCGCTTTTGGAAACGCGGGACTGGCGCGCGGGCGGCGCCGCCTATGAGGAGACGGCCGCCCGCGCCGTGACGCTGCTTTCCGGCGCGCCCACGGCCACGCCCGCCGCCGCCATTTCGGCGGGGACGGCGCAGCAACAGACGGCCGCGAGCCCCGCGCCGGAGCTGCCGCCGGTGGCGGTCGACTTTTCGCAGCTGACCGCCGCCGACGGGACGGTCGCCGGCTGGCTGTACGGCGAGGACACGCCGCTGAACTATCCGGTCATGGCGGGCACGGACAACGCCTACTATCTCACGCACCTGCCCGACGGCACGAAAAACGCCTGCGGCACGTTGTTCGTGGACTGTGCGAGCGCAGGCGATTTTTCCGGCCGCAACACGGTGATCCACGGGCACCACATGAAGAACGGCTCCATGTTCGGCTGGCTCGACCGCTACCGCGACCAGGCGTATTTCGACGCGCATGCGCGGCTGTACCTGCTCACGCCGGAGGCGGCGTACCGCCTCGACCTGATCGCGGGGTACACGACCGCCGCCGGCGGCGAGGCGTATGCGGCGGCATTTGAGGACGAGGAGGCGTTCCTCGCGTTTGTGGCGGCGGCGCGCGCAGAGTCGGACTTTGTCTCGCCCGTGGAGGTGCAGCCGGGCGACCGGCTGGTCACGCTGTCCACGTGCGCGTACGAGTTTGAGCACGCGCGGTACGTGGTGCACGCGCGGCTCACGCCGCTTTCGTAGCCCGGGACCGAAAACAGCCCCCGGAGGCCCGCTGGCTTCCGGGGGCTGTGCGTTTTGCGCGGCGCGCGGAGCGGCGGGCCGGGCCGCGCGTTTTGCGGACGCGGGGGAACGGGCGGCGGCGCATATGCGTCGTTCATCTTGACCGTTGACTGGCTCGGCTGGCTTTGCTAATTACTGGCGTGCATTTTGTTCACGCTTTAATCGCGCTTTTGCTTCTTCAACACTT
>CALVKN010000070.1 GCA_944332715.1 uncultured Bacilli bacterium
CTAAAGTTTTATATTTTTCTAGCAATTCATCCAATTCTTGCTCTACATTCTCTGGTGGTGTTGTTTTAATTACATTGATTGTTCCAATTATATTAGGAACTACTTTAAACCCACCGATGTTATATCTTGGATTATCTTCATCAGTAGTTCCTATTTTTAATAACACATTCATTTCTATTAACATTTCTTTAGATAATGGCTTATCTATATTATCTAACATATAATCAAATAATTTAAAATGATTTTTAGATTCAATCAAATCATCTAGTTTAATTAAACTATCATCTTTAGGTATAAATGAAGATGTATCAAAAATGGCTTCAGTTTGTTCTTCGGTTAACCTACTTCCTTCAATTTTATTAGAATTATAAGCAAAACAAACTTGAGAAAAATGGTATATATTTCCTTTAAATTTGCTTTTTTTCTGTTCAATTAACTCTTTTTTTATTTTAACAACATCCATTTTGACCTCCAAAACTTAATATATTATATCATACATTACTTATCTTTAAATAATCTAAGTAATGGTTTAACTAATTCTAAGACTATGAATGATGCAATATTTACAAGCATTACAAAGGCAAATTGAGAAATGGTAATAATCTCTAATCCAAATAATTTTCCAACTGGTGTGAAGAATACAATTAATTGAATAACAAATAAAACTAGAATACCTATATTTAAATACTTATTTGAAAATATACCCTTTTCATATATTTGTTCTTTTAAACTACGGCAGTTATAGGCAAAGACAAATTCGTTGATTACAATACTAAATAAAGCAAGTGTTTGAGCAATGCCTTCGCCGTTTTCTATAAATAAGAAATAAACTAATATACTAATACCCGCTTCTAGAATTACAGAAAATATTAAAAATGCCATAAAAAACGGAGTAAAAATCTTGCGATTTAAACCATTTGGTTCTTTTTTCATATTATTTTTTGAAGCACCTTCAAAAGCTAGGCAAATAGATGGAAGTGTATCAGCTATTAAATCAATATATAATACGTGGATAGCCCCAATAATATTACTTCCCATAAACATACCAAGTAAAATTATTACTATTTCGGTAAAGTTACTTGATAGATTATATAAAACATTGGTTATAACATTATCATAAATTCTTCTTCCTTCAGATACAGCAGTAGTTATGGTATTATAAGAGTCATCTAAAAGGATAATGTCAGCAACATTTTTGGTTACATCTGTACCACTTTTACCCATACCTACTCCGACGTTAGCAAGTTTCATCGCCGGAGCATCATTTACACCGTCCCCAGTCATAGCAACAACTTTACCCATCTTTTGTAAGGCTTTAACTATTTGCACTTTATTTTCAGGACTAACGCGAGCAAATACAGAATATTTATTAACATATTCGATTACTTCGCGAGGTTTTAAGTTATTTAAATCACTGGCGTTTACTCCATCTTCATCACTATCACATATTCCAACTTCTTTAGCAATAGCTAGTGCTGTTGCTAAATTATCCCCAGTAAGCATAATTGGTCTAATATGGGCTTCCCGACAAGTTTGAATAGCTGATGCCACATTTTTACGTGCAGGATCTTTTAATCCAATGATTCCTACTAAAATTAAGTTTTTTTCTTCTTTAAAATAATCTTCTTCTTTAGCTATTTTTTTATCTATCTCTTTGTAAGCAAAAGCTAAAACTTTCAAAGCCTCATGTGAAAAATCATCTTCTATTTTTAAATATTCATCTTTAACTTTTTTAGTAATTTTTTCTTTTTTACCATCAATTAAAATATAATTACATTTGGAAATTACTGCTTCTAAACCACCTTTAGTATAAATAATTTCTTTATTATTGTGATCATAAATTGTACTCATCATCTTTCGATCAGAGTCAAATGGTAATTCTAATTTTCTTAAGTTCTCTTTTAGGTGCTTTTCGACATTTATTTTTTGCTTAGTTAAAAATATATTTAAGGCTACTTCTACTGAATCACCAGTATATTTACCACTGGTTTCTTTTTGCGCATTATTACAATAAACCATAATATCAACAAGTTCTGGATATTTTTTAATATCTTTAAAATTAATAATTTGTTCATTAGTAAATATTTTAATTACTTCCATTTTATTAGTAGTAAGTGTGCCTGTTTTATCTGTACATATTACTTCTGTTGCTCCTAGAGTTTCAATCGCTGCCATATTACGGACAATCGATTTTTTCTTAGCCATTTCACTTACTCCAATAGATAGTGTTGCAGTTATGGCAATTGGTAAACATTCAGGGACACTAGCAACAATCATCGAAATACAAAGCATAACAACATTTAAAACTGTGTAATCCATAATTACACCATAACACAAAACAAAGGCTACTAAAAATGCTGCAATACCAGAGATAAATGTCGAAATCTTTTTTACTTTGACTTGAAGCGGTGTAATTGGTTCTTCTTTAGTATCAATTGTCGATGCAATTTTACCTATTTCGGTATCCATTCCAGTTTCAACAACAATTGCTTCAATTTTACCAGCAACAACTACGGTACCGGAATAAACCATATTATATCTTTCAGAAATTAAAGCAGTTTTAGAAATAGTATTTTCGGTTTTGTCAACACTCATACTTTCACCAGTCAAGATAGCCTCATCACATTTTGCAAAATAACTTTCGATAATACGGGCATCAGCGGGAACTTTATCTCCTGCTTCTAAAATAATATAATCACCATCAACAATATTTTCTGAGGCAATTTCTTCTAACTTACCATCTCTTTTTACTGTCGTTTTATTTGATTGATAACTTTTTAACTTTTCAACTGCATCTTCAGCCTTTGATTCCTGCAAGTATCCCATAAAACAGTTAATCAAAGACGTTCCTAGTATGACAATTGGTTCTAAAAAATCCCCATTAGTAAAGATTGCATAAAATAAAGACATCAATCCTACTACTAATAGCAAAATTATCATAACATTTTTAAATTGACTAACAAAAATTTGTAATTTACTCTTTTTATTTTTTTCAATTAAAACATTTTTACCAAAAAGATTTAATCTTCTTCTAGCCTCTGCATCCGTTAAACCATCTAAAGATGTTTTATATTCTTTTAATACTTCTTCTTTACTTTTTTTATATGCATCATTCACTAGTATCACCGTTAATATTATACAACATTTTTTAGTTAATTAAAAAAATTTAAGATACAAATCTTAAATTTTACATATTACTTTTTCTTCTTTTTACCTTTTTTCTTTTTCTTATTATCTACTTTATCATACATTTCTTCATCAAGTTTAAAATCATCATTATTTACTTCTTCAA
>CALVKN010000071.1 GCA_944332715.1 uncultured Bacilli bacterium
CTGTTATTTCCTTACCATCAGGACCAATTACTTTAAATAATAATTCTGCTTTTTTATCATTTGTTGAATATGAAAAACCATTACTATCAATATTTAACTTAATATTATAATAATACGTTTTTGGTGCACCATCACTATTTTCTATTTGCAATGTAGCAGATGCCACCGACGAATCACTCAAATCTCCCATACCTTCCGAGAAATTATCATCACTAGCATAAATATAAAGTGGTTCCCCAGTATTAAATACTAACCAATCCATAATTGTAGCTGTAGTACTTTTTATTTCTGGTGAAACATTAGAAACCTCCACATAAGTAAAATATGCAAGTGTTGCACTAGAAACAATTGAAAATAATGCTACGACATAAATTCCTAATAATAATCTTTTTGTTTTTTTATTCATATATCCACCGCCATTATTACTACAATTTAAGAATAACAAAAAAGCCTAAAAAAATCAACTATTTAGACTTATTTTTAATCATATTTACAATCCAGATATACACTGGCACTAATAAATTTAAAACTAACGTCATTACACATAAGCCATCTAAATCCCTTTTTATTAACCAATAAATTAATGCAATTACTATTAATATTAATACCCCAAAATAATTAATTAATTCATTTTTAATTTTAAATTTATTATCTTTATAATTATCTGATATATCATATAATACATAAACAATATTAGTAATCATAATTATTACATATAAATACGGAAGTACTCTAACATCAGATAGATTACTATAAAATATATAAACCAGTAAAAAGAATACACTATCTATTCTTATCAAATGAAAAGGTTCATTAATAATCATTTTAACATTATATTCTTCTCTAAATTTATTCTTTCTTTTAATCTCCCTATTCATAAATAATATTAAATATATTACCCACAAAAATATTCCAACATATTCTACTGCCTCATACATGATTATCTCTCCCAAATAAACATCCACAATAATTCTGACGATATAAATTATATTTTTTACTCAATTCTATACTTTTTTTATATCCATCATTTTTCTTAAAATCACTATATAAATATTTTACACCAAAATTTTTTTCTAGCATAGCCCCAATTTCATTAATTATGTAACTATTTTTATAAGGACTAACTGTTAAAGTTGTTCCAAAATACTCATAATCTAATTCCTTAGCTTTTAATGCCGTTTTCTCTAACCTTAACTTAAAACACACACTACACCTAGCCCCACCTTCTTTTTCCTCTTCTAATCCTTTAGTTACACTCCTAAATTCTTCATTAGCATAATCACTTTCTAAAAACTTAACAAATTCACTACCTAATTCTTTTATTAATCTAATTTGTTCACTTTTTCTTTTTTCATATTCTTCTCTTGGCTCAATATTAGGATTATAATAAAACACTGTTATATCAAAATATTCTTTTAACATTGTAATAACTGTTGTTGAACAAGGTCCACAACAACTATGTAAAAGTAGTTTTGGTCTATAATCTAAAGTATTAATTAAATCTAATAATTTATTCTGATAATTCACTATCATCACCTACTTCATTTAATTTATCAAAAGATGTAAATATAATAGTATCTGATTCAGCATAAACACTATCTAAATGAATTACACCTTTGCTATCCAAATTAGAATAAATAGTTTCATACATATTTAAATTTGCAAAATTAACTATATCTATATAAACCAAATTTCCATCATTCATTTTTAATATAAATCTTGAATCATTGATAACTACATCATCCTTGACATCTGGATTATACTCTATTTCACTAATTAATGCTAGTATCTTACTATCTATTTCACTCATTTTTTCTACTAAATTCGTCATTATATCACTTGGAACATAATTTATTAAAGTTGGTATACCTTTATAATTATTATTTTCTACTTCCTCATTATTAGATAAAACAACTAAATTATTAGTTTTATTTAAAAATAAAACTTTAGCTTCTTTAACTTCAATAGTTACTTTACCAAATAAATTTTTATGAACACTTACTTTATCTATCAAATCCATATTTTCTAAATTTTTTTGAATATTACTTGTACTTATTTTAAAAAGCTTGGGATAATTACTTAAACCTGCCGATGCGATTATTTCACTATCTTTAACCAAAGTATTTCCATTTATAACTATATTTTTAACAGGCATATTTAGACAATAATAAAAAACCATTATAACTAAATATAATATCAGTATAATAACTAGTAATGCTTTTTTATTCAATCTCCTTTTTACTTTTGCCATATACTATCTCCCATTTAACTATAACTTGTTCTAGATTTAATTCTATATTAAATTTATCTTCAACGGTATTTTTAATAATCCCGATTAACTTTATTATATCACGACTTGTGGCATTATCATAATTAATTATGAAATTGGCGTGTTTTTCTGATACTTTAGCTCCTCCAACGGTTAGCCCTTTCAATCCAGCATGCTCAATTAAATATCCTGCCGAATACTCTGGTGGATTTTTAAACACTGATCCGGCATTTTTATATTCTAAAGGTTGAGTATTGCGCCTTTTTTCCAAATTTAGCTGTATTTGTTCCCGCACAAGAGCAACATCGCCATAAATTCCTTTAAAACTAGCAGCTACCACAATACTATTTTTCCCCTTAAATTCCGTATAACGATAATCATACTTGATATCTTCTTTATTTAATATTTTTTTATTACCATCAGCATCTATAATACTAACACTTATTAAATAATCAAATATACTTACATTATATGCTCCAGCATTACCAACAATTGCTCCCCCGAGAGTACCTGGTATTCCCATTAAGTGTGCATAATTAACAAAACCATGGTCAAGCAATGTATTTACAAACATCCCTAAAGACACTCCAGATTCCGCTGTTATAATATCATTATCTATTACTACTCTATTTAATTTATCAAGTTTAATTATGGCCCCATCAAAGTCTTCATCAGGCAAAATTACATTAGAACCTCCACCTAAAACATACCAAGGTATACCCTCTTTATTTAAATACTTAATTAAACTAGAAAGATCATCTATATCTTCAGGCATAACTAAATACTTAGAGATACCTCCAATACCATAAGTATTATATTTTTTTAAATCAACAAACTCTTTTACTTCTCCATATTCTTTCATTTTACTAATTCCTTTATTTGTTCATAAATTATTGTTGAAGCTGGTCTAAGATTCAAGTGTTCCAAATTTTTCTTAAACTCTTCATATTTTTTAGTATTTATTAATTCATTAATTGTTACTTGAATTAAATTAGCATCCATTTGTTTTTCTTCAATTAATTCTGCAACATGCATATTTACTAAATCTAAGGCATTATAATATTGATGATTACCCGCAACATATGGACTAGGAATTAAAACCGAAGGCACTTTTAAAGCCAAAATTTCACTAATCGTACTAGCCCCTGCCCTTGATACTACAAGATATGCATTTTTCATTAAACCTGCAAGATTATCTATATATGGTACAACTTTAACATTTTTAGGAAATACCATATCTTTAACAAAATCATCATATAAATTTTTACCTGTTATATATACTATCTTATATTCTTCATTGCCAACCAATTTCAAAAATGCCTTAAACTTTTCATTTAGGGAACTACTACCCAGTGATCCCGCAACAATAATGATTAATTTATCACTTTCTTTAAATCCATAAGTACTTTTAGGTACTTTAGGTACTAACAAAGCATTTTCTCCGCATGGATTACCCGTATAAACTACCCGTTTAGCAGTCTTAAAATAATCTTCTGAATTTTTAAAAGATACCCCAACTAAATCAACATACTTAGCAAGTGTAATATTAGATTTACCAGCAACACTATTTTGTTCATGAATAAATGTTTTAATTCCCAGCTTATGTGCGGCCCGAATCACAGGATAAGTTACATAACCACCAGTACCAATTACTACATCAGGCTTAAAATCCTTCATTATATCTATACATTTATTAATTGCTTTTTTAATTAAAAATATATTTTTAAAATCTCTAACAATCTTAGTTTTACTAAATCCATATATTTCAATTGGTATATATTTAATCCCCATCTTTGGAATAATATCTTTTTCCATTCTATCATGTGTCCCAATATATATAACTTCTAAATTCTTTTCTTTTTCTTGAAATTTTTTTAAAATTGCTAAAGCAGGATAAATATGTCCACCTGTTCCTCCAGCTGAAATAATAATTTTCAAACCAATCACCTTGATATAATTATACAATAAATTCCCCCAAATTTATAACTATTTTCCATTATTTTTATTTAACTAAAACTAAAAATGAAAAAACAGTGTAAACTTTACACTGTTTAACACTATTCAAACTAGATTATACATTATTAATTAATTCTAATTGGATCAGCTTCTGTGCCGCTGTCCGATACATAATTCACCGAAGAGTTCAGATAGAAGGACGGCCGCACCGCATACGCGTTATCCACACCGAGGCCGCTGTACAAAATCCCATCAGAAAACACACACCAAGCATAATAGGAATAACCAGAACTACGGGAAACAGTCCATTCATCTCCTTGACCATATAACCAGCCTTCATTTGGGTCGGTTAATTCTCCATAACCATTTAGTGATGATGTCCAATTATTTGAACTTGATGCATATACATAGTCACTTACATACATTAATCCTATTTTCATTGTTTCTTCATAGCCAGTTTGATTTGCTCCAACTTCATAATCATAATTTGTTTTTAAAGAATCTATATAATATGTATCTGGAAAACCACCTACTTGCCAAGTGGCAGCAGCAATTTTATTTTGCCATGTACTACTTAGTGTTCCAAAATATGTACCATTTAATGTTGTATATATATCTGGTTTTGTTGTTGCATCCCATGTATTACTTCCTCCACTGTCCCATGCATAATTTCCATAATTTGTTGCCTTAATTAACTTAACTTGATTATCAAACACTCCAATAATTCGGTATAAGTTATCACTTGGACATGTTGCTTCATCAGAACCAAAACACACATAATTGTTTACATTAGCACTCGCCCCCGAATATCTGTAACTATTATCTCCTGCTCCATTTGCTAAATCTGCATCATGGTAGTATAATCCATTTTCTCCATCTGTTGTATATTGACTTATTACATAATCCGCTAAAGTAACTTCTTTTAATTCATTTTGTTGTATTATAATCTCAGCATTCATATT
>CALVKN010000072.1 GCA_944332715.1 uncultured Bacilli bacterium
CTTTCAGTATCTTGATCTAAAAACAATGCCATATATCTTGTAATACCACCTTCAACAATTATTTCATAAATAATATATGCATCTTGCAATCCACTTTGAAGAGGTCTTGCTACATTTATATTATTAATCATAACTGCATAAGGACGAGAATTAGAATTTACATCAACTATTTGTAATTTCTTTTCTTCTGGTTCATTTGGTATTACTTCCTCAGTATTATTTTTAACTTCTTCTTCCTTACCTTTAAACACTCCACTTACCCATAAAACAGATGCCACAATTAACAATATTGCTATAACACTTATGGTAATATATAATCCTTTTTTAGATCCACGACCTTTCTTTCTTACTTTCATTTTACTACCTTCTTTCTCTTAATTCATCTCTTTTTTTAATAGTTTCTCTTTTATCATAAAGTTTTTTACCCTTAGCAACCCCAATTAAAACTTTTGCTTTACCACCTTTAAGATAAACTTTTAAAGGAATCAATGTAAAACCATTTTGTTTTACTTCTAATAACAACTTCTTTATTTCCTTTTTATGCAAAAGTAATTTTCTTTCTCTTGCCTCTTCATGATTAAATATACTAGCATTATCATACTTTTCTATAAACATATTTATAATATATGCTTGCATTTCTTTTATTCTAACATAACTATCTGTAATATTTATTGAACCCTTTTTTACAGATTTTATTTCTGTACCTTTTAGTACTATTCCAGCCTCAATCTCACTTTTAATAAAATAATTAAAGTATGCCTTTTTATTTTTGATCTCCATTTTTATCCCCCACTAGTTCAAAATCAATTGTACTTGCCTCTTTACTAGCAGCAACTACCACTACTCTAACACTATCTCCCAAACGATATCTTTTTCTTTCACTAACTAAAGATAATATTTCAGGAATATATTCATAGTAGCCATCTAAAGAGCTAATATGTACTAACCCTTCAACTAAATTTTCTAACTGAACAAACATTCCAAAGTTAGTTACTCCACTAATAATACCTTCGTATTCTTCTCCAATATGAGATTCCATATATTCAGCCATTTTCATGTCAAGAACATCTCTTTCCGCTTCTGTTGCAGCAACTTCAGTTTCACTAGAGATATTCGCAACATCAATCAAATACTTTTCATTATAATTTATTGTTTCCATATCTATTCTTTTTTCAAAAAGATAAGTTCTAAGTAAACGATGAACAGTTAAATCCGGAAACCTTCTAATCGGACTAGTAAAATGCGTATAATTTGTTGATGCCAAACCAAAATGGCCAATATTATTTGTACTATAAATAGCTTTTTTCATACTTCTAAGTAGTACATCTGATAATATACTAAATTCTTTTTTATCCCTAAGTTCATTTAATACACTTTGCATAGTCAAAGGAGTTATTTTACTTAAATTAGTATGTATTTGATACCCCATTTGTTTAATTAAATTTTTAAAATCTTCAATTTTTTCACTATTAGGTAGATCATGAACCCGATATATAAATGGTAAATCCATATTAGTAACATGTGTTGCTACTGTTTCATTAGCTACAATCATAAAGTCTTCGATTAAATTTTCCCCAACACCACGTTCTCTTTTAACTACATCAATTGCTCTACCTTTTTCATCTTGAACAATTTTAGCTTCATCCAAACCAAAATCAATATATCCTCGCGAAACTTTTTCTGCCCGTAATATCTTAGCAAGTTCAGCCATTAATTTTAAGGTATCAGCATATTCTTCATAACCTTCTGGAATAATATTTTCTTCTAAAATTTTATTAACATTTTTATAAGTCATTTGTTTTCTAGATTTTATTACTGATGGAAATATATCATAATCTATCACTTTGCCTTTACTATTAATAGTCATAACACAACTAATAGTAAGTCTTTCAACCCCTGGATTAAGTGAACATATGCCATTAGATAACTTGTGAGGAATCATAGGGATTACAGTATCTGCCAAATAACTTGAAGTTCCTCTAGTAAACGCCGCATCATAAAGTGCTGAACCCATTTTTACATAATACGAAACATCTGCAATATGAACTCCTAAAATATAATTATCATTATTTTTTTCTATACTTATAGCATCATCTATATCCTTGGTATCATCACCATCAATAGTAAAAATCATCTCTTTAGTTAAATCTCTTCGACCTAATTTATCACTTTCACTAACTTCGCTAGGAATAAATTCTAATTCTTTAATTACAGCATCATTAAAATCAACTTCAATACCATGTCTTAAAGCAATAGACATAATATCTACTCCCGGATCATTTTTATGTCCAATAATTTTTATTACTTGTCCTAAATAAGTTTTTTTTCCTAATTCTTTAATAATTTCAACTACTACTTTATGGCCTTCTACAACTTGTTTTAAGCTATCTTTAGTCAGTTTCACAATTATATCTAGTTTTTCATCATCTGCTTTAAAAATTAAATGATTACCAACATTAACCATTTCTCCAACTAAGTTATTTAAATCTCTTTTTAATATTTTAATTACATAAGCTTCATTATTATGAGTAGAATAATCAACTTCGACAAAATCCCCATTAATTGCTCCATTTAAGTTTTCACTACGCACAAAAATATCTGGACCATCCTCAATATCTACAAAGCCATTTCCACTTCTATTAACACGTAAAAAACCACATTTTAAAGTTTTAGTATTGCTCATCAGCAAATATTCTCTTTTTTTAGATTTATGAAGTATCCCTTCAGTAGTCATTTTATCCAAAGTTTCTTGTAAATCACTGATTCCTTTAATAGACTTATAATGTAACTTTTTATTTATTTCATCTATTGTTTGTCCTTTAGTCTCATCTTTTAAAACTTCTATAATTGCTTCTTCCATATTTAACCCTCTTTAAATGTACAAATCATTTTATTATCTTCCCAAGTTATTTCTACATAACTAGTATCATCTTCACTAACCCTTTCTCCAGTTGCAGGATTTTCCAAATTTTCATCTAAATACCCCCAACTAATAAGAGTATCATATTTCACATGACATAAATTATTAAAAGCATCACACAATGATTCAGTTATATTTTCTCCTTCAGCATACTCACAAGTGGCTTCTTCTATATTTTGATAAAATTCTTTTATTTCTTTATCTTTAATACCACCAAAAAGTACCACTATTCCAAGTATTAATACCAAAAATATAATTAAAACTAACAAAATAATTAATGTCCTCTTTTTATTCTTCATAATAATCCCACCTTAAGTATAACACATTTATTAAATTTTTTATAGCATTTATTCATCTAATCCCGGAAATTTATAGGTACAAGTTTTTTCTCCATTATCCCAAGTTATATCAACAGAACCAGATAATGTCGTATTATCTAATGGATTAGTTAAATCTTTATCTAACAATCCTTCACTAACTAATTCATCTAAAGAAACACTGGTATTACCAGTAATATTATTTACTTCAACATACACACATGCCGCCGACTCAATAATAGCTTTCATATCTTCAGCGTCTTTTTCATCCTGACGACCTAACATTCCACTAACACTAACTCCAATGGTAACAGATATAATTGCTATTAAAGTAATAGTAACTATAAGTTCAATTAACGTAAATCCTTTATTTTTCATAATATCACTACTTTATTTTAACACATCTTTCTTAATTTGAACATATTAATTTCACTAAATTACGATATGATGTTTATGGAAGTGAGGTGAAGCATTTGAAGATAAAGATTATTGGTAGTAATTGTAGCAATGGAATTAAATTAAGAAAAGCTTTATTAAAAGCCGTAAATAATTATGATGAAACTGTTGAAATAGAACTCAAAGACGACCAAGAATCAATGAAAAAGTATAATATTAAAAACATACCTGCTCTTATCATTAACAATCAAAAATGCATTG
>CALVKN010000073.1 GCA_944332715.1 uncultured Bacilli bacterium
ATTTTAGCACAATCCTAAAAAAAAGAAAAGTTAAACACTTCTCTAAACACCAAATTCTTCTCTAATTGCGTCAAGTCCTTCCAAATACTCTGCAATTTCCCCATTCTCTACTTTAATAAGTGTCAAATCTCCAAGCGCAAGTTCTGAAATACTTTTAGCATCAGGATTAGTTTGCCCACCATCACTCACTTTATACTTTCGATTTAAATAATTACCTAAATTACAATAATATACTTTAATAGCATCATCTGTATCTGTATATAAAGTTATGATAGTTGAGTAATATATAGCTCTTGGATCATCTTCATCATATATTGCTACATAATATTCATCATATCTTCGATTAAGCATTGTTCCAACACTAACCATATCATAATCGATTACTCCTGGAGTAACAACATTTCCAGAATTTTCTTCCGGTTCATCTATTAAAACCCTAGATACTCCATAAACAATTAATACAACAATAATAACACTAAATAATATAATAACGAATCTACGCATTTCCCTAGCATCATCACTAATATACTTTTCGTTTTTTAATTTATTGTTTTTCTTCTTATTTTTATTATCACTTTTATCATTTAACTTAACTTTATTTTTTGCCATGTTTTTCCTCCCTAATTGCTATTATACAAAACTTACAACAATTTTTCAAGGCAATTAAAGAGATTTACCAAAATAAGCTCCCAAATCTGAGAGCTTACTTATATTATTTTGTTGATATTACAGTTGATGTATTTCCTAAAGATTTAGCAACACTTATTAATTCCGAAGTTGATAAATCACTACTAACTAGATAGTAACTTATGTCACCAGAATGCCAACTAATTGAATTAGAACTTAAAGCACCCACTGATTCATTAAGCATTAATGGATCTCCAAACACCGGAATTACTTCAAATTCATTACTTACTTTCGCAACTTCTTCCACTATAACAAAATTTTTATCACCACTAAATGTAAGTATAACTCTTTCACCAGTTTCTGTATCAATTGTCTCACTACTACTTAAATGCGTATTTGATGGTATATATAACGGATAAATAATACTATCTAATGTTGCATTAGTCTCTTCTTCACAAGTATCGCCTTCACAAATATTTTGTTCATCACAATTATCTGTACCACATTCATTATTATTAGTATTTGTACCAGATTCATTTTCACTACCAGTATTTGTCTCAGTATCAATTAAATCATCTAACAAAAAGTCATCTTCATCTAATTTTGCTTTCAAATCTACTGATTTAAATGTTACTTTTATCTTTACTATATCTTCGCTATTATAAACTTCAACTTTTTTAATATTCATATCATCATCAAAATAAATTTTTTGATAAGTAAGTTCTTCATTGTTAGGATAATTTACAGTACTTTTAATAATATAACCATCATCTGTTGCCTCTAGTGTAGCTTCGGAATCATTTTTAACATCATTAACTAGATTTTGTAACAAATATGCTTGTGATGAATTTTCTGGCCAAACACTATCAAATTTAAAACTTTTATTTAAACTTGGAGTAACTACATATAAACCATCAGGATTTTTAAGAATTATTTGTTCATGGTTATTAGTTTGATTAACAAGTATTACTTTATAATAATCATCTTTCATAAAATAAGTATCAATATTATAAGTAAATACTTCTTCACCACTACTGATTTCCATAGTTCCATTTAATTTATAAGATTTACTATTTTCCACATCTTTACTAAATTCATTTATGGCATCATCAATATTTTTTTCACCACATCCAGTTAAAGTAAGAAGCATAAATGCTACTAACAATAAAATTTTCTTCATTACCAATTCCCCTTTTCTAATTAAATATATTTTTAAAAAAACAAAATATACATGTATAATTAAAAAATAATTGGTAATCATAAGAGTAAAGGATGTGATATTTTGGTAACGTTGCAAAAAATAGCTTTAGTAATCACTATTATTGGAGCTCTCAACTGGGGCCTTATTGGATTATTCGATTTTAATTTAGTAACAACTTTATTTGAAAGCGTACCAGTTTTAGAAAAAATAATCTATATTCTTGTTGGTATAACAGGACTTATCAACATTGGAATATTATTTATGAATTTTGAAGAAAGAGACTAATTTCTAGTCTCTTTTAATTTTCCGTAATTCTAATTCGCAAAGTATTAGATACGACATAACTTACAAGTGGATTATTATTATCTATTTTCACTTCAACTTCATGGTCTCCAGCGCTCAATCCTTCCAAATCAATATAAGCTTGAATATCTTCAGCATCAATATCTTCAATAACTGAAGCTACCCCTTTAACTTGAACACTAATCTCTTGACCAGCAATTGGATTCGCCGTTAGACCACTTCCAATATTTCTATTTTCAAAATTACTAGTTAAAATAACTGTTTTTTGTTCTTCATCACCAAATGTAACTGTAATTTCAACATTATCAGTTGACATATCACGAACACCATTAGGTTTTCTTATATTTACCTGATAAGTTCTTGTTGATTCATTACCCATATCTGATACATCAATTGTCACTGGAATGCTTTCAATATTTTCAAGTTCTGCCTCATCTCCATAAATTGTTATTGAATATGAAGTATTATTATTAATCAGTATAGAAGCTATTGCTTTACCAGTTACAAGTTCTCCAGTTGTTTGAACATTAAGTGGCACAGTCTTAGAATAACTATCAAGTACAATGGTTGCACTAATGGTTTCTGGTACTATTTCAACATTATCTAATTTATTACCATTAGAATCATACGCCACAAGTTCTATATTATCAACATCATATGTACCAGCTTCACTAAATTCTTGTTTTTCCAAATCTATTAAAGCCTTAACAGAAGCTATAGTATCAAGTGCATCACTACCACCCTTAACAACTACTTCTGATTGATCTAATGTCACAGATTCAACACTTAATCTACTATCTAGAGCATCAATATTAAGTAAGTCATAATCAATTGATTTAACTTGACTTTCTTTATTCTTAATAGTTACTTGAACATATTCCGGAGATAATTGATAACTTAAAGAATCAATTGACTTAGAATATGTGAAATATACTTTATATGGAGTATCTCCAGGCTTATAATCAGATAAATCCAAAATAACTTCATATTCTCCAAGTTGTTTTGCTAAATATATATCACTTTTTCTACCAGTTATAGTAATATCAACAGTCTCAGGAACTCCCTCAACTACATAAGCTTCTTCATTATAATTAACTACTACAGGTACATTTGCTATTACTTCAGCTTCTGTTTCTACTAATGTTATTACTTTAGAATCGATTAGCAAAAATAGACCTACTGCAATTATTAATGATAAATAAATCAAAAAGTTTGGTTTATTTAAAACTTTATCTAACTTACCTTGGTTTTTCTTAAACTTCTTTGATAAATAATACACAGCCCTACTTATTGGTACAACTATATATTTATCAATAAATCGATAAATTTTTTTGAAAAATCTTGTTATCATTCTTCGTCTTCACCTTCACTTTCATCAGCTTCAAAGAAGACTTCCATTTTTGGTTTTAATTCATCAATTAACATCATTCTAAATTGATCTAATTCCAAATTATAATGCAAATTACTATCAACAGCAATACT
>CALVKN010000074.1 GCA_944332715.1 uncultured Bacilli bacterium
AAATATTCATTTCATCAAGTAATGTTATATACACTTCATCATTATATTGTGCTTCATACATTTTTTCAAGAATTTCAGTTTCATTAAATTTCTTGGTAAATTCATTGAAATAACCAAATATTTCAGTAGAGTCTCTCCATGAAGGTTGAACACTAGCAACAGTTGTTTCATTTTTAGTAAATTCTCCGAAAGCATAAGCAAGTGAAGTTTTACCAGTACCAGAAATACCTTCCAAAATTATTAACTTATTTGATGCAAATGAAGCAATAAACAATCTTATTAAATGGATATCATAATAAAGATGTAGGCGTGAAGCTGAGAAATTTCTAAACGTATCACATAAATCTTTCAAGTTATAATCATTATGTATTTCCTCAGGTGTAGTATCTTTAAATTTAGCATCAACACTACTTAATTTAAAGAATCTACTTTCTCCTTCTTTTAATTCATTTTTAATATTACCTTCTTCATCATATTCTACATTTCCAAATTCATCAGTAATTTCTGAAAACTTAGCATTTTGTTTTTTTAATTTTAAAATTTCTCCATTCAAATTTTCAATTTCTTCAATTAATCTATCTTCTTTCTTAACATTTCTACGATATTTAACATATGTTTTAATACTCTTATAAACTAGAAATATTATTAAAGCAAATAAAGCTAATAACAAAATAATCGACAAAATCATTACTACTAGCCCCATACCAGTTAAATCACTTTTATAATCATTAATTACAGTAATGTAATTAACAAAATTAAACATTTGCCCAATACCCCCGGCAATACCTTTCAAAATATTTAATAAACCTTCAAAGAAAGGTTCCATAAACTGTGTAAAAAATTCTCCATAAACATTCATAATTAATCCTCCTTATTCTTTATTACAAACTTAATATTATTTTTATTCCACTCATACATATTCTCTTCATTATTCTTTAAAAACTCATTATTAACAATTATTTCCATATCATAAGTGAATATATCTGAATTAACATTTTCCACTTCATCATATTCATAAATAATTCTTAAGCCCATTTTTCTCGCTTCATTTAATAAATCATTATATTCCGCTTCATCCTTAGTATTAACAAGCAATTTCATATAACTTTTTATATATCCATTATCAAAGTTCTTAAGTAACCCTGGCCTTTTCTTTAATATCTTATTAACAGGTACTAAATAATTAATCATTTCCCTATTACTAACTAATTCTTCTAATATATCAACTGTAAGAAGTTCATAAGACATATTCAAAAGCTTATACTCATAATTTTTAGCAACCTCATTTACTAACTTTTCATCAAACTCATTAATCCCTGGAATCTGATATTTAAAATCAAATTTATAATAAAGTGGTTCACCAGTATACAAATAATATTTATTTTGCCAATTTTCATTTTTGAAATATTCAAAAGCTTTCTCATCTTCTTTAATATTTCTCTTTATTTGTTCGAACAATGCATTAATATTCACTTTATCATTATTATACACTTTCAAAATATTTGTTTTCTTTAAATACAATAAAAGATATTTAAATTTATTTTTAGTATCAACATAATTACCATCAACTACATTACAAGCAAAATCTAAATAACATGATGTACAAATAAGAACCGACAATAAGAAAGTCTCATCTTTATATGTCTTTAAAACTCCTAAATTGTTGTTGTCCTTACAATAATCAATAATTGATTTTAAAACATTATTAATATTGTCATTAGAATATTTGATAGGATTATCTCTATTAGCGTTGTTTTCAAAATAATATGTATTTGCATATTTTTCAATAACACCTTTAGCTAGCCCCTTAAATTCTTCCTTATTCTTCCATAATTTATTATCTTCGACTTTGATAATCTCTTCTAGTATTTTGGTATACTCAAATAAATCCTTTTTCTTCTTTTCTACATATTTATCGATAACATTTAAACTCACTATCTATGTCACCTAACCTATCTTAATAAATTATACCAAACAAAAAAATAGATTGCAATAAACATTATCTATTTTTTTAAAAATTACATTATTTTTTAACACACTTTGTATTTTTACTTACTTCAAGTCTTACATATTTTCATTATTTTACATATTCTTCCATATCACTTAACCAGCTTTTATTTAAAATCTTCAAAAGATATCCTCGAAACAAGGATATCTTTTCTTAATTTTTACTAATTGTCCTACCTTCTTCTTTGCCCTCATATTTGGCATTACGAACTTTGTACTTAAGCAAATCCTGACTTTTAGGGTCTCCTAAAAATTCACGGACATAAGCAGCTGCTCTTTTTGCTTTTTCATCTATAGTCATTGATTTACCACCAAATTATTTAATGTTTTAAAATCAAGATCAGTATATTTGTTTATCATTTCCAATGATAAACCATCATTTAACATCTTCTTAGCTGTTTCAAGTTTATTTTCTTCAATACCTTCAGCACGTCCTTCAACTCGTCCTTCAGTCCTACCCTCATATTTGGCATTACGAACTTCAGAATCAAAATGATTAAGCAAATCTTGATTTTTAGGGTCTCCTAAAAATTCACGGACATAAGTAGCTGCTCTTTTTGCCTTTTCATCCATAATAAAGAACCTCCT
>CALVKN010000075.1 GCA_944332715.1 uncultured Bacilli bacterium
ATGTTGTCCAAATATATCATGTCTTGTTTGGATAAAATCAAAAAGTATAAATTACTTTGAATTTCACCGACGCGTCGGTGAAATCTATATATAATTAAAGTAATATATATTTTGTAATATGGTCTATAAAATTTCCCAAATATATGTCCAAAAATAAAAATTATATAAGTTAGATAAAATGTGATATATAATGAATTTCACCGACGCGTCGGTGAAATCTATAAGTAATAATATATTTAATCAGTTGTGAATTGCGTCAACGTGTTGACGCAATTCATCCCAAATAGCCATTAGTCATTAGGACAACGAAACATCCCATAAAATCAGAGAAAAAGCGTTTTTTTAAAAAATAAATAATTGTGATTAATGTTATATTATAGATTGCGTCAACATGTTGACGCAATCTAAAACACTTTATCTTCCTTTAGAACTTAATATTACATCTGTTAATAATTTATCTTCACTTGGTAATGCTTGATAATGGAAACTTGTTTTGATTAATTCTAAACAAGTTTCATTATCTAATTCAATTTCACTATTAATAACACTTTTTAAAGTAAAAGGTGAAATTATTGTTCTAGCATATTTTCTAATGTTTTCTACTTCTTTATCAATATCGCTATTTATATCTATTTTTTTATTTAAACCTAATAAATCATATATTATATTTATTCTTTTAACTAATAATTCTTTTTCTCTGATAATTATTTCATTGGACTCACTAAAGTATTTTCTAAATGTTTGTAATCTTTGGAAACTACCTAAAAGAGAAAAATAAATATTATCAGTATGGTTATAGCTAAATCCAAAATGTTCCATTTCTTTTATTGCTATATCCATTGGATATAGAAAATGCTTAATACTATTATATTTTTCGGCATCTGCTGTTATATCTAGAGCATATATACCTGAAACATTATATTTAGGATCATTGATAAAATACATAGATGTAGAGTGTCCTCCATCAAAATCTCTCCAAGAAACTTTGGTTGATTTTAAACCTAGAGCATCAGTTATGGCTTTTGAAAAATTAACATAGCCTAAACATACAATCTCTGGATTATATAGTATTTGATTTAAACTTCTACTTTCATATACATTGTCTTCGCATCCTTTGATATATGGTCTTTGTTTTAATAAATTATAAACACTATATATTTGTTCTAATGGTGATTTATTTATTAGGCTAGCAGCAATATTATTAATAATTTCATATATACATTTAATTTCTTTTAAAGATAACACTTCATCTAAAGAATAATCATCTAAAAAACAAGTATTGCTGCTAGCTAATTTATTAATTATCAGCAATTTATCATTCCATGATAAATTGCTAATATCAAGTATAAACTCATCTTTTCCTGTAATATCTACTAAATCAGAAATATGTCTTATTACATATGTTATTTTAGTACTATATAATAATTCTTTAAATGTTTTAAGATTATTTTTTAAATATTCTAGACCATTATCTGCAATATCCATGAAATATTCTTTTTTTATAACTCCTTCATTTAAAAATTTTAAATAATCTTCTTTACTTGGAAATAATAATTCAATTATATATTTTCCTTTATAATAATTAATATTAATAGAAATATTTGTTATATTCTTATCTACTATTACTGCTACTTCCATTTAAAAACCCCCTTACTATTAATTTGTCTGTATTATTTAAAGATATATAATGATAACTTGTTTCAAGTAAACTTAAGCAAGTATCATTATCTAAATTTTCCATATTCATTATAATATTTTGTAAAATAATTGGACTAATAGTTACATTAGTTAAAGCTATTATGTGATTTATTTCTGCAAATAAATCACATAAATAACTTACACTTTTATCAATATTTAATATTTTATAGATTTCATTAATATATTCTATCAATTCTTCTCTTTTGGCTATAATTTCATCATTATCACTAAGTAGTAAATACTCCCTATATTTTTCCAGTAATTTATAATAGATATTATACTTGGAAGATACTTCAAAACCTCTAGATTTCTTTTCTGTTTCTTCAATTATTAAGGGATTTAAAAAGTGTTTTAAAGTATTTTTTCCTAAAGCATCCCAAGTAACATCTGTTGCTAATATTCCAGTTACATTATATTTAGTATCATTAATAAAACACATATTACTAACATGATTATTAATATTTTTCCAAAATATTGGTTTTGTGTTTATGCCTAGGGCATTACATAAAGCCGCAAAAAAGTTAACATAGCCAAGACAAACGATAGGTTTATTATATAGTACATGGTTTAGGCTCCGGCTTGTAACTGGCGGTTCACTCTCTTTTTCTCTTAAATATGGTCGGTTTTTAAGAGAACTATATATAAAATATATTTGTTCTAATGGTGATAGATCTTTTAAGTTTTTAACTAATTCATTTATTATATAATATATATTTTTTATTTCTTTTTTACTTAATATTTCATTACAAGTATAACTATCTAAAAATTTTGTTTCTTCTAAAGCGTTATTAATTATAAATAATTTATCATTCCATGATAAATTACTTATATCAAGAATAACAT